>DAIDJG010000249.1 GCA_027451445.1 Singulisphaera sp.
CATCGGCTGGCCAGCCGACGAGAACGAACATGGCGACGGTGGCTGAAAAACAGCCTTGTTCGAGCGATCGCCGCCTGTTGGATCATAAGTGCAAACCTTGCAAGGAGTTCTACCAGGAAAAAAGTGTCGGGTCGCCAGCCCACGAAGGGGGGAGGGAGCTAATTCCTTCCATCGCTTGGTTTTAGGGTTAGTTCGGCGGTGTTAGCGTTTCACCACGGGAAGGGCCGTGGCGGGCGCGGCGGTTGCGTGCGATAATCCTGGCCGTACCGAAACGGTCGGACCTGTTCGCCGCAACCTCGCACCGAGTCTTGCCATGAGCGCTTCATCAACGGGCCACGATCGTCCCGCCAATCGACTGGCGGGTGAAACGAGTCCCTACTTACTCCAGCATGCGCACAACCCTGTCGACTGGTACCCCTGGGGACCGGAGGCACTCGAACGGGCCCAGACCGAGGACAGGCCCATCTTCCTTTCCGTGGGCTACTCGGCGTGTCACTGGTGCCACGTGATGGAGCGGGAGAGCTTCGAGAATCCCGCGATCGCGCAGTTGATGAATGAGCACTTCATCAATATCAAGGTCGACCGCGAGGAGCGTCCGGATCTCGACCAGATCTACATGGCCGCCGTGCAGGCGATGACCGATCACGGCGGCTGGCCGATGTCGGTCTTCCTGACGCCCGATCTCAAGCCGTTCTTCGGCGGAACCTACTATCCGCCCGACGACGCGCGTGGAATGCCGGGCTTTCCTCGGGTGTTGCTCAGCGTCCACCGCGCCTGGCAAGAGCGGCGCGACGAGATCGTGGCCCAAGCGGGGCAAATGGTCGACCATTTGAAGGCACTCGCCTCATTGCCGCAAGGGCAGGGGGGGCTCACCGAAGCGTTGCTCGACCAGGCCTCGAGGCAACTCGCCCGCGCCTTCGATCCGTCGCACGGAGGCTTTGGCGGTGCACCGAAGTTTCCGCACCCCATGGACTTGAAGCTCCTCCTTCGCCAGTTCGCGCGCAAGGGAGACACGCACTCGCTCCACATGGTCCGGCACACGCTCGACAAGATGGCGCGCGGGGGCATCTACGATCACCTCGGAGGCGGCTTCGCGCGCTACTCGACCGACGATCGCTGGCTCGTCCCCCATTTCGAGAAGATGTTGTACGACAACGCCTTGCTCGCTTCGGTCTACCTCGAAGCGTTCCAGGCGACGGGCGATGCCGAATTCGAGCGAGTCGCACGCGAGACCCTCGACTATGTCCTGGGCCGCATGACGAGCCCGGAGGGAGGGTTCTACTCCACCGAGGACGCCGACAGCGAGGGTGTCGAGGGAAAGTACTACGTTTGGGCTCTACCCGAGATCGTCGCGCTGCTGGGCGACGAAAAAGCAAAGACTTTCGCTTATGTGTATGATGTGACCGAAAGTGGAAACTGGGAAGAACACAACATTCTGAACCTTCCCAAAACGCTGGCCCAAAGCGCGAAAATGCTCGGGCGCGACGAGGCCTCGCTGCGCTCGGAACTGGGCGAGAGTCGCGCTCGACTGCTGGTGGCCCGCGAGCAGCGGGTGCCGCCGGGGAAGGACACGAAGATCCTCACGTCGTGGAACGGGCTGATGCTGGCTCCGTTGGCCGAAGGGGGACTTATCCTGAAAGATACCCGTTACATCGACGCCGCGGCGCGGGCGGCGGCGTTCCTGGTGGAGCGACTCCGGGACGATCGCGGCCGACTCCTCCATTGCTACAAGGATGGTCAGGCTCGGTTCAACGGCTATCTGGATGACTATGCCAACTTGATCGATGGCCTGACCCGCCTCTACGAATCCACCGGCGAACCGAGATGGTTGCGCGAGGCGCTCCGACTCTCTGACGTCATGATCGAGGAGTTTTCGGATGCGGAGCGCGGCGGATTCTACTACACCGGTCTCAGCCACGAGGCCCTGATCGCCCGCCAGCGCGACGCATACGACAACGCGACCCCCTCGGGCAACGCCATGGCCGCCACGGCGCTCGTCCGGCTCGGAGCCGTGACCGGACGCAACGATCTGACAGAGGCCGGGCGAAAGACTCTCGAAGCGATCCAGGTCGTGCTCGAACGGGCACCGATGGCGGCGGGACAAAGTCTCGTCGCGCTCGATTTCCTACTGGGCTCGACGCAGGAATTCGCCGTTCTTGCCGGGGGCGATCCGGCTGAGTTTCGGACGGTCCTCGAAACCATCGCCGGTCGGTTCCTTCCCCATAGAGTCGTCGCTCCTGCGACGTCTGTACAAGCAGCGGAGTTGGCGGAAACCCTTCCCCTTCTCGCCAACCGGTCGGCTCAAAATGGGCGGACAACGACCTACATCTGCGAGCACTTCGCTTGCTCGGCCCCGGTGGTGGGCGTTGAAGGGCTGGAGAATGCCCTGGTCGCACGCTGAATTCGCGGGCGATTGCTCCGCCTTTGCAACACCCTTTGACTTGAGGCTCGGGGCCAGATTAGGGCAATAAGGATATTTTTAAGAGATATTCCTATTGCCCTAATCTAACCCGACGATTTCTTGGCCCCCCTCCCTGAGACCGAACGTCACCTTGGGGCCGGAAGAGGAACGGAAAAGGAAAGAGGAGAGGCACCTCACGGCCTCGGCTACTGTAATTGATGGCATCTACGCAATCAGCCAGGAGCCACGGGTTAGAATACGCGCCCTGCGGTTCTTTGCGGTTCCTTCGTTGGACAGATGGTATCAGTCGAAGCAACAAAGATCCGGACAAAAGATACGTGTCCTCTCTGTCCACTTCGCCAAGCGCGGCTCGATGATGTTGAAAGTTGTCCCGAGGCGATCGAGAATTGCTCGCATTGTGTTTTGGAAGGGGATGACAAGAGCGTTCAGGATGGCGGGCTTTCATGAGCACCGAAGATTCAACGCCTTTTGACACCGCTATGGAGCGCTTCCGAAGCAAGGACTTCGCCGGCGCCATCGCACTCTTCGCGTCCGTGCCCTCGGTGGACGCGAATTACTACCGTGCTCAGGTCGGCTTGGGCAAGTCGTGCTACGCCCTGCATGAATACGAAGCCGCCATCGAGCACTTTGCTCGGGCAACGTGCGGCGAATACGATAAGCCCCAAATCGCATTCGCGGGACTGGCAGTCTGCCTGGCGGAGGTAAGGCGGTACGATGAAGCGATGGCCGCGATGCAACAATCCCTCGCCATCGATCCGAATAACGTCGACTCGGTGTACAACCTCGGCCAGATTCAGCTTCGTGCGGAGCAGTACGGCGACGCAGCGGAATCGTTTCGCCAGGCTTTCCTGATCAGGGCCGACCCGGACTATCTCGCCTATGGCGCACTGTGTTATTCGAATATCGGAGACTATCCAGAGGCAATTTCAATGTGTCAACGCGTGCTAAAAATCAATGAGCAATCACACCTTGTTCATGATGTGCTCGCGATCACCTACGGAAGACTGAGCAACTACGGGGCCGCCTTGAAGCACAGCGACATTGCGATTCGCCTCGCTCCCGATAAGCCTGGTTATTTGTTCAATCGAGGCTGTACGCTCGAAGCACTCAAGAGGTATGTAGAGGCGATTGTCGATTACACCAATGCGATCAACCTGAGCCCCTGCACGGGGAAGTACTACACGAACCGGGCGAATTGCCGGATCGCCCTCGGTGATGACGCCGCGGCAATGGACGACCTCGACACCGCCATCCGCCTGGGTGATGACGTCGCTTATTTCAATAGATCTAATTCTAATATAAAAATGCATATATATTATGAAGCGATATCTGGCTTGGGCCACTTCATAGCGCTCCACCCGAGGCACAAGGACGCCCTCATCACCCGATCACGTGTGTCTTCACTCCTGAGAAACATGCGAGAATCGGCAGCGGACTAACGCGGTTTACCTCCGGGAGCTGAGGATCAAATTAGGGCGATAGGGATATTTTCAAGAATATCCCTGTTGCCCTAGTCTTCTGTAACGAGACATGGTTCGTTTTACCGGCAACACCGGCAACGGTGGGGACTAACCCTATGATTCTCTGAAGCAAGACGTCGATCCGATCAAGCGACGCTACGCAATGGCGAAAAAACAGGCGGAACATGAAGGCTGAAGACCAGGAAGATATCGAGTTTGAAGTAGGCTCGGGCAACGTGTTTGCAGACCTGGGGCTCGAGGACGCGGATGAGCTGTTCGCCCGTGCCAAGCTCGGGTTTCACGTTCATCAATTGCTCAAGGCCAGGAAACTCAAGCAGCGCGAGGCGGCGTCGCTGCTTGGCATCAAACAACCGGAAGTGTCGCACCTGATGAACGGCCATTTCAGCCGGTTCACGGTCGATAAACTTCTCGATTGCTTGAAACGGCTCGATCAGAAGGTGACCATTCAAATCCGGCCGCACAGGGCCGGTGAGCCGTACCAGGAAGTGGGGTTTGGAATCTAGGAACCGGGGGGCTGGGGTCAGAGCTAATTCTTCGTTTTTCCGGGGACCGGAAAAACGAAGAATTAGCTCTGACCTCCTCGAGCTTTCACGGGCCAGCCAGTTCCACTGAGCTTTGTCAATAGACGCGCGGAGGCGCCAATGGAAGGTTGGTCGTGTCGTCTAGTCCGCGGCGGTGAGGAATTGGGGGTTGTTACCCATGACCTGGGCGACGGGCCCTGGAACGTCGGGCACCTGGAGCCCGCGCCCGGCTACACCGCTGCGCGGCCTCTCTTCGAGCGTGAGCAGCGGGTGTTCGACCGGTTGCTTGAGATCGAGCTGGCCCCCGGTTACGGGACGGATCTCGCGGCAGAAGCAGCCCGATTGCGGCTTGAGGCGGAGCTGGTGCAGGGCGAGATCCTCATGCCCGGGGTGCAGATGGTCCTCCTGGACAACAGCGAAGTGTACCTGGTGGACGAGTTGCACCTTGAGGGCCTCAAGCTCTACTGGCGGTAATGCGATCGGGGAACGCAAAGGGTCAGGGACGGAAAGGGCCAGACTCGGTAACTAGGGAATTTCACGGAGAATCCTTAGCTAATTAGTCTGACCCCCAGGGATTTCCTGTCTCAGGTTGAGGTCACGCCCCAGGCGTTACGGCGTGGGCGTTCTGAGGGAAGTCGAGCGTGATGACGAGCTCGCCGTCACCGCCGTTTTCGAGATCCAATCCGCCGTCCGCGAGCGCCGTCGGGGTGATGAGGGCGCGTTCGTAGTAGAGTGCGCCGAGATCGAGCTGCTGGGCGTGCTCGACGTCGAGACCGCCGACGCGGCCCCGCCCGGCATTCGTGTGCATCACGCACGGCGATTCGAGCGGCAGCTTGTGGCGCGCCCCTGGCTTGAGCTGGACGCGCAGGATCGAGCATTGCTGTTCGCCGCACAGCTTTCCGTGGACGATCCACGTCGCCTCGACACCATCGCCGCAGTACTCCGGCGCGCGGAGCGGCGCGCACGTGTTGTCGAGCACGAAATTCGGCTGCTGGTTGGCCTCGAAGTCGATGCAGTTGACGAGGTACTCCCAGTCGCCGTGGCGGGCCGCCGGATAGTCCTCCTCGCGGCAGGCGAGGAATGCGACATCGGCCGGGATCCTGCCGTCGCGCGTGAGGTCCTCGGCGAGGAAGTGTTCGTCCATGAGCACGTGGAGCTCGTGGTGCACGAGATCGACCGGCGCGTGCAAGACGCCGTTCGGCATCTTGAAGCCGTAGCCGATCCGCATCAGAACGTGCGGCGAGAGGTAGCGGATGCCGTTGTAGCTCTCGCCGAACCGCTTCATGCAGTCGAGGAGCATCGCCCGGGTGACCCACGGGTAGAGCCCCATGGCGGTCGTGAAGTGATGGGACAGGTGCACGCCCGGGTTGTCCCACGCGTTCACGTCGTAGACCTCCCACTTCTTCCAGTGGAGATGGTGGGGGATCGGGTGTTTGTTGTCGAACTTCTTCGACACGATCGGCCAGGTGGGCTTGCCGAACATGCGGCGGGCGAATTCGGCGACGCGCGGGCCGATGACCGCCGTGGGATCCTCCTCGATGAGCTCCTGGAGCGAGACGAGGTGGCCGTCAGGTGTGATCGCGTGGGCTTCGCCTTCCCGGAACGGCGCCTGGCCGGTGCC
>DAIDJG010000250.1 GCA_027451445.1 Singulisphaera sp.
AAGGCCCCCGCAGCACGCCCCGCCGCGGCTTCGGCTCCTGCCGCTGCGCAGCGGATCCCGCACTCGAACATGCGCAAGACGATCGCCAAGCGCATGGTCCAGTCGACGCAGGAAACGCCGGTCATCCATGTCACGGTCGAAGTGCGTGTCGACGAACTTGTGGCCGTCCGCGAGCGGTTGAACAAGCAGCTCGCCGCCGAGAAGGTCAAGCTGTCGGTGGGCGACTTCGTCACGAAGGCGGTCGCCCTCGGTTTGCGGAAACACCCGGGCGTGAATGCCTCGTTCGAGCCCGACGCGATGGTCCTGCATGAGTCCGTGAACGTCGGCATCGCCGTCGCGTTGCCGAACAGCGGACTGATCGTTCCCGTGATCAAGAACGCCGATCGCCTCGGCCTGCGTGAGATCCGCGTCCAGAGCGAGGCGCTCGCTACGGCCGCTCGCGACAACAAGCTCACCGGCGACCAGCTTGCCGACGGCACCTTCACCATCAGCAACCTGGGCATGTACGGCGTCCGCCAGTTCGACGCAATCATCAACCTGCCGCAGGTTGCGATCCTCGCCGTCGGCGCGGCGGAGAAGCGACCGATTGTCGTCAACGACGCCCTTGCGGTGGGGACGGTCATGACCCTCACCATCACCGCCGATCACCGCGCGGTCGACGGCGCCTTGGCGGCCGAGTTCCTGCGGACGGTGAAGGGTTTGCTCGAAGAGCCCGCGTCGATGTTGCTGTGACCGTCGAGTGTCTCTACTCTTGTTGGGTGCGTGGAGCGTGCCAATAATACGGTGCGTTGTGCGCACCCTTCCTTTTTGGATTCGTCAGACCGATGGCATACGACTACGACATTGTGGTGATTGGCGGCGGTCCGGCCGGTTACGCGGCGGCGTTGCGAGCGGGCCAGCTTGGCAAGCGAGTGCTTTGCGTCGAGCGCGACAAGCTCGGTGGCATCTGCCTCAACTGGGGCTGCATCCCCACCAAGGCGCTCCTGACCAACGCCCACCTCGCCGAGCTGCTCAAGAACCACGGCGCGAAGTTCGGCTACGTCGGCGGCGAACCGAAATGGGATTTCACGCAGATCATCAAGCGGAGCCGCGACGTCGCGGGTCAGCTCAACAAGGGGATCGAGAGCCTCTTTCGCAAATACAAGGCGCAGTCGAAGCAAGGCGTCGCCAAGGTGCTCGATCCCCACACGATCCAGGTGGGCGACGAGAAGGTCACAACCGACTCGATCATCATCGCGACGGGCGTCCGCCCTCGCCCCTTGCCGGGCGCCGAGTTCGACGGCAAGACGATCATCAGCTACAAGGAGGCCATGAGCCTCCCCGCGCTCCCCAAATCACTCCTCATCATCGGTGCCGGTCCGATCGGGCTCGAGTTCGGCTACTTCTACAACGCCCTCGGCACGAAAGTGACCGTTGTGGAAATGCTCGACCGCGTCCTCCCGGGCGAGGACGAGGACGTCTCGAAGGAGCTTCACAAGTGCCTCACGAAACGAGGGCTTGAGCTCCTGGTGAGCTCGAAGACCGGAAAGGTCGAGAAGACCGCGTCTGGAGTCAAGGTCCAGGTCGAGACCCCGCAGGGACCCAAGACGATCGAAGCCGAGAAAATGCTCGTCGCGATCGGCGTGCTCGCGAACGTTGAAGGCGTCTTCGCCGACAGCCTCAAGGTCGCGCTCTTCAAGAACCACATCAAGGCCGACCCGAAGAACGGCTATCAGACAAGCGTGCCCGGAATCTATGCCGTCGGCGACGTGATCGGCCCCCCCTGGTTGGCCCACGTCGCCCACCACGAGGCGATCTGCTGTGTCGAGCGCCTCTGCGGCCATGCCGACCACACGGTCGACTATTCGAATGTGCCCGGCTGCACCTACACCGACCCCGGCGTCGCTAGCGTGGGCTTGACTGAAAAAGCCGCCCGCGAGGCCGGCTACGAGGTTCGCATCGGCAAGTTCCCGTTCCTTGCGAGCGGCCGCGCCATTGCTTCCGATGAATCCGAGGGGTTCGTCAAACTCGTGTTTGACAAGAAGTATGGCGAATTGCTGGGCGCTCACCTGATCGGCTCGCAAGCCACGGAGCTTATCGCGGAGCTGGTCATGGCGAAGAAGCTGGAGGCGACCGAGGAGGAAATCCTCCACGCGATGCACCCGCACCCGACGTACTCCGAGTCAATCATGGAAGCGGCGGGACAGGGGCTGGGCGAGTCGATTCACTTTTAATGTGAGCAGCGCGAAACGGTCCCCGATCGACAATTTTTTGATCATAGCTGACTCTTAATCACCCGTTAGCCTTGCTGAACGGAGCGATGAGGCAGTCTCGCGCGATTGGTACCGATCGTACGGTCGTTGTCCATCGTCGCGCGCTGCAAGTAGGTTAGAGCGCCTAACGATTGGGTTGCACACGATCGGCCAACAACGGTCCTCGCCCAACGAAGGCCTTACCTTTGAACGCGTCCTCAACCTACCTGACTGGGAGAAGTGTACTCCCTCCCCCCATCGTGGGGGAGGGCTGGGGTGGGGGGGACATCGCACGGCACATGGCCGTCCGGAACCCCCACCCCCCAACCCTCCCCCAGAAGGGGAAAGGGAGTTCTGATACTCCTGTGTCTTGATTACGTTGCGACCGTGCGCAACCCAATCGTTAGGCGCTCTAGCTGACTGCGAGGCTTACTTCAAGATTTCGCCGAAGCCCGCATCCACGATCGCGAGGATCTTCGGATGCGAATTCCATTCACCGAGCGCATTCCGGCGCTCCCCCTTCACGGCGAGTACGGTCTTGCGACAGCCCTGAACGTAGACGTTCTTGGGATCGATCCGCGCCGCCTGCTCGCAGTCCTCGAGCGCCATGTTGAAGTGTTTCAGCTCACACTGCACGTAGGCTCGAATGACGTACACGTTCGGCTGGTTCGGATCAATCTGAACCGCCGTGTTCGCGTCTTCGACGGCGAGCGTGAAATCTTTCTTCTGTTTCGAATACATGGCTCTATATAAATAAGCATACGTCAGGTCGGGGTCGAGGGCAAGGGCCTTCGTAAGATCCTCCAGCGCCTCGTCCAGCTTTCCCCCAGCGCGCCAGAGTTGAGCACGTTCGACGAACAGCCATGCATTGCCCGGTTCGAGTCGGATCGCTTCCTCGAGATCGGAGAAGGCGCCGCGAGGATCTTTTTTCCTGCCAAAGACCCAGGCCCGGACGAGATGGGAGCGGGCCGAAGTGGGATCGAGGCGGATCGCCTCGACCGCATCGTCCAGTGCACCGTTGATGTCGTTCCGCTCCACACGAGCGGAAGCCCGATCCGCATAGGCATCCGCAAAGTGAGCGTCGAGCTTGATCGCTTGAGTGGCTTCGTGAACGGCGCGCCGGAAATCGCCCGCTTCGTAGTACGCCAACCCGAGCATTCGGTGGGCCTGCGCCGAGCTCGGTTCTCGTGCGCTGAGGTCGGCGAAGTAGCCAATGGCCGTTTCCACGGGCACGACGTCTCGACGGTCAACCCACCCTCTGGTCCCGCAATTGGCGACGATCCAGAGCCAATCGCCCTGCTCGCGCTCGACACGATAACGCAGAAACCTGTGGCCGGAGTCGATCATCTCGCCGCCGTTGCGCAGCTTTGTGTTCAACGACTTCATCACGACGTGCGACGGTGTTGGTGGAGAAAAAGGGGAGGAATCGGGGCGAGCCCACTCCACATCCATCGCCAGGAGAACGGCAGCAATCGCAACGGCGCGAGGGCCGGACCAGCTAAGCATCGTCCCCTCCCTGAAGAAGTATGAGGACAACAATCCCGCTGGGGTGACACGAGGGGGCTTAGCGGCGTTGCGGGTTTTCGGTTCCACAAAACGAAAGACGTGCGCGCGGAGCAAGCTGACACCGATGGGCAATGCGGCGACCGAAGCGTACGCGAAAGCCCAGGATTTCACAAGACCGAGTCACACCCGGCGCAGGGCCGTTTCATTCTGGGTATCGGATGGTATACGGAGTCCGCAGGCTTTGGAGTGCGGGGGCTTGCTCCCGCTTTCGCGCTGGGATTGCGGCTGGAAAGTCGAGGTCCGGTTAGGCCGTTGGGATGCGGCAGGGGCCTTCTCGGAGCGCGACGACGCTACGAAACCGGGAGCAAGCCCCCGCACTCCAAAGCCTGCGGACTGATTCGGACGAACGGCTTCCGGTGCGAAAATGAAACGGCCCTGACACCGGGCACAAGGCCGTTTCCTTTCAGGCCACTCGTTGTTGACCCCCATCCGACGGCAAGGCAACCGCCGCCGTTCCGAATTCTTTGGTAGTACCTGATTGACAAACGTCGTGGACACGCCTAGCTTTAAGACATTCGTAGTTGATTCATTTCCCACTGCGTCTTCTACAGCGTGCGTGTTTCGTCTGGCGTTCGGGAAGCCCACTTCGGTCGATGTTGATCATCGGCATCTCGGCGAGGTCCCCGCCATGAACGACAATTGTGCCGGTGCTTCGCGCGAAAGAATCGCGAAGTCTCCCGTATGTTTGGCCATTATGATCGCCACGCTCCTGATGGACGACGGGGGTTTGGGATCCGTTCGGGGCCAAACGCAACCAACGGAGCGGCTCTCATTCGCGGAGAACGCCCGCGTGATCACGCACCCGGGGAACCCGCCGGACGCTCCGAATGCGAACGACCAGCCGCCATCTCCCACGGTACTCGCGGTTGCGTACTCGCCCGACGGGGCAGTCCTTGCGCTGGGCAGTGAGAATCCCGTAATCGCACTCCGCAGCACGATCAACAATCGTGCTCTCGGTTCGCTTTCCGGTCACACCGACACGGTCACTTGCCTTGCGTTCTCGCCCGTAAACAAGCTGCTGGCCAGCGGCGGCTACGACGAGACCGTCCGGCTGTGGAACCTCGCCGACATGACGGAACGCACCGCGCTCGGAGCGCACTCGGGCGGCGTTCTCGCTGTTGCCTTTTCGCCTGATGGGAAAGTCCTGGCTTCGGCTGGATTCGACAAAACCATCACGCTCTGGGACGTCGCCGAAAGCCGTAAGATCACCTCTCTCGCCGTTCATACGGGGCCAGTTCGGACCCTCGGGTTCGCCCCTGACGGCAAGGTTCTCGCCTCTGCGGGTAGCGACCGCGTTGTGCGCTTGTGGGATGTGGAGGCGCGGACATTCAAATCAACATGGGACGGCCATCGAGGTGCCGTGCGAGCGTTGGCCTTCAGTCCCGACGGTGCCTCGCTAGCGACAGCCGGCGAAGACCACACAGTCCGCCTGTGGGATCTAGCGACGGGTAAAACGCGAATGACCCACACCGACGACTCGGACTCAGTCCTCACCCTCGCCTATTCGCCCAAGGGTGACGCGCTGGTCACCGGGAGTTTCGACGGCCGGCTACGCGTCTGGTCGCCCCCCGAACACAAGTCCGTCTCGAGCCTCCGCGCGCATCATCAGGGAGTCACGTCCCTCGCGTTCAATCCGGCAACCGGGACGCTCGTTAGCGCAGGGTTCGACAAGGCGATCAAGCTCTGGTCGCCTGGCGCTCGCATTGCGACGCTCAGGTCAACCGTGCTCACGTCGCCCCGGCGATTCGGCGAGGCTCGCTATTCCACGGACGGCAAGCTGATGATCACAAGCGAGCTCACCTCACCTGGTTTCGGGGCGATCGTCCGAATCTGGGACACCGCCACCTGGAAGGAGCTGGGGTCGATTGCTGAAGACGATGGATCGAACGTTTTCGGCAATTTCTCCGTGGACGGGCGTTTGATCTCCACCACGAGCCGTCGCGCCGTCCGGTTTTGGGATCCCCAGCGCCTCACGCCGTTGTTCTCCTTCGCGACGCCGGGGCGTCCCCTTCCTACGACCCTGGCACCCGACTGTTCCAACGTCGTCTACGTTGACGAAAACGGCGCCATCGTAATGCGCAAACTTCCTGCCCCCGACGCGCCCGATGCGGTTCGGGCCGAGGCGGAACAGCAAACCTCGAAGGTCCTGGTTAAGGGTCAACCGGACTCCATCGTTCAACAGCTCGGACGCTCGCCTGACCTCAAGTCACTGATCGTTACTTCCATTACGCGCGCCGAGAGGACAGCCACGTTTTCCTTGCGCGACATGAGCAACGGGCACGAGATCGTCCGAAAAACCGAACCCGGCCGAGACTTCGCGCGGGCGTTCTTCGCTCCTGATGGAAAGACGGTCGTCGGAATCTTTTCCGACCAACAGGAAGAGACAGGAGATACCACCCTGGTCTTCTGGTCCGCCACGCACTGGAACGAGCTCGCCCGGATGACGGTGCCGTCCGCGGCACCCACAACGCTCGCGTTTTCCCCGGACGGTTCGCGCTTCGCCGTGGCAAGCCGGCAAGGGATCGTCTACTTCTGGGACGCGGCGACTCGGCGTCCTCTCGGACAATTCCGGGCGCACGATGGAGTCATCGTGAGCGTCTACTTTTCACCCGACGGCCAATCGCTCGCAACGGCGTCGACGGTGCAAGGGGAGCCCGTCAAGATCTGGGATGTGTCCAAAACGGAATCCAAGCCCGACGCGAAACCATAATTCGGATCCTGAGTGTCCAATCGACAGTATCGAATCATTCAAGACCGCTTCTGAGGCGGCCCTGGCATGACGCTCCTGGAGAGAGGTGCAACCATGCGGCGGCGACAACTTTGGCTCGTCCTATCACTGGCGGTCGTGGCTTCACCCTTCGGTACATATGGAGCCGAAGCAACCGCCAAGTTCCCCAACGGTCCCGCCGCGTTTGCTTCACGTCACATCGCGCCGATCGACGAGCAGGCGCTGTCGCGAGCGATCGATCGCGCCCTGGAAACACGCTGGCAAAAACAAAGTGTGACGCCCGCGCCGCTGTCGGATGATGCCGAGTTTCTGCGGCGCGTCTGTCTCGATGTGGCCGGCCGCATTCCGCCCGTCTCCGAGACTCGGGAGTTCCTCAGCAAGACGGATCTGGAGAAACGGCGAGCGCTCGTTGATCGTCTCCTCGCAAGTCCTGCGTACGCCAACCACATGACGGACGTTTGGACCGAGCTCCTGGTACCGGAGGCCAAGGCAAGCTTCCAGTCCGGGTTCTTCGCGGGTGACTTCCGCGTGTGGCTCCGCAAGGAGTTCAGCGACGGTACGGGATACGACAAGATCGTCCGTGAGCTCCTCACCGTTCCGGTCACATCGGGTCAGTTGGCATTCAATCCGGGCAACGCCCAAACCATCACACCCTCGGCGTTCGCTTTTGTCGCCGCGAAGGATGGCAAACCGGAAAACCTCGCGGCGAGTGCTTCGCGGCTCTTCCTGGGAATCCGGCTCGAATGCGCCCAGTGTCACAATCATCCGTTCGCCAAATGGACACGCGACGAGTTCTGGGGCATGGCCGCCTTCTTCGCCGGCGTCCAGCGACAGGGGAACGGCGACGCCATCTTCCAGGGGACCGAGGTTGCGGGCCGGCATGAGATCGAGATGCCCGGCACCAAGCGGACGATCAAGGCATCCTTCCTGGACGGTCGCGACGTCGATTGGAGCGGAAACGCATCGAGCCGCTCGAAGCTGGCAGAGTGGCTCACTTCGCGTGACAACCCCTACTTTGCCCGGGCCGCCGCCAACCGCGTTTGGTCGCACTTCTTTGGGGTCGGTTTCATTGACCCCGTGGATGACATGGGGGCGAACGTCGAGGCGAGCCATCCGGAGCTTCTCGACCTGCTGGCCGACCAGTTCGCGGCTCATGAGTTCGACCTGAAGTATCTGATCCGTGCGATCACCTCGAGCCGCGCCTATCAGCTCTCGAGCGCAGGGGGCTCGCCGTCCACCACGGTCTACCGGCTCTTCGACCGGATGCCGGTCCGCGGGCTCAGTGCCGAGCAGCTATATGACAGCCTCGTCATGGCCACGGGGCTGAACAAAGAGGCTCCTCCGCAGCAATTCGTCTTCGCCAATAACGGTCTGCGCGGGGAATTTCTCGAACGCTTCGCCAGCCAGGACGAACGCGCCACGGATCGCCAGACCTCCATTCTCCAGGCGCTGACTTTGATGAACGGGCGGCTGGTGGACGACGCGACGAACGTGGAGCGAGGCGCAACCCTTCAAGCCGTCGCCGATAGCTACTTCCTCGACACCGCGGGGCGGATCGAGACGCTCTACCTCGCGGCGCTCACCCGCCGGCCCCGGTCCGAGGAACTCGAACGGCTCGTGCCCTACGTCGAGCGCGGGGGTCCCACGCTGAACAGCAAGAAGGCCTTCGCGGACGTACTTTGGTCGCTGCTGGGAAGCGCCGAGTTTGTTTTCAACCACTGAGCGTCCGCAACGCCCAGATGGCACTCGTGTGCCATTTGCCATCTGCCATCCCCGGAGGAGTCGCTCATGTTCCGCAGCACACGATCGCTCGAAATGACGCGTCGGCAATGGTTGCAACTGGCGGCCGCGGGAGTCGCCGTCGGGGCGCCGGCGGGATGGATGAAGGCATTGGCCGCAGATGCGGCTTCGAGCCCGCAGCGCAAGCGGTCGTGCATCCTGCTCTGGATGAACGGCGGACCAAGCCAGATGGATACCTTCGACCTCAAGCCAGGCCACGCCAACGGCGGCCCGTACAAGGCGATTCAGACCTCAGTTCCGGGCATTCGGATCAGCGAACATCTGCCGAAGCTCGCCCAACTGGCGGATCACCTCGCGCTCGTTCGATCCATGAGCACCAAGGAAGGCGATCACGGGCGCGCGAGCTATTTCCTCCGCACGGGCTACCCGCCCCAGGGGCAGGTGCAGTACCCCACGTTGGGCTCCCTGGTCGCCAAGGAGTTGGCGGACGAGGGCGCGGAATTGCCCAGCTTTGTCAGCATCGGACCGTTCCGATTCCTCAACCAGGCGGCGTATGGCCCCGGCTTCCTCGGCCACGAGTATGCTCCCCTGATCGTCGGTGAGAACGGACGAGGACAGGTTGTGCGACCCGGCATGAATCCCGAGGACGCGGCACTCCGGGTCAAGGACCTGGACGCTCCCGACGGGATCGACCGCCGCACGGCCGATGCGCGGCTCGGGCTCCTGAACCCGCTGAACGCCGAATTCATCGACTCCCATCCCGGCGGTCCGGCGGAAGCGCACCGTTCGGCCTTCGAGCACGCGATCAAGCTAATGCGTTCGGAAGGCGTCAAGGCATTTCATCTCGATACCGAGCCAGCGCCACTGCGCGACGCCTACGGCCGCAACCCCTTCGGACAGGGCTGCCTGCTCGCCCGGCGGCTGATCGAGCGCGGCGTGCCGTTCGTCGAAGTTACGCTCAATAGCGCGAACGGAATGCAGGCGGTTGGTTGGGATACGCATCAGCAAAACTTCGAGCAGGTCAAGCGGCTGAGCGAAGTGCTCGACGCCGGGTGGTCTACGCTGTTGCGCGATCTCCAGCAGCGCGGTCTGCTCGAATCGACCACGATCGTGTGGATGGGCGAGTTCGGCCGGACCCCCAAGATCAATGCAAACGCAGGCCGGGACCACTTCCCGAATGCCTGGACGGCAGTGCTCGGCGGTGGAGGCATCAAGGGGGGAAGCGTCATCGGCCGCACGAGCGCCGATGGAAACACCGTGGAAGAACGGGCCGTCACCGTACCCGACTTCATTGCGACGGTATGCATGGCGCTGGGGATCGATCCGAAGATTCAGAACATCTCGAACGTCGGCCGGCCGATCCGGATCGCGGACCCCGCGGCGAAGCCGATCACGGAGGCCCTGGCATGAGCGCAATGCAACGGTTCGCGGCGGCCGTCGTGGCGCTTCTCGTCGCATCCGCGGTTTACGGGGACAGCCCCTCCGACAAGCTCCCCGACGATGTCTTCGCCCAGGCGCCTGGGAACGACACGGTCGATGTGTTGCTGATCGGCTCCGGCCGGGCCGCCGTCGTGCGCCTGCATGTCAAGATTGGACCCAAGTCGTTTCAGACCGCATGGGGCGACTTCGTCATCAAATTGCACGCGTTCCTGGATTGCGACGGGAACGGCATTGTCACCACCGGGGAGGCCAACCGAGCGCCGTGGACCAACCTCCTGAACAACCCGCTCAACGGCGGGGCGAGAATTCGCGCGGGCAAACGTCCGACGGCGATCGATGCAAAGCCCAAGGACGGGACGGTGACGTTCAACGAGCTGGTGGGTTACCTTCAGGGAACGCAGGATTTCGAGCCTTTAGGCGTAGAATCCGGCCCGCCCGCCGACCCACGGACCTCGGCAGTGTTCACCCTGCTCGACCGGGACAATGACGGCATCATTACGCCGGCCGAGCTGACCGGAACCGACGGGCTCGTTACGAAGTTCGACAGCGACGAAGATGAGGTTCTGAGTCTCGAGGAGTTGACTCCTGACCGGAGCCCGCTCGCCGACCGCTTTCGGGGCTTCAATCCGGGAGGAAGTCCGTTCGACGCCTCAAAGAGCTCCGCATTTCCGCTCAATTCGAGCGAAGCGCGCACGACGGCGATCCGCCAACTGCGCAGCGCGCTCAAGAAGCCAGCACCGGCCAAGCTCGGCCCTGAGGCGTTTGGCGTGACGACAAACGAAATCGCATCCGCGGACCGCGATCAGGATGGGCTGCTCGACCCCACGGAATTGGCGGTGTATCTCGAGTCACCCAGTCCGAGCCTGGAGATCCTCATCACGCTCGGTCGGACCCGTAGCGCATCGGCTCGGGTCGAGAAGATGCCTCCGCGCGACAAATCGGCGCCCGCACCAGCACTCACCACCCGCTCGGGAACCAGCGGAGGACTGATCGTCGACGTGGCCGGATCGGAGTTCGAATTCGTCGCCTTGGAATCACAAAATAATGTCGTCGGCTTTCTGGAGAACCAGTTCAAGAACGCCGACGTGAACAACGACAGTGTGATTGATGCGAAGGAAGCACGCGGCAATGCGTTCCTTCAGCAGATTCATTCCGTCGCCGACCGCAACAGCGATGGGAAGATGACCCAGTCCGAGCTAAAGGCTTACGTCGTCCTGAGTGCTGCCGCGGAGGAAGCGCGCATCGCCCTGACCGTTTCAGACCAAGGCGTTCCCCTGCACGAGCGTCTCGACGCGGACCACGACGGCCGACTCTCGTTGCGCGAGCTCCGCGGCTCCCAGGCGAAGATGGCCGAATTCGACATCGACCACGACGGCCGCTTCTCACTTTCGGAACTCCCGAGGCGAACCCAAGTCAACATCGGACGAGGTCCGACGCAGAATCGCAATCGGGTTGTCGCCGTCGCTCGGTCCGGGATGGTCACGCCCGGTGCGAAACGCAATGGTCCTGCCTTGCCCGCGTGGTTCGTCGGGATGGACCGGAACCGCGACGGCGACGTCTCCCCTCGAGAGTTTCTCGGCCCCGCCGACGAATTCCGCCGGTTCGACGCGGACGGTGATGGACTGATCGATGGGACCGAAGCAACGCGAGTTCAGTAATCATTCCGATTACTTCGCGCGTAGGAGCTCGGCCACCCAGGCTCGGTCCGCTTCGCTCAGCAAAACCGGCGGTTGCTTCGTGTAGTCGATCGAGCGAGCGTATCGGCCGCGATCATAGGTCGTGGTGAAAACCGCGGCGAAGTCGCAGGTGACGGCCTCGTCCGGCGCCTTGAGCGGGATCGGAAGTGTGGGGAGCCGGCTACGGAGGCTCCACCGGTAGACGTCACATTCCGCCCGCCTTTCGGCGTGGGTGACGAACATGAAGTAATCGCCTCGCGGTAATGGGTCTTCGAAGGGAATGCGCTCCCCATTTAGGAGCAGGTCGAGCTCGACAATGTGAACGTCCTGGTGCAGCAGGGCGTTGCGTTTGTTGAGATAAAAACGCCGGCCACCTCCTGTCTTGTCCGACGGGGACAGGAGCTCCAGCACAGCGACGACGGACCGTTCCGGCAGTTTGCGGATCTCGATGAAAGTTTCGCGTTCCTCGTCAAGAAGCCGATTACGCACGGTCACGGGTCCCACTGGGACAGCACCCCGTTCGCTCACCGGCTCGGATTCGCCATGCCCTTCCGCGCGATGGATCGCCACGTCTGCCTTCTGTGATGGTTGGGTCCCAGTGTCGAACTCGATCACACGCGTCCGTCCGTTGATCCGCGCTTCGTAACATTCGGGAAGGCAATCGTTGAGTGCACCGCTCCAATAGACAATAAAACTGTCGTGAAAATCCGACCAGAACGCGGGATCTTCGAGATAGGGGTCCATGCCGGGGAAAATGCTGGGCATGACGAGCTCCACGAAAGAGTCGATGATGGCTCCGGGCGGGTAGAGCGACTCGCGGTGTTTTGGCCATCGCAAGGGCTTGCGCAGCAATCATCGTTGCAACGTGGCAGGATCACAGATCGAAGAATGCCTTATTATGATTTCCTTCGTTTACTTCGTTACCTTCTGTTCAACGTTGGTTTACGACGAGCCGGAAAAGCCTGGAACAGAAGGAAACAAAGGAAACGAAGAGCATTCTAGGATGTTTCTAGAGACAGTTAACGGTCAGACTCCAAAGGTTGCTTCTGCGCAAGCACTAACTATGGATCGCCCTTCGGTCCACGGCCAGAGCCGCTTCCTTGACCGCCTCCGAAAGCGTCGGATGCGAATGGCAGATTCGGGCGATGTCCTCGGCGCTGCCGGCAAACTCCATCGTGGTCACGGCCTCAGCAATCAAATCCGACGCGCGCGGACCGATAATGTGGACGCCCAGCACGCGGTCTGTTTTTGCATGGGCCAGGATCTTGACCATCCCTTCCGTCTCGTCCATCGCCTTCGCCCGACCGTTGGCGAGAAAGGGAAACTTGCCGACGCGGTAATCGACCTTGCGCTCCTTGAGTTGTTCCTCCGTCTGACCCACGCTGGCCATCTCGGGCCAGGTGTAGATGACACTGGGGATCGTGTCGTAATCGACGTGCCCCGCCTTCCCCGCGAGCAGCTCGGCCCAGGCGATCCCTTCGTCTTCCGCCTTGTGCGCGAGCATCGGTCCCTCGATCACGTCTCCGATCGCCGAGATCGTGGGAACGTTCGTACGGAACGTCTTGTCGACCGCGACCTTGCCCGTTTTCGGATCCACGGTGACGCCGGCCTTCTGGAGGTCGAGCCCCTCGGTGTAGGCCCGGCGGCCGACAGCCACCAGGACGCGGTCGCATGTGACGGAGAGGGCGCTACCGTCCTTTTTCTCGGCCTTCACCGTGACGCGGTCGCCCTCGATTTGGGCGCCCGTGACCTTGGTTTCGAGGTGAAACTCCAGCCCTTGCTTCGCAAGGCTCTTGTGCAGCAATGTGCCCGTTTCAAGATCGGCCATCGGCACGATTCGAGGCAGAAACTCAATCACGGTCACCTTTGACCCGAGCCGTTTCCAGACCGAACCGAGCTCCAGCCCAATGTAGCCGCCACCGACCACAACGAGATGTTCCGGCACCTTCTCGAAACACAGCGCTTCGGTCGAGCTGACGATCGTCTGGCCGTTGAACGGGATGAACGGGAGGTTGACGGGCGCACTTCCGGTGGCGATCAGAATATGGCCCGCCTCCAGAGTCACCTCTCCGCCGTCGTTCTTGCTGACGACGACGGAGTTCGCAGACGCCAGCCGGGCGGCGCCGAAAACGGCGTCGATCTTGTTCTTCCTGAACAGGAACTGAACGCCGTCCGTCAGTTCCTTCACGACCTTGTCCTTTCTCGCGAGCATCGCCGGCACGTCGATTTCGAGACCGCCGACCTTGATTCCGTGCTTCGCGAACTTGGCTTCGGCCAGATGGTAATACTCACTCGAATCGAGCAATGCCTTGCTGGGAATGCAACCGATGTTGAGACAGGTGCCCCCAAGGGTCGGACGCTTCTCGATGCACGCCGCCTTCATCCCGAGCTGCGCAGCACGGATCGCCGCAACATAACCGCCCGGACCGGCCCCGATCACCACGACGTCGTAACGCTCCGCCACCACTCGCTCCTGTTCAGGAAAAGGGATTCACCGCAGCGGACACGGAGCACAAAGAGCGAATAGGCCGTTTGAAGCGGGGTTGCGCAGATCAGACGCCCAGTCCCCCGTTCGCAACGTGGAGACCAATAACTCCCCCCCTTGGGAAGGGGGGGTTGGGGGGGTGGGGAATCAGCGCTCACACTCGGCTTGTCTCATGCCTATCACCCGCAACGCGTCGGTTCGCGGCTCTGTTGCAGACATCGGACGGCCAACGCCCACCCTCCCAACCCCCCCTTCCCAAGGGGGGGAGTTATTGGGTTCGCTCCGTTTGAGACGGGCTGTGCAATCCTGATGTAAACCGCTCTAATCGCTGCTCGCTCCGTGTGCTCTGTGTTCACCGCCGTGAAATCATTAAATCTCCAGCATAAGTCGTTCGGGGTTTTCCACGCATTCCTTGACGCGGACCAGGAAGCTCACGGCTTCCCGCCCGTCGATGATGCGATGGTCATACGACAGCGCCAGGTACATCATGGGGCGGATGACGACCTGGTCATTGACGGCCACCGGGCGTTTCTGAATCGTATGCATGCCGAGAATTCCGCTCTGCGGCGGATTCAGGATCGGCGTCGAGAGCAGGGAACCAAAAACGCCACCGTTCGTGATCGTGAACGTACCCCCTTGAAGGTCGCCGACCGAGATCGCCCCCTGTCGAGCCTTCGTCGCATAGTCGCCGATCGCTTTCTCGATCGCGCTGAAGCTTAGCTTGTCGGCGTCTCGAATCACGGGCACCATCAGTCCGCGCTCGGTGCTGACGGCCACGCCGATGTCGTAAACGTTGTGCAGGATGATGTCGGCACCGTCGATGCGGCCGTTGACCGCCGGGTAGGCCTTGAGGGCCTCGACCACCGCCTTGACGAAAAACGACATGAAGCCGAGACCGACGCCGTGCTTCTTCTGGAAGCTTTCCTTGTACCTGGCCCGCAGCTCGGTGATGCGGGTCATGTCGGCTTCGTTGAAGGTCGTCAGGATCGCCGCCGTCTGCTGCGCCTCAACGAGCCGCTGGGCGATCTTCTGGCGGATCCCGCTCATGCGCTGCCGGGTCTCGCGAGGCGTCGCGGACGACACCCGGGCCGGAGCGGGCGCGGTCGAAGGCGCAGCCGCCTCAGCCACGGCCGTTTCGCGGGATCCCTCGAGATGGGCCAGCACGTCCCCCTTGGTGATCCGGCCTTCCCGGCCCGTTCCCTCAATGGCTGAGGGATCGACGTGCTCTTCCGTCACCAGCCTGCGCACCGCCGGCGAGAGCGCCACGCCGCCCCCACCGTTCGGCTGTGGCTGGGCAGTCTCCTTCGGAGCCGGAGCAGCGGAGGGAGCCGCCGCGCTCGGCGCGGGCTTCTGTTTATCGGGGCTCGGTGCAGCCGGCTGGGCCTCGGTGTCGATGGTCCCCACGGTCGCACCGACGTTCACCGTGGCCCCTTCCGCCACGCTGATTTTCAACACGCCCGCCGAGGGCGAGGGAACCGGCTGGCTGGCTTTGTCGGTCTCCAGCTCGAAGAGCGGCTCACCGGCTTTGATCGGAGCCCCGTCCGCTTTCAGCCAGCGCGAGAGGATCCCTTCGGTGACCGATTCGCCCACGCTCGGCACCTTGATCGGAACAACGGCCATATCTCAACGGACTCCTTGCTTGAGCGTGTGACCGGCGGCGATCAACTCCGGATGGGCTGCCACCAGGTGCGGCAGGTCGGAGCCGATTGCAGCCTCCACCAGCTCGGCCTGCTCGCGCTCGTGCACGGCGTGCGACCCCGTCGCGGGGCTCGCGCTGGCGTCTCGGCCGACGTACTGGAATGACGTTCCGGTCAACTCCGACAACCGCGGAGCCACGAACGTCCACGCGCCCATGTTTTGTGATTCTTCCTGGACCCAGACCCACTCGCGCGCTGAGCGGTAGCGGTTGTATACAGCCTTCAATTGGTCCGCCGGCCACGGGTGAATCTGCTCCAGACGCACAATGGCGACCTCACGCGTCTTCTGGGCTTCTTCTCGCTTGGCGACCAGGTCGTAATAAATCTTGCCCGAGCAGAAGACAACTCTCCGCACCCGGTCGGAATCGGCCGGGTCGTCGATCACCTCGCGGAAGCCACCGGTCGTGAGCTGCTCCAGAGGCGACACAGCCATCTTGTGCCGGAGCAGGCTCTTCGGCGTCATCACGATCAACGGCTTGCGGAACCCTCGCTTCACCTGGCGCCTGAGCACGTGGAAGTACTGAGCCGGCGTGCTCGGCACGACCACCTGGATGTTGTCCTCGGCACAGAGCTGCAAGTAGCGCTCGAGGCGTGCGCTCGAGTGCTCGGGCCCCTGGCCCTCGTACCCATGAGGTAACAGCAGAACGATTCCGCTCGACCGCCCCCACTTCGACTCGCCCGAGGCAATAAACTGATCGATGATCACCTGCGCCCCGTTGGCGAAATCGCCGAACTGGGCTTCCCACATGATCAGCATGTGGGGCTCGTCGAGCGAATAGCCATAATCGAAGCCGAGGACCGCAGCCTCAGACAGCAAGCTGTCGTAGACGCACAACTCCGCCTGGCTCGTCGAGAGGCTATTCAGCGGAACGTAGCGCTCCGCCGTCTGGGAGTCGACAAGCACCGAATGCCGCTGACTAAACGTGCCGCGCCGACTATCCTGGCCGCTGAGCCGGACCGGCGTGCCTTCGAGCAGCAGCGAGCCGAACGAAAGCGCCTCCGCCGACGCCCAGTCGACCGGCCCTTCGGTCGTCATCTTGAGCCGTGCGGCCAGGATGCGTTCCATCTTCGGGTTGAGCTTGAAGGTGGAAGGCAAGGCCGCAATCTTTTGGCCAATCATCCGCAGCGTTTCGAGCGGAACGCCCGTCGCGACGGGAGCGAACGAGAAATGCGGGCTCAACCCTTTCCAGTTCCCGCCGAATCCGGGAACGGGCTTGGGAGCCTCGTGATTCTCGTGCACTTCCTTGTAGACCTCTTCCATCCGGTCGCGGAATGTCTCCGCGATGGTCTCCGCCTCTTCGCTCGAGAGCTGGCCGGTCATGACCAGGTTCTCAGTGTAGAGCTCCCGGATGCTGATCCGGTCATTGATCTTGCGGTACATCAGGGGCTGTGTGAAGGCCGGCTCGTCCCCTTCGTTGTGACCGTGGCGGCGGTAGCAGACCATGTCGATCACCACGTCCTGGCCAAACGTCTCGCGGAAGTCGAGCGCGAGCTCGCCGACGTAGACGACCGCCTCGGGATCCTCGCCGTTGACGTGGAAGATGGGCACTTCGATCATCTTCGCCACATCGGTGCAGTAGCGAGTCGAGCGGCTCTCGACGGGCGCGGTGGTGAAGCCAATCTGGTTGTTGACGACCACGTGGATCGTGCCCCCGGTCTTGTAGCCGGGCAACTGCGAAAGGTTCAGCGTCTCGGCGACGAGCCCCTGGCCGGCGAACGCCGCATCACCGTGGATCAGGATCGGGATCCCCAGCTTGCGGTCGCGGTCCTTGAACCGCCTCTGCTTGGCCCGGACGCGTCCCTCGACCACAGGGTTCACGGCCTCGAGGTGGCTCGGGTTCGGCGTCAGCGAGAGGTGGATCGAGTGCTTGTCGGTCGTGACGTGGTCCGCCGAGAAGCCAAGGTGGTACTTCACGTCGCCGTCACCGCCGACGGATTCGGCGACGTTCCCCTCGAACTCGCTGAAGATCAGCCCGTAGGGCTTGTTCAGGATGTTGGCCAGTACGTTGAGCCGGCCTCGGTGCGGCATGCCGAGGACGATCTCCTTCACGCCGAAGCGTGCCGACCGCTCGATGACTCCGTCGAGCAGCGGGATCAGCATCTCGCCCCCTTCGAGCGAGAAGCGCTTCTGGCCAACGTAGTGGGTATGGAGGAAGGTCTCGAAGAGTTCGGCGGCGTTGAGCTTGAGAATGATCCGGCGCTTGCGTCTGAGGTCGAACTGGGGCCGGTTGCGGATCGGCTCCATGCGCTCCTGGAGCCACTTGCGGATCTCGGGGTTGCGAATGTGCATGTACTCGACGCCGATCTTCCGGCAATACGTGTCGCGGAGGATGGCGATGAGCTGTCTCAGCGTGCAGTAGGGCGGGTCGCTGAGCGGATTGAAGAATTCCTTGTCGAGGTCGGCCTCCGAGAGCCCGAACGCTGAGAGTTCGAGCAATTCGTGAGTGTCGCGCCTGGGGCTAAGCTTGAGGGGGTCGAGGTCGGCCAAGTAGTGGCCGATTTCGCGATAGGCATCGATCAGGCGCGTGACGGCGGTCTGAGAGCGCGCTGCGTCCTGTTCGATGTTCGCTTGCACTTGACCGGTGCCGGACTGACCCAGCTCGAAGCCTTCAAAAAAAATCCGCCAGGTCTCGTCAACCTGCGCGGGGTCGTTACGCCACCGTTGGTAGTTTTCCTCGAGGAGGTCGAGGTTCCACCGGTTCGCGACCGTCGAACGATTCATTGGAAAAGATCCCTGGACGAGCCAAGGCCCTATTGGCCGGGCGGGCTGTGTCTGGTCCTTGTCGCGCTCGCGGGGAGTCGCGGCCGCAAGCATGATCTCAGCATACAGGAAAGCTCGGAAGCACCAAACCCCGAACTTTCCCTCTAATTTCACTATAGGCGTCAGTCACTACGGGGACGAGAGCCAACGCGTTTGGCTTTTTCCTCAAACCCGATTGGGCCGCAACACGACACGACGGGTCAGGATCGACCATCTCATTGGTGGTTGAAACCATTCGAGCTATTGCAGGTATCGCACAAACGCTGAGGCGCCGTCGCCCAAGTGTCCTCTGATCGTACCCTCACGAACGCTACAATCAATACATCGGCTCAAAGTCGCTCAACCCATTCCTTCAAACCATATTTTGTCGCAACTAGGTCCCGAGTCAGCTCTTCCAGGTGGCATCCCGGCGCCGTCGGAGACACCAATTCGCGCCAGGCGTCGGAGATGGCTCGAACCATTTCGACACGTGGCAGTTCGACGTTTACCAGAAAATCTTCGTGCGACCTGCCGGCGCGATACGCGGGCTGCCGGCGCGGCAGCGCGGTATAGTGCGCGACTTTCTCAAGTGGGAAACGGTAGAGCAGGGTCGCGTGCACGAGGAAGTGGGACCGTAGGCGGCGCTGCGCACTACCGCCAAACTTTCGGAACCCGAGCGTCAAGTCGCCGAGTCCCTTCACCTCGATGGGCGGTCCGAGCGTGCGTAAGGCAGTCGCCATTCGCTCGAGCACAAAGGCATGCGCCGTGTCCACGGCACCGAGACCCGGCGCCGCACTCGTGGGGAGGACAACGGCGACGTTCAGCGTCCCAGGGCCGACCAGGACCGTCCCGCCTCCACTCGCTCGGCGCGCAATGACCACCCCATCCGCTCGGCAAGGGACGACGTCGACGTCATCCAGCATGCGGCAGGTCGCGCCCAGGACAACCGCGAAGTCAACCGGTTCCCAGAAACGGAGCACGGGACCGGCCCCGTGTTCATCGGCGGCGATCAGCAGCGCCTCGTCGAGCGCGAGATTTTCCTCAATCGTTGGCAGCGTGATGTCCAGCGCCGTAAGCCCCGCGAGCGCACTCGCCAAATTCTCTTGAGTTGGTTTCACGACTGTCCGATGATGTCGATCCAATTTCCCATACCAAACGAGCCGAGAGACCTCTGTAATGCCGGAGACCACAAACGCGCTGTACCAGCACGACCAACTCGTCGCCACACGCCAGATGTTCAAGCTCGTCGGTGCAGCGTTTCGCGTCACGACCCCCGATGGACGACTGCTGGCTTATTCAAAACAGAAAGCCTTCAAACTTCGCGAGGACATCCGCGTCTACGCTGACGAATCACAAACCCAGGAACTCCTGTACATCCAGGCCGACCGAATTGTCGACTTCAGCGCAGCCTACAAGGTGACCGACTCCCAGACGGGCGAACCTCTCGGTGCACTTCGCCGCAAGGGCTGGTCGTCGATGGTCCGCGACACGTGGGAACTCCTCGACGCAGAGGGCAATGTTCGAGGCCAGGTTATCGAGGATAGTACGTGGAAAGCGATCGTCCGGCGCACAGTCGACTGGGCCGGCCTCTTCCTTCCTCAACTTTACCTGCTTCAAGTCGACGGGCAAACCGTCGCGACCATGAAGCAGAACTTCCTGGGCTTCCCACCCAAGTTCACCGTGGATCTGCGACACGACGGTGATGGGCTACTGCCTCGCCCGCTTGCCATCGCGGCGGTGATTCTGCTTCTCGCCATTGAAGGCCGGCAAGCCTGAACTGTGTAGAGCGGGTTTCACCAGCGTTGCGCACACCCGAACCACCAGGCATCACTTCATGTTTGGCGCGTGCATGTTTTGGGTGGGGCGAGGATCCGTCCGAGCCAGCCTTGTTCGGAGGACGAGTCTTCGAGTCCTCGGAACATCGCGTGTGATGACGCGGTCCCCAGGGCGACACGCGATGATCCATCGGTTCGAGGACTCGCCGACAGAACGAGGCTGGCTCGGACGAAGCCTCTGCCTCCCCGGTATGCTCAACGCGATCGGAATACGCTGTAGCAATGGAACGAGCCCTGAGGATCCGGTCGGATCCTCAGGGCTCCAGCAATCTCGATGGAAGTTCAGCGAACATCCTTCACGGGGAGGACGTTTATTTGAACCCTTCTTCCTCGACGCGGAAGATCATGTGACATTCCGAGCACGACTTCTTGACCGCTGAATGGGCTGTCTTGGCCTTGTCAAAGGTCGCGTCGGACTTACCGGCCACCTTCGCCAGTTCTTCGGACGACTTGATGAAGTCGTCCATCAAGGCGTCCCACTTCGCGTCGGTCGCGTCTTTGACGCCCTTCGACTTCTTCACGGCGTCCTTGATTGGCTTGGCATCTTTCCCGAGTTTGGCCAGTTCTTCGGCAGCCTTGACCACGTCCTTCTGGGCTTTCTTGAAATTCACCGCAGTCCGGACGCCCTTGGTGACCACCACGTTCTTGGCGTTGACTTGCTCCATGAGCTTGTGGAGCGGCGACTCGTCGTCGGCAGCCACCGACAAACCGGCAGTCAGTGCAACACCCGCAAGCATCGTTCCGGCCAGAACGATCCATTTGCCTTTCATTTCGCGGTTCTCCTGAATGCGATTCGGGGAAAACATCTCGAGGCGGGGACCGAGTGCGCAAAGGCAGCCTCGGCCCGTAACTGGAGGAAGGCTCTAACATAGCCCCGCCCTGCCAACGGATCAAGGACCGACGGTCTCCGTTTCGAGAACGATCGACGACCTGTCATCCGCGTGGCTGATTCATTTCCCGTACACCTTGAGGCATGCGATGGCGGCCGTTGGGTGTTACACTGTTCTCGTCCTCGGTGCGCAACGGGGCGCGATCGCGGTCGTAATCCACCATCGTCTCCCTCCTGAACCCTCAAAATCCATGCCCGAGTCGATTGATTACAAGGGAGCCGGCGTCGATCTCGATACGTACGAAGAGACGATGGACCAGATCCGCCCCCTGCTCAAACGCACCTTCAGCCCGCGCGTCATCGAATGGACGGACGGGTTCGCGGGCCTCTTTCGGCTCGACGCCAATATCGGACTCTTATCGCGCACCTATCGCGACCCGGTGCTCGTCGCCTCGACCGACGGCGTGGGCACCAAGCTCAAGCTCGCCTTCGCCACCGGCCGGCATTCGACCGTCGGCATCGACCTCGTCGCGATGTCGGTCAACGACTGCCTCTGCGCCGGGGCCGAACCGCTCCTGTTCCTCGACTACGTCGCGATGAGCCGTGATGACACCACGCTCACCAAACAGGTGGTTCAAGGCATCAGCGACGGCTGTATCGAGGCGGAGTGTGCGCTCCTCGGTGGGGAGACGGCCATCCTCCCCGACTTCTACCACCCTGGCGAGTATGACCTCGCGGGGTTCTGCCTCGGCGTCGTCGAGCGCAAACACATCCTTGACGGCAAGGACATCCGCCCCGGCGACAAGATCGTCGGCCTCGCCAGCTCGGGTCTGCACTCCAATGGCTACAGCCTGGCGCGGAAGATCGCGTTCGACCACGCCGGGTTACAACCCGATAGCCAAATCACCGAACTTGGGCGAACCGTCGCGGATGAATTTCTGGCACCGACCCGCATTTACGTCCGTGCCATGAAAACCGTGTATCGCCACTACCGAGTGAAGCGTGTCGTGCATGGCATCGCCCACATCACCGGCGGCGGCCTCATCGAAAACCCTCCGCGGATCCTCCCCGAAGGCTGCGCCATCGAGCTTCGGCGCGGCTCGTGGACAGTTCCGCCGGTCTTCCCCTGGCTCCAGCGACTCGGCAACGTGGCTGAAGACGAGATGTTCCGGGTGTTCAATATGGGGATCGGGCTGGTACTCATTGTCGCCGACTTCCACGCGGACGCCATCACCCGCTATCTCAACCGTGAGGTGAAGATTCCGTCCTGGGTCATCGGCGACGTCGTTGAGGGCGATCGCACGGTTCGCTGGGCGGAGCCGCTTGGCGAATGATGCCCAAGCGGGCCGCGCTTGGGAGTGGCGACCCGCCCGCCAGGGCGAGGAGGCCCACCGGGGTACGCGGACGGTCTCGACGGTGGGCCTCGCGCCGCTGCGCGGCGTTCCGACCCGCCCTACTTTCGGGGCAACCGCGCGAGCCATCGACGCCGAGCGCTTCCGGACGTTCGGCGCTCAAGGCGCGGTTGCATGACCGCTTTCCCATGGAACCCGTTGACTTCCCTCGATCCTCAGTGTACAATCGAACCGTATGATGTTCGAAGGTCCGTAACGGGCTTGGCGGCCACTTGCAGCCGCACCCCTCAGAGCCTCGAACTGCTTACTCGGACACAAGAAGCGCCGGAGCGGGCGAGGAGACATTATGCACGTTGCCGGCCAATTACAACTCAAAGACAAATGCCAAACCGCATTTTTCGGATATCTCGTGAATTTCGGACCAATTCCTCAGAGTCAAACTCGCATGCCTGAGAAGAATACACAGACCAGGCAGCATCCCTTGGCGTGGTCTTCGGCCTTGTGCAGGCCGGCAGGAGCATCGCAGATATCACACATCATTTGGCGATCTCTTTCGATAATCCGTAAAACCAAAGGACTTTTTCCAAGGAAGGGGCGGGTATCCGAGGGTAATGCACAGCCTGGACAATGTCCGTTTCTGGGATCGCCAATCGGGCCAGACCGGCCGTATCCACATCAAAAAGCGAGTAACAACGTGCGCGCGCCATTCGGTAATTCGGAACCCTAAGGCTGGCAAAGGCTTCCGAATTACCGAATGGGGGAATCCGAGTCGCGACTCGGAACCCCAAGCAGAGCAAAGGGTTATGAAGAGAATGTAGAAGGCGGGCGCCGAAATGGCCGATACGAGCTGCTGGAAGGCGGCCCGCCTCCAGCGAAACGTGCGCGCTGAGGACGCCATGGTTACCCGCGATTCCTGCTGCGCGTCACCCGGCTCGCCGAGCCGAGCACTTCGCAATGAGCTGTTAACCGGCCCCGTGCCCCAGCCATTTCGCGCCGTTGACACCGCCTCGACTTGCATGCTAGCGTGATCGAAGACACATCAAGAATCGACAATCGTCCGAGGAGATCGTTCTTTTTCGATCTCCGAAGCGTATAATAACTGCAACTTTCGCCAAGGGTTTTCGAGGGGTCGGCCGTCGAGGGAGCATACGCGCCATGGCGTCGAGCACTCAGCCGTACGGGAAGCTTCTGGACTACGAGCAGTACATCGATCATCAACTCGGACGCACGCGGACTCGGATCAAGATGACCGATCTGTGGACGGCCGGACTTTTGATGATCGCCGTGGGTTTCGGCGTGCTGTTCCTCGAGGTCGTGCTCGACCACTTCGTGGGGTTGCCGCTTTGGCTGCGCCGCATCGTTTTTCTGACCGGGCTCGGGTCGGCCTTGACGTTCTTCGTCCTGCGCATCGTGCTCCCGTTGGTGAGCAAGGTGAACGGCCTGTACGCGGCCAGGACGATCGAAGAGGCGGACCCCAAGTTCAAGAATAGTCTAATCAATTACCTCGATCTCCGGCGCAAGCGCAAAGAGCTGCCGAAATCGGCACTGGCCGCGATCGAAGCGAAGGCCGTCCAGGACCTATCCCACATCGAGATCGATGGCGTCGTCAATCAGCGGCGGCTGATGCACCTGGCGTACTCGCTGTCGGCCCTCATCGTCGTGTTCTGCCTGTACGCGGCCATGGCGCCCAAGAGCATCATCGACTCGGCGAAACGCGCCTTCCTCGCGGACGTCGTGAGGCCGACGAACACGAAGCTCACGAATATCAGGCCGGGGAATGACGAGACGTTGTCCAGGGTGACCGCCGGGGCACATGTCGAGTTCTCGGCCCAGGTCGAGGGTACACGCCCGCCGAACGTCAAGGTTCATTACAGCGTTGACGGCGGTAAGTTTTTTGCCGTGGCCGAGCTACAGCCGGGGCAACAGTACGACCCCTGGAAAACGACCCTCCGCAACGTCCAGCAGAGCATGGATTACTACCTCACTGGAGGCGATGCGGAGTCGCTCAAGTACCATCTCGAAGTGATGCCGGCGCCGATGGTCACGAACGTGACGCTCGACTACCAGTTCCCTGACTACACGGGGATTGCTCCGCGACTGGGCGTCAACGGCGGAAACGTTGAGGCGATCGAAGGCACCATGGTCACGGTCCACGCCAGGACCAACGAACCGCCCCAGACCGGTACGCTCGATTTCGCCGACCCCGAAGTGCAAGACGCCGCGATGGAGGTCGATGAGAAAGACGGGTCGATGTTGGTCGGCCGATTCAAGGTGAACAAGTCGGGCAGTTACACCGTCAAGTTCCGGACCACCGGGGGCCAAATGAACCCCGACCCGGTTGTGTACGACATCACTGCGATCGCCGACAAGGGCCCGACCGCTCAGATCGTCAAGCCCGAGCAACCGATCATCAAGGTCGCGTGCAACGTCAAGGTCCCCATCGTGATCACGGCCGCGGATGATCATGGAGTGCGCGAGGTTGTGCTCCATACCCGCGCGGGCAACGAGGTGTTCCCGACGGTCGATCTCCTCGAAACCCGGCCCCCAACCCGTGAATTCCGGGGCGCCACACAATTCGACCTCGCCGAGCACCGGATCAAGGCCGGGGAAAAGGTCGAATACTGGGTGACGGTGAAGGACAATCGGGAGCCGAGCCCGAACCGCTTCGAGACGCCTCGACAGGTCATCGAAACGATCGCTCCCCTCTCGAAGGAGGAAGCGAAGAAGCAGAATGAAGCGGCCCAAAAAGAGACCGAGATGGAGCAGGCGCCTCCAACTCCGCCCGAGCCCGCGGACGCGGCCGACGAACCGAACCCAGGAGAGCGCAAAGACCAGGCCACATCCGAGAAAGAGCCCCCGGCCGACCTGGGCCAGCAGAAGGATAGGGGTGAGAGCAGTCTGCCTTCCAATGATCGCGGTGGCCCGGAGCAGGCAAAAACCGAGAGCGAACCCCCCCCGGTGCAGCCTGACCCGGCGGACGCTGGCAAATTCAATCGCGCTCAGGACGTGTTGAACAAGCTGAACCCGTCCTCTCAGCAACAAGCTCCACCGCGTGGACCCAACAATCCCGCCAATGGCGCGCCAAACGAACCGCCTCCTCGAAACGCCAACGGGAATCCCGCAAACGACGTCGCTCGCAGCAACCCGGGAAATCCTGCGGAGTCAAATCCGCAAGAACGAAACGCCGGAGGCCAAGGAAACGGCGCCAACAATCCCGGCAATTCGCCCCCGACAGCCGAACGAAGCGCCCCCAACACTCAGGCGCCTCCGTCTGGCAACGGCAATGACGACGTCGTGCGGAACCCGAACAACGGGAACACACGAGAGGCTCCTCCTTCGCAAAACAACAGCGGGCCGAACGCATCTCGCGTAGAGCGAGCGGCCCAGCCGAAGCGCGGTCAGAACGGGACAGGTGGCGCTAACGCACCAGAGAACGGTGCGAACGGCGAAAAGGGTAACCAGCCGCAAAACGGACCAAACGGCGAGAAGGGTAACCAGTCGCAAAACGGGCCCAACGGCGAGAAGGGAAACCAGTCGCAGAACGGGCCCAACGGCGAGAAGGGTAACCAGCCGCAAAACGGACCAAACGGCCAGAAGAACGCCCAGAACGGACCCAACGGCGAGAAGGGCAACCAGCCGCAAAACGGACCCAACGGCGAAAAGGGTAACCAGCCGCAAAACGGACCA
>DAIDJG010000251.1 GCA_027451445.1 Singulisphaera sp.
GGCGTCGTACGTGTACGTCGACTGCGAGAGAAGCGTCCCCGTCGCAGACTGTTCTGTTACTCCGGTCATCCGGTTTCTGTAATCATAAGTGTACGCCCAGGTGTTGCCGGTCGAGGTCTGCGTCGCGCCGATCATGTTGCCGTCGGCATCGTACGTGTAGGTGTACCCTGGCGAGGCAGTCAGCTCGTTGTCCGCGCCCGTTGAGTAGCCGCTCATCGTCCGATTGCCGTTCGCATCATAGGTGTAGGTCGCGGCGAGGGGACCTGAGGCCTGGGTCAGCTCTCCGGCGTTGTCGTACGAGAATGTCGAGGTCCCCGCGGCATCCTGCTCGCTGGTCAGCCGATTGGCGGAGTCATATCCGTAGATGTAGGTGGCAATCCCGGCTGCGCTGCCGCCACCGGAGATCCCCGGGACGTAGCCATCGGTCACCGTCGTCAACCGATCGGCCGCGTCGTAAGAGAGCGTCGTATTCACATACGCGTCACTTCCCACATCCCACGCCCCTCGGCTGATCGAGGCGAGGTTGTTGTCCGCGTCGTAACCGAAGGTAATGGGATCGTTGAACGAGCCGGTGACCGAGGCCGGGCGATTGGCGCTGTCGTAGCCGTAACTCACCGTGAAGGGGCTCGACAGATTATCCGTCACGCTCGTGACGTCGTTCGCGCCGTTGTACGTCATCGTCAGCTTGACGTCGGGCTGTCCGCCACCACCCGAGGTTTCGGCGGAGAGCGCATTGCCGCCGGAGTCGTACGTGAAGGTCAGCGTTGCGTCGGGGTCCGTCACGGTGAGGAGCTGGCCGTCGGCGTTGTAGGTGGACGTGATCGAACGAATGATCCCACCGGAAGCGTCGAGCCAGCTCTCACCCGTGCGATCGCCGTGGGCGTCGTAGGCATAAGTCACGCGCCGACCGTCCGCGTCGGTTGTGCTCGTCAATTCGCCGTCGGCGTCGTACACATAGGTTGCGGTCCCCAGGGGGGTGGTGAGCGTCGTCATGCGATTACCGGCATCGTAGCCGTACGTCGTCCGGTTGCCGTCGGCATCGACAACAACCGACTTGCGCCCCGCCGCGTCGTACTGCGTCACGGTCGTGCCGCCACTCACGGGACTCGTCACGGTCGTGGCGCGGTTGAGCGCGTCGTAGGCCGTCGTCGTGACGTCCCCTGCCCCGTCCTTGACGGTGACCGGATTGCCACCCGAGTCGTAGCCGTAGACCGTCGAGTGTCCCAATGCATCCGTCACCGACACGACCCGATGCATTGAATCATACGAATACGACGTCGTGTTGTTACGCGCATCGGTGACGGCAACGACGTCCCCGACTGCGTCATACTGGTAGGTCGTAACGTCGTTGAGAGCGTCCTTCGCCGTGACCAGCTCATCGTCAGCGTTGTACGTGTATTGGGCGAACCCTCCGCCGCTATTCCAGGGGTTGGTCACTTCCAGCAGTTTGCCCGTTCCCGAGTAGGAATACGTGGTGAGCCGGCCCAGCGGATCCTGTTCGACCGCCAGCTCGCCGTCGGCGTTGTAGCTGTAGCTCGTCGTCCTGGAAAGCGGGTCGGTAACGCTTGATGTTTGACCAGCAGCGTCGTACGAGGTCGTTGTCCGATTTCCGAAGGGGTCTTCCACAACGGTGCGTTCGTTGTCCGCGTTGTGCGTGTACGACGTAATGCGGCCGAGGGGATCCGTCACCGCGAGGATATTGCCGCCGGAGTCGTACGCGGTGACGGTCGTGTTCCCGAGCGGGTCGGTGACCGTGGTGACGCGATTCATGACGTCGTACGCGTAGCTGGTCGTCCGTCCGAGCGGTGCCTCGACCGCGGTCCTGTTTCCGGCGGCGTCATAGAGGTAGGTCGTCGGGTTCCCGAGCGCATCCGTTGTACCCGTCGTGCGATTGAGCGCATCGAAGCTGTACGTCGTCGTGTGATTGTTCCCGTCGGTGAGGGCGACCTCGTCCCCTGCGCTGTTGTACGCAAGCAGTTTCGACGATCCGTCTGGATAGAGGACGCTGGTCAGTCGGTCCTGGCTGTCGTATTGATAGGTCGTCACATTATTGAGCGCGTCCCGGACGGTGGCACGCATTCCGTCCGCGGTATACGTCATCGTCGTACGGTGATGGAGCGCGTCCTCGATGACGGTGTTGTTACCCTGCGAGTCATAAGTGTAGGTGGTCGTATTGCCGTCACCGTTCGTGAAGGTCAGAGGCTCGGAGAAGCTGTTGTACGTGTACTGCGCGGTGTTCCCCGCGGGGTAGGTGATCGTGACCGGGTTGCCCTTGCTGTCGTACGTGGTCTGGGTGATTCGGTTGTCGCGGTCGATCATCACGGTGGCCAGGCCGTTGATGTCGCGATCGTGGGTCGAGACGTTGTCCATCGGGTCGACCGTCTGATTGGTCAGCCCTTCCCCGTTCCAGTCAGGGCGAAGTTGGGTTTCGTTCCCCAGGGGATCTGTGCCATTGGCCGTCGCCTGGGCGAGCAGAATCGCAGCAGCCGGACTGCTTGAAGTGCCGGTATCATTCCAGCCGGCTTCCTGGTAGGCGCGGAAGGTTTGCGTGGAATTGTCGGGGCGCGTGATCGTCCCAACGCGCTCGGCGTTGTCGTAGGCAACGGTCACCGTGTTGTTGTTTGGGTCGGTGACATTCGTGAGGCGGCCGGATGAGTCGTATCCGTAACCCCAGGCGCTGGAGTCGGGAAGTGTGACGCCGGTGAGAGCGCCGCCGGAGTGTGTGAAGGTGGCGATCCGGCCCGCGGGATCGGTGATCGTCGACAGCTCGCCGCCGGAGTAGGTGAACGTTGTCAGGTTACCGTACGGATCCTCAATCGTGCTGAGCTGGGCGCTGCCATTGTAGGAGTATGTCGTGTGGTTTCCGTTCCTATCGACCGACGTGATCTCCTGACCGCTCGAGTCGAAATCGATCTGCGTACCGTTCGTCAAGGTACGCGTGTATCCACCGCTGGAGTTCTGAGTCAGGGTGCTGAACTCTCCGTTCGGGTCGGTAAATGTACCGCCGCCGGAACCGAAGGAGCCGGAGAACCAAAGGCTCCTGTCGCCGCCGCCGAGATCGAGAATGACGCCGCCGGAGGCACTTGTGATGTGCTCGAGACCTTGCAACGTCCAGCCAGCGCCGAAGGCGCTGCCGGATTCGTTGAGAACGGTGGTCGTTCCCGTGAGGGTGGTGGTCGTCGTCGTGGAACGGATATCGCCGATCGCTAACGAATAGCCGTAGCGACCGGTCGTCAGACCCGAGGCGTCGGCTTGAACGGCAAGCTGCTGGATGTCGCCCGGATTGAATGTGCTCGTGTTGTCATAGAACGTCGTCCCGGGCGTCCCATCGAAGGTCAACTGCGCGCTCACCTCAGAGGGGACGGGTTGGGTCGGATCGAGCTCGTGGTTCGCAACGATGATCGGCTGAGGAACGGCGGCCTGCGAGTTGTAGGTGAGCGCCAGCGCGGGAATGTTGGGGTTATAGCGCGGCAGCGCGATCGAGGTATCGAGTGCGCCACTGTTGGCGTCCACCGAGACGTTGTGGCTGGCGAATGAGCCACCGCCAGCCAGCACCGAGTCCGGCGTGAGTGCCTGGGGCCAGCTCGTGGTGCCGCCTCCGGAACTCACGCTGCCGGCAAAGTCCTGTGGCAGCGCAAACGAATAGGTTTGGGTTTCCTGGTCGCTGTTCGTGTCCGTCACGGTGAGAGTGACCGAGGCCGTCGGCGACCCGGTGTCGAACCACGAGTCCCATTGGAAGGTCAAATCGTAGCTACTCGTACCGGAGATACCGGTGGCCACCCCACTCAACCCACTCGTGTCCCAACTGTAAGAAGCAACACTGGCGCCGGTAACTTGTGCCCGGAGATCCACGCTGCCGCCGGGCGTCGCGAACTGAACCGAACCCGGAAAGAGCACATCGCCATTATTGTAGTCGAGCGTATAAAGAGCGAAATGCGTAAACTCGCCGCTCGCCACGTTATCCGCAGCGCTCGCGGAACTGCGCATCGAGGAGACGACCGTGCCGCCCGAACCTCCGCTGGGATTCGACGTGAAGGCGCTGGCCGTCACGATCAACGGTGCGGCGACGGAACTTCGCCCCGCGGTTAACGGAGTGCTGGAACCCGCGACGACCGGCGGGTTACTGATCGGGGACGCGGCTCGAGGCGAACTGAGTCGAAGGGGAGAGATCGTCCCCGGCAACGCGCCTCCGCCTCCGCCTCGCGGCGCCTTGGCGGCACCGCCGTGCGCAATAGCGGAGTGTTTGGGAAGTTTCCACGCCAGCGCATGATTGTGATTGGTTTTCGCGGAGTGGCCGGGACGCAGGATTGTGATCCAGTCGTCACCTGAAATCACTTTGCCACTGTGAGCGCTTTTGCCGGTCGGCGTCGGCCCTCGAGGGGCACCGGACTTGGCTTGGTGTGTGACGAAGATGGGAACAATGTCCGGTGCGTCGTGCCGAGTCTTCGGTGTCGCATCGTGTCCTCCGGTCTGCTCGTGAGCTCGGGGGTGTGATACGAGGGCGCTCGCATGAAGCCCGATCCCCAGCGCCATGAGGCCGAGGCTTTCCGTGATCATGCTCCGGTTTTCCAGCCGATCCAGCATCTCGACACGACGGGCGAGCATGGCACGGCGGCGATCGGTGTAGCTCAATCGACTCATCACGCGGATCCTCAAATACAGCGTCCCCTGCGACGCGTCGGCGCACCCCGACTGTCGAAAGCACCGGAGCTCTCGGAGTGACTGAAAACGCCGGAAGTCAATTCGTGATGCAGGCTTACGTGGGTTCCAGCGAGGCTGTCACAGCGATCGCCGGACTGGCTCAAAACGGAGGGCTCAACAAGGCAGCGACCGCACTTCCACCAACCGCCGAAATCGGCATCGGTTTCGCGTGGCGGGGACTTCAGGAAAACTCGAAACGTCGCAACTCGGAGGCAGAACCGTGGCCGTGACGGGCAACATGCTTTCCTCGGTGTCTCGGCTCGTTAGCCGCCCAATCGCCCGCCACCGTCTTCTCGGGAAAGGAATCCGTTCAAAACGCCTAAGCATCTTAATAACTAAGAACACGAATTACAGTGCACGCAGACCGTCCCAGCCCGCCTATTGTCGTCCAAGTTGAATTTTCATTGTTAGTTCCAAAGTGAGGATGGAATGGCAGCGAGATGCAACGGCGCGAGAGAAAGCTGCTTTACTGGCGGGGCCACCGGGTACAAGGAGGCAGAAAGCAGGCTTGCGCTCGCCTGCTGGTACAAGGGACACGCCTCGTGCTGCTCGAGCGCACGATCAAAGAGGCCCGACGCCAGGTCGGGCCGCCCGGCGCGGTGCGCACAGAGGTAGCCGCTGAGAGGCGAGACGAAGCACGGCTGCGCGCTCAAGACCTCATCCCAAGACTCGCCGCGGTCCACGCGCCGCTCGGCGCGGCGAATCTCGCGACGCAGTTCGCGGCGAAGCGCAGAGACGATCCGACGCACCGCCTTGCGATAGCGCACGACCGACGAGGCGTGAACGAGACTCTCCCAGGGATCACACCCAGGAGAATCAAGCGTTTGAGCCGCCACGTACAACTCAGGATCGATGGGCAACAGCGGATCGACTTCGTGGGCGCGGAGCAAAGCCGTTGCGGCCGCATCCCAGATCCGGTGCGTCGAGCAGCCCTCGTTCCAGTCCGGGCAACGCAGGCGGTAGGCAAGGTCGATGCGCTTGGCCAAGTCGTCGATCATTTCCTGTGTCGCGATCACGATTACCTCGAACAATGATGTTGACGTCGATTCAGTGTCTGGCCTGCCCGTCCAAACCTAGGGACCGAAAACGCCGTCACGCGACGACAGAAAATTCCTGGATTCACTCAAGATTCGGTAACACGGAGTCGAGCGTGCCTCTTCACTCCACGCCGGCAGCAGGATCAACGTTGCTTTTACTCAACGCAAAAAGGCCTATTTTTGCGCATCTTGTTTGAGGAGGTGATACAACGAAATGACTCGGGGCTTGACTCGGGCGCGCGTCCTCGGTCAGATGTATGGGTCAAATCTGGAAACGTGCAACGGAGGAGGGAGGGCACGAGCCCGCTCTCAAAATGAAGCCCCTCCTTCCGATGCGCTGAATGCCGGAAGGACGCCGGGTGGGCGAGCCGACGAGCCCGAGCCGTTCCGCCGGCAAGAAAGTAGCCATGGCCTTGCAAGACCCTGAGTGGCCGACGCTGAAGTCGAACCTCGCAATGAGGGTCCGTACGATCCGACTGGAACTGTACGGCGAGCACGGGGGACCTTTGCTCGCTGCCGCGCTCAACGTTCCTTTTCGGACTTGGTACAACTATGAGGGGGGTTGCACCATCCCGGCCGAATCGATCCTGCGCTTCATTGAAGTGACCCAGGTGAGCCCCGGCTGGCTGCTCACGGGCGAGGGAGAGAAGTATCTTTCTCCATAGGAAACGGAGTTCGTGATCCGCTCCGAGAGAACGTCGGTGACTCCCTACGCGGACTGCGACAGCCTACGCGTGCCGCAGGCGTTCGTGAGTGCGCGGGTGGGGCGTCTCTCAACAGTGATGAAAGTGCCGGCTCGATGGCAAACAACCGCGTGGTCCTTTTCGTGGCGATGCTGGTCCTGTTCACCGCGAGTGTCTGGCTCATTCGCTCCGACCAGATCGGTGCGCCGGCACTCCCGGGTGAGCGGCAAGAGATTGGACCGGAAGAGGGTTACCTGTTCTGTACCTGGAACGTCGAGAACCTCTTCGACGACGAGGACGACCCGCACAACCACGATGAGGACGAAGATTGGTTTGCCCGGCATCCCGAGTTGGTTGAGGAGAAGCTCCGGCTGCTTGCCGATGCGCTCCTGCGCCAGAACGGCGGCCGAGGGCCAGACATCCTGGCGATCGTCGAAGTCGAGAATCGGCGTGCGGTCGAGCTGCTCCGCGAGGCCCTCAACGCACGCCTGCCGAGCGAGTGGCATTACAACGGGCTGATTCATCGCGACAACCATACGGGCCGCCGCATCGAGCCGGCTGTCTTGACACGCCTTCGTATCCACGACGACCTGACGCGAACCTTCGGGATCCGCCGCATTCTGGAAGCGCACATGGAGGCCGCCGGGGCGCCCCTGGTTGTGCTCGCGAGCCATTGGACCAGCCGACTGCGTGGCGACACCGAGAGCAAGCGTGAAGCGTACGCCGACGTGCTCTACGAACGGGTCGGTGAGCTCGTTCGAGACGACCGTGCGGCAGACGTTCTCCTCTCCGGCGACTACAACGACGAGCCCGACGACCCCTCTTTGCGCGACCACCTTCACGCGACCGGTGATCCCGCCCAGACGCGCGAGGGTGAGGAGCCGCTCCGACTGTTCGACCTGACCGAACGTGTGGACCCTTCGACCCGCGGTACCTACTGCCAGGCCGGCCGCTGGGAAATCCTCGACCACATCGTCGCGACGCCTGGCCTGCTCGATCCCAGCGGCTGGCTTATCCTGCCCGAGACCCTTCACACCGAGAACGCTCCGGAGCTTCGGTTCGGCCGCGACCGGCGCCCCTGGCGCTTTGGCGGTCCTCGCAACACAAACCCGCGCGGTCCCTCCGATCACTTCGCGTTAACCGTCCGGCTCCGAGTGGCAAACTAAAGCCGGCGCCACGACATGCCGGGCGGGGACGGGCCGGCTCTGGACGACAGGTCGTTGGAACGGTTAGAACAGGGCCGTACTGTCAGCGTACGGACTCATCCCATGATGGAGCGAACGTCACGATGCACTTCCGCACGATTCGAACGTTGTCACTCGCCGTTCTAATGCTGGCCAGCAGCCCGTGGGTGCGGGCCGACGAACGGAAACCGCAGATCCTCGACCTCAAGGTCGAGACCTACACGCTGCCCAATGGGCTCCAGGTGATCCTCCACGAGGACCACAAGACTCCGATCGTCAGCGTGAACATCTGGTACAAGGTCGGCTCAAAGAATGAAAAGGCAGGGCGCACCGGGTTTGCCCACCTGTTCGAGCACCTGATGTTCCAGGGGTCGAAGAACCACGACAACGAGTACTTCGGACCACTCGAACAAGCGGGCGCCCAGATCAACGGCAGTACGACCGAGGATCGCACCAACTATTATGACACGGTTCCGAGCAACGCCCTCGAGCTGGCGCTCTGGCTCGAGTCCGACCGCATGGGATTTCTGCTGCCGGCGTTGACCCAGGCCAAGCTCGACAACCAGCGAGACGTGGTCAAGAACGAGCGCCGGCAGCGAGTGGACAATGAGCCCTATGGACAGGCGAGCGAGCGACTCGACGCCGCCTTGTACCCGGCCGATCATCCGTATCACCACAGCGTTATCGGTTCGATGGCTGACCTGTCGGCGGCAAGCCTCGACGATGTCTCGGCGTTTTTCCGCACCTATTACAGTCCGAACAACGCCAGCCTTTGCCTCGCGGGCGACTTCAACCCCGCCGAGGCGAAGAAGCTCATCGCCAAATACTTCGCGCCGTTGCCGAAGGGGCCGGAGGTCGCCAAGCTGAAGCCGAGCGTGCCGAAACTGGCGGAATCGAAACATCTGACAATGACCGATGCTGTCAAATTGCCCCGAGCCCAGCTCGTCTGGCCGACCGTTCCGAACGGTCACCCAGACGAGCAGGCGCTCGACATCCTCGCGGCAGTGCTCGGCGGTCTTCACAAGGAAAACCGGCTGTTCCTTGCCCTCATGTACCACCACCAGCTCGCCGCTCAGGTGAGCGCAGCGCATCCGACACAATCGCTCTCGGGCGTCTTCCAGGTGTCCATCTCGGCGCGTCCCGGCGAGAAGCTCGACGAACTGGTCAAGATCGCGGACGCAGAGATCGAGCGTCTGAAGACCGATGGACCGACCGATGACGAGGTGCTGAAGGCGCAGAACGAGCGAGAGAGCGACCTCATCACCGGCCTTCAGTCCGAGACGGTCCGAGCCGACTTCCTCAACCAGTACAACGTGGTCTTCGGGGACCCGATGGCCTACAAGGCCGAGATGGTTCGTCTTTTCGCAGTCAAACCGGCCGACGTGAAACGAGTTGCGAACCAGTACGTGACCGGACACAGGGTAAGGCTCGACGTGCTCCCCGGCGCACCGGCCGAGCGCGCTCCCGAAAGCACCGTCGATGCATCGAAGCAGACCCCGCTCGTGATGCCGAAGACCGAAGTGGTCAAGGACACGTTTGACCGTTCGGTCATGCCCGAAGTCGGACCGGCTCCCAAGTTCACGCCGCCCCGCGTCGAGCGCCGAAAGCTGTCGAATGGGCTCGAGCTCCTGGTGGTTCAACGTCACGATTTGCCCATCTTGACGCTGCACCTCGTCGTCCGCGGGGGCGAGGACCTGGAACCGAAGGGAAAGGGCGGGGTCGCCTCTCTGACGGCGTCGCTCCTGACCGAGGGAACCAAGAACCGCGACTCGCTTGCGATCGCCGGCGCCCTGGCCGAGATCGGTACGACGCTGAGCGCTTCCGGAGGGCTCGAGTCGAGCACGGTAACGCTCACGACGCTCACAAAGCACACCGAGCGGGCCCTGGAACTGTTCACAGACGTGCTCATGAACCCCACGTTCCCGGAGAAGGAACTCCAACGTCTCATCAAGCAACGCGTCGCGCGGCTCGAGGCCCGCTTGGATCAACCGCAGGAGATTGCGCGGTTGGTCTTCCGCAGGCTGCTCTATGGATTGGACCATCCTTACGGACGGCCGGATCAGGGGACCGTGAAGAGCGTTCAGGGGCTCACGCGCGACGATGTGGTCGACTTCCACAAGCGAGTGTTTCTACCCAATAATGCCGCGCTGGTGGTCGTGGGGGACACAACGCCTGACGCAATCCAGAATGTACTGGAAAGCGCCCTCAAGGGCTGGAAGTCGGCGGAGGTACCCAGCCACGCGATCCCCGAGCCCCCGGCGTCCAAGCCGCTTTCCGTCTATCTGGTGGACAAGCCTGCCGCTGCGCAGTCGATGCTCTACGTCGGCCAGGTGGGTGAGCCCAGGAACACTCCCGATTATTTTCCCTTGCAACTCCTGAACACCGTTCTGGGCGGCCAGTTCAATAGCCGGGTCAACCTGAACCTGCGCGAGGACAAGGGTTACACGTATGGTGCGCAGACGGCGTTCGTCTACCGCCACGGACGTGGTCCGTTTGTCGCGGTCACGCCCGTAGCAACCAAGGATACAAAAGCCGCGATCGCCGAGCTGATGAAGGAGTTGAAGGACATCGTCGGTCCCCGCCCCGTCAAGGCAGACGAGCTCGCCTTCGCGAAGGGGAATCTCATCAAGGGCTTCCCAGGCGAGTTTGAAACGACCGGGCACGTCGCCAGCACGCTCGATGAACTCGTGATGTACCGACTGCCCGACGACTACTACAACTCGTACCAGGCCAAGATCGAGGCCGTCACGCTGGCGGACGTCGAACGGGTCGCCAAACGAGATCTCCATCCGGAATCGATGATCGTGCTGGTCGTCGGCGACCGTTCGAAGGTCGAGAAGGAATTGAAGACTCTGCCGTTCGCCAAGATCGTTACCGTGCTCGACGTCGAAGGGAATCCCGTGACCGAGAAGGGACAGAACGCAGCCGAATAATCGCGATCGGCCGAAGCGGAGGCTCGTTTCTCGATCGGAAATGAGCCTCCGCGCCGCAACCTCACGAGCGGCCGCTGCCTCGTCCGTAGGCTTACCATTTCTACGAGTGTGCGCGCCCACCGCGCTTACGCGAACGCTCGAACCGTCGCCCCAGGCGCATTCCGCACGGGATCGCCCGGGACTGGGAAATACGCCGATTCGAACGGTCGGCGAGACCGATCATTAGAAATGATCGTGTCCAGGCCCGTTCCCGAATTCGCAATGCCAACGGGAACGCGACCAAGGAGCGAAGGACTCGTCTCACAGGCCGCGGTCGTCGGTAGAGGAACGATCTTTGGACATCTGAGGCCACCGCTCCAAGGGCGGTGGCCTGGGGTTGTCCCCACGAGTACCCGCTCAACGGTGCACGCGACGGAGTTGGAACCGAGCCTCTCCGAGACTCGGGGCATCTCTTGTCCCACGCTGAGGCTGCGCAAGGAAGCTAACGGTTCGAAGCGATCCTATCGTTTCAGGCACGTGCCCGGGCCTGGCCATCCCTCCCAAGGATTGGGGAATCGGCTCCTCCTCGGACTCTCAATTCGCCGCCGGCGAGGGAGTCCGTGCGGGATCGACGACTCGGTAACCCCCCAAACGGTTTTTGGGAATTCGTCGGGTGAGTCACACCTGTTCCGCCCACAGTGAAGGACCCGAGCAAGGGATGAACGCCATGAATGCTCTGGGATGGTTGGCCCGTTGGGGATTTCGCAAAGCGTCACGCACCGCCCGCACATCGGTAAGGCCGAAAACCGCCGCGGCACCACAACTCGAACCGCTGGAAGGGAAACTGCTTCTCACCACCCTTCAGACGCTCACTGAGCCCGCGTTGGTGCTGGCACCAAAGCTCACGAACTTTGGGTTCAACTCCGGACTTCCCCCGGCGAACCTCTCGCCGTCGCTCCCACTGTTCAATCCGGCGCTCGGGACCCTCGTCGATGTCCGGGTCACGGTGAATGCCTCGGTTACAGGCACGATCCAGTCGCAGAACCGGAGCGCGTCTTCGGGCACAACCATCACTGGGATTCTGCAGGGAAGCGAGATCGCGAACACTCCGGCTCTCCTCGAAGTGGACGGTCTGAATGAGCCGTTCACGGCTTCCGGAATCAAAACGACCACGCCGTTTTCGGCGAGCGCGTACACAGGCTCTCCCACGGCCCCGCCGTCGTTCGTTCCCCCGTCCGGAGTCACCTTTCCGCCCTTGACTCTGTCGACAAACCCCACCACGCTGACGTTCAACGATCCCGCGACGCTAGCGTTCTACACGGCTTCCGCAAGCCGCAGCTCGGTGACGGCAACCATGTCGACGATGGCGTTCGCTTTTGCTTCGGCACCGGCGGGGAATCTCGTCACCAACGCGGTCACCTCTGGACAGGCAAACGTCTCCGTGTCGTACGATTACATGCCTGCGCTCCCCGTCCCTATCAAGGTTTTACGCATTGGCGTTCACCGGCAGAAAACCCAGGTGATCGTCCTCCTGAGCGGCTCGATCGACCCTGCCACGGCGCAGAACACGGCGAATTACCACATTATCTCTCCAGGTCCTGACCGGATCTTCGGCAACGGCGATGACGTCAACATCCCCATCGCCTCCGCGACCTACAACGCGAGAAACAATGCCGTCACGCTCATCCCCGTGGTGAATCTCAACATCCACAAACCGTACGAGCTGGTGGTTCAGTACCCCGGCCAGGCCACACCGACCGTCATTCCGTTCAACCACACCAGCCTCATCGGTTTCAACTACCACGGCGGCCGCTTCTTCAACGTCGTCAATGGACACGTCATCAAATAGGTGATCGGAATAGGAGTTACGCCGTTGACGTTTCGGTGCGCCTTACACGGAAATCCTCGTTCCCACGCTCACGCGTGGGAACGAGGGCACGCCGTTCGCAGCGACGTGGTGATCCCTACTGCGTAACTCCAACGGAAGAATGTGATCAGGTTGTCCGCGCTCGCGTTCTACGCGGAGAGCCTTCCCGGCAGCGGGGCCGAAATTCAAGCGAGTCGCGGCATCGCGCCTAAGTCCCGGGTCGATTCGTCGATCAACCCGGCTTGATAAGAGGAATCATTGGTATGCCTGCGTTGGGGAGAAATCTGCGGAATTGGCATCAATGGCTCATGCGACAATCGCAGCAGCGCAAGGGGCTCAGCCGCAGGCTCGTGCCGAACGCTGAGTTTCTCGAGGCGATTGCGCTCTTATCCAATGGCTCACCCGTCATTAGCGGGTTCGTTTTCCTCGATCAAAGCGCCAACTCGACTCTCACGAATAACGGCCTATTCGACACGGGTGAAAACGGACTTCCCACTGCTTCGGTCGAACTCTTCAACGCGACCAATCAGCTCGTCGCGGCCACGACGACCAACGCCAGTGGCTTTTATCAGTTCACAGGGCCGCAATTCCCAGCTCCGCCTACGCACTCAGTGACCCAGACGATCACAGTACCGACGACGCTCACGGACTTTACTCAGCCATTCAGCCCTGCGCTCCAGCTCTTCGATACGGCGCTGGGCACGCTGGAAGACGTCAAGATTACGACGACGGTGAACCTCTCGAGCACGATCCAGGCCGAGAACACCAGTACCTCTTCCGGCGCATCGATCACGGCGCACCTTTTCAATGGCCACTATCAGATCGACGGACTCAATACGACGATTCAAAACGCGGCTCCGCTGACGATCACATCCGGACCCGTAAGTGTATCGACGTTCGACGGGACGCAGGATTTCCTGGGGCCGGACTCGGTCACGTTCCCGGCTCTGAGCAAGTCGGACTCGCAGTCCTTCACGATCGCGTCCGGCTCGCCGGCGCTGGCGTTCTACGAATCCACATCCGCTAACACCTCGATCACGCCCACGCTGACCGCCAGCGCCCAGGCGAACGCGACCTCACCCATCGGCAACACGGACTACCGCACCACCAGCTCCGCGACCGCAACGATCACGATTACCTACGACTATCTTCCGACAACCACCTTTTCGCCTGGCCAGTACACCATCGTGCAGACTCCCATTTTGCCAGGCTACACGAACGGTAAGGAATCGCGCAACGGGACGGTCCTGCCTCCACCTGCCGCAGGCAACCCGCAAATGATCCCACTGTCGCTGGGCACGGCAGATGCGCCGAATAACGACTTCGGCAAGCTGGTCTCCTCGCCGGGCGTCGCCCCCGCGATCGTGAACGTCCTCATGTTCGGGGTGCACATGGAACAGTCGGAGGTCGTTGTCTATTTCAACGGGCCTGTCGATCCGTCGCTGATTCCCGCCGTCGAGAATCCCAAAAACTACGTGATCATCGGACAGAATCGCAAAGGCGCCTTCAACGCTCCCGGACAGCCCATCTACACCATCGCGGAGGCCGTGTACAACGCTCAGAATAATACCGTGACACTTCTGCCCGAAGCGCATTTGAACACGCACCAGCGCTACGAAATGGGCGCGCTATTGCCGGGTTATCCGTTCCCGTATGCAACCATCATCGGCGGCAAACTAACGCTCGGTGGACAGACGACCGCGATCCAACACGCAACCACTCATCGAGCGATCCGACACAAGTAACGAAGGCGATTTCCGAGAGCATTTCCGTTCGCCCGACCTGGAAAGCGGAGGAGGAGGAACCGGCGGCATCGCCTCTCCTCCTCCCCACTGTTCCGGTATTAACGCGCAACCACGACGGCAATCTTCGACGCCTTTGACCGTGACCACCGGGTGTCCACATCGCCCCCGGCATGTTGAAAAGCTGAAACAGCGCTTGCGATCCGCCAATTTGGAAGTAACTTGCTCGACCTCGACCCAGCATCCCGGCCGTAAGTCGTTTCGCGCAGGCCCATTAAGCGGATCCCGCGTCCCTTCCCTGCGCGTGTCAACCCGTTGTCATCTTCGAGGGTATTTCCCTCGACGAGCTAACGAACGGCCGGACGTCGAGGCAGCGTCCACCATACCGCCTCGCAGGCTGCCCGCAGTTCATCATTCAGGGAAAAGGTGGAAGCGGCGAGTGTCTCGGTCAGTTGTTCCGGACGGCTGGCACCAACGATGGCCGCACTGATCCCTTGCTGCTCGAGAACCCACGCGACACTCACAGTCGCAAGGCTGACCGCATGCACGTTGCAAACATCATTCAGGCTCGCAACCGCCTCGAACTGCTGCGCTTGCCAGTAGCGTTCTCGGTAAAGCTCACCGCTAATTCCCAGGGTGAAGCGCGTTCCCGGCTGGGGTGGAGCGTCGCCTCGGTGCTTTCCACTCAAGAGCCCGCCCGCCAGCGGGTTGTAGATGATCACTCCCACGCCCTGATCGCGGCAGAGCGGAAGCAATTCGTTTTCGATCTCACGGTAAAGCACGTTGTACCGCGGCTGCACGCAGTCGTATCGCGCCCAGCCGCGACGCTCGCTCACTCCCAGGGCAAGTCCGAGTTGCCACGCCGGATAGTTCGAACAGCCCACGTATCGAACCTTGCCCGACCGCACGAGGTCGTCGAACGCGCCCAGAGTTTCTTCGATCGGTGTTTCAGGGTCGGGCATGTGGGATTGATAGAGGTCGATGGTATCGGTCCTCAAACGTCTCAGGCTCGCCTCGCATGCCGCCATGATATGCCGGCGCGAAAGGCCCTGATCATTGGCGCCGTGGCCCACGCGAAGCCGGCACTTGGTGGCGACCACGAAGCGATCGCGCTGGCCCTGGCGACTGAGCCAGCGGCCGATCACCTCTTCGGTTTGTCCCGCGGTGTCCGGGTCAGGGGGAATCGGATAAGCGTCGGCAGTGTCCAGAAAGGTCACCCCCGAATCCGTCGCCACATCCAAGATTCGGTGCGAGGTGGCTTCATCGCACTGCCCGGCGAAGGTCATCGTCCCAAGGCAAATCTCGGATACTTTCAAGCCTGTCCGCCCCAGTCGCCGATGTTTCATCGCTTCTCCTGTTTTCCTCGTGTACAATCAACGCGCCCAAGCGCCGAATTGATACAGTTTACGCTACCGTAAAACTTTACGAGCTCCCTGGATTTGGGAGGATGCATGGACGAGCCAACGCAACGATTGATCCCGTTTAGGGAATGGAAGGCCGCCCTCGTCGCGGATTTGGACCGGGTCAGCCAACGCGACCGATGGGGTGTTGGACTGATGTGGGTGGGTTGGAGTCATCTCGCGTTCTTTCTCCTTGAGCAGTCACTTTTTACCTCGGGAAGGCTCGGCAATCTGCTGGCGTTGTCGCTTTGGGCTACGGAGCTGGCGGTCAATCTTAGCCTGTTTCGGCGTGTGGTCGGAAAAGGGTGGTATCGCTCGACCCCGCTCGCGGGAATTCTGGCGCGCGTTTGGGGCACGTTCCTGATTCTGTCGTTCAACGTGGCTTCGCTCAACAACTTCACGGGCTGGTCGCTCGACTGGTTCAAGCCGGTCTGGGCGTCGATCGCGACATTTGGCTTCATGATGATGGCGTACCTGATCCATGCGCGCTTCTTCTTTTTCGCGGTCCAGATGTACTTCACCGGTCTCCTGATGGTGCTGAACCCGGAGTGGAATTACCTCATTTACGGCGTCTCGTGGTGGGCTGCGCTTCAAGGAATGGGCTGGTCGTTGGAACGAAGGCGGTCCACGCTCTCCATCACCGATGCCGAAGAACCGGTCCCCGAAGCGAGCTCCGCCGCGGCTTGAATCGCCCGACTCGTACCGGTTCGAGACGTCGGAAATGCACGGTTCGCTTCCAAGAACTCGTCTCAGCGCCCGAACAATCTTTTGAGGCTTGAAACGAGCGGGACGGGAGGCGCATTCGATGGCGGTCGGAGGGCGATTCGTCGAAGCCCTGGAGCAACTGGGTCGGTTCGTGGACCTGGCTCTCCAAACACTCGCCGCGATGCCCCTCGCGTTCGTGAAGCGTCCGGCGGAAGTCGTCCGCCAGTTCGAGCGCGTCGCTTGGGGGAGCTTGCCGATCATCGCCGCGGCGGGCGTTAGCGTCGGGCTGGTCACCTGGCTCCAGACCCACCGGGTCCTGTCGAACTACGGCGCGGAGGCGACGCTGCCGAGCGTTTTGACCGTCGCCGTCCTCGTCGAGACCGGGCCGCTTCTGGCCAGTCTGCTCGTGGCCGGTCGAATGGGAGCCGGATTGGCCGCCGAGCTTGGCTCAATGGCGCTGACGGAAGAAGTCGACGCCCTGGCGGTGCTGGGCGCTCCCACGATCCCCACGCTGGTGACCCCTCGCGTTCTTGCCTGTACGCTCGCCCTGCCGTTGTTGACCGTCATCATCGACGCGTCCGCCGTGCTTGGCGGGCTCCTGGCCGAGTTGACGGCTGGCGGGCTCTCTGCTCAGGTTTTCTGGCAGCGCTCGCTGCTGTTCCTCCGCCTGGCTGATATCATTCCGGCCACGCTCAAAACGGCCGTGTTTGGACTCCTCATCGGCCTGCTCGGCTGCTGGACCGGACTCCACGCCGAGCGCTCGACCGAAGCCGTCGGTCGTGCGGCGACCCGGGGCGTTGTCCGCTCGATGCTCGCGGTCTTCGCCGCGAACGTCGTCCTGGTGCCCTGGCTTCAAACGATCGTCACTGCTGTGGGATGGAGAAGCTGAATACAATCAAAAACAATCATTTGAAAATTATACCATAATAGAACTCTTGATTGGAACGCAGCCCCTTCGATTCGTTGGATTTGATCGATCGTGGGGAATGTGCTCGAACAATCTGTCTTTTTTTTGATTCGACGGCATAAAATATAACGGACTTCTAAAGAGCGGCGCAACGATTTGTCCGGATGGACTTACGTCGTAACGAGCGGCAACTTTTTTCCCGCTGTCTCAGCGACCTCCGTGTCCTCTGTGGTGCAATCGAATTCCGAGGCGTTTCCCATGCAGCGCGAGATAGGACGGTGGCGTGCGCTGGCGAATGCCGGGTTCGTGCTGGCGATCCTGGCGCTCGCGGGTTTCGGCGTGACTGAGGTGGCGCGCCGGCAATGGCGCGTGCAGAGTACGTTCCCCGTGCGGGCGAAGTTCGCCACCATCGGCGGCGTCGAGGCCGGCGATCGCGTGCGGGTGCAAGGGATCGATGCCGGCATTGTGGAAAAGGTCGTACCACCCGACGTACCTGGCGAGGCCGTCACGCTGGTCTTTCGAATTGATGCGAAGCTGCGCCCCTTGGTTCGATCCGACGCCCGCGCCAGGATCGCATCCGAGGGAGTCGTGGGCGCCAAGGTCGTCGAGATCTTCCCTGGAGCTGCCAATGCGCCCCTGCTGGCCGCCGGGGGATACATCGACTCCGAACGCCCCGTGGAAGTCGCCGACTTGCTTCAGAACGCCCGAGCCTCGCTGCAGCGGATCGACACAGTCGCCAACGCCGCGGCCGAGGGCTTGAACGAGATCAACGCCATTGCGACATCGATTCGCAAAGGTGAGGGGAGCCTCGGTAAGCTCGTGCAGGACGATGAAGCCTACCGTAAGGTTGTGGCACTCTCGGACCGCGGTGAACGTACTCTGAACGACATGGAGGAGAATCTCGCGGCCTTGAAGCGCACCTGGCCGTTGTCGCGCTACTTCAACGACCGCGCCTTCTTCGACCGCGACCGCGTGCTTTACCACCCGGGGGCGGAACGCGACAGTCGAACTCTCCGGGAAGATGAGCTCTTCGAACCCGGCCGCTCGGTCCTGACAGCGGATGGACGGCGTAAGCTCGACGAGGTTGCCGCCTGGTTCAAGAAGATGGGACGTCCCAAAACCGAAGTCGTGATCGCCGCCTTTACCAACGACGCCCGCGACCCGGCGCTGGCGCAGGTCTTGACCCAGGAACAGGCCGACACCGTGCGCAAGTACCTCGTTTCCCGATACGCCATCGACTCGGCCGGCTGGTTCGCCACCCGCAAGGTCGCCGCGGTCGGCTTTGGCACCGACACCCCGCGCACGCTCTCCAGTGAAGGCGCTGACGAACAACCACCGCGCCGGGTTGAGGTGATTCTGTTTACCCCGCAATCGTGATCGGTCCATCTGACGGGTTGACGCGGCTTGCGCGGTCGATTAGCTTGAAGTGGGATAGGCAGACTGAATGCCCTTGCGCCCCAGCCGAGGAGACGTGACTTCGTGGCCTCCTTGTTTGTGATCCAAGGGGCCGACCAGGGAAAGCGTTTTGAGCTGAAGACCGCCAAGCCGGTGGCCCTGGGGCGTGACAACTCGAACGCGATCCGGCTCCACGATACCGAGGTTTCCCGACGACACGCCGAAGTCCGGCCCGTGGACGATCAATCGTTCCGCATCGTCGACCTCGGCTCGGCCAACGGAACGTTCGTCAACGGCAAACCCGTCGATCAGTCCCCCTTGAAATCGGGCGACCGGGTCCAGCTCGGCCAGACGGTGATGCTCTTCAACGAGGGGCCGGCCCCGCAAGAGCGCGACTTCACCACACGCGTCGACGTCTTTCAGAACGCCAGCGCCGAGGACCGCTCGGCGATCCTCAAGAGCATTCCGGCCGGCGAGGGTTCGCGGATCTTGCAGGCCCCGGAAGTCGCCGGGGGATGGCTCCGCGATCGACTCGTCAACCTCTCGGTCATGTACCGGGCGACGCAGGCGATCAGTCACGTCGCCGATCTCGACAGCTTGCTGCCGCAGATCCTGGAACTGGTCTTCGAGTCGATTGGGGCGGATCGGGGCGCCATCTTGCTCAAGGACGAAGAGAACCGGCTGGTCACGCGCGCCTGTCACTCGCGGGCGCCGTCGGACTCGAAAGAGCAGATCAAGATTTCCAGCTCGATCGTGGAACACGTCCTCGAGCAGGGCCAGGGCGTGATCACATCCGATGCGCCGGGGGACAAGCGATTCAGCCCTGCACAGTCGATCGTGGACTACGGCATCCGCGAGGCGATCTGTGTACCCGTCCAGGGCCGCCACGTCTCGCTCGGAGTCATCTACGCCGACATCCAGACGGGCAGCGGATTCGCGCTGACGGGCCCGGCAGGGAAAGAGGGCCCGCGAGGCCGATTCACCCAGGACCATCTCATGCTGATGGTCGCCATCGGGCACCAGGCCGGGCTCGCGATCGAGAACACGCTGTTCTACCAGGCCAAACTCCAGGCCGAACGGCTCGCGGCCGTGGGCCAGACGATCGCCACGCTGTCGCACCACATCAAGAATATCCTCCAGGGCATCCGCGGCGGCAGCTATCTGATCGACATGGGCTTGAACGAAAAAGATGAAACCATCGTTCGGCGCGGTTGGACGATCGTCGAGAAGAACCAGGGAAAGATCTACAACCTGGTCATGGACATGCTCTCCTTCTCGAAGGACCGCGAACCCGCATTGGAGCCCACCGACCTGAACGAGATCACGTCCGACGTGATCGAGCTCATGCAGTCGCGTGCCCAGGAGCTGGGCGTGGAGCTCATCTGGCGGCCGGACGCAAACCTGCCCCAGGTGATGATCGATCCGGACGGGATCCACCGCGCGATCCTGAATATCGTCACCAACGCCATTGACGCCGCCGAAGGCGTGGCAGGCGCCAAGGTGACCGTGGCGACGAGTTTTGACCCCGCCAGTGGTAACGCGAAGGTTGCCATCACGGATAACGGCGTGGGGATCCCGGAATCCGAAATCAGCTCGATCTTTCAGATCTTTGCGTCGACCAAAGGGGCGCGTGGGACGGGGCTCGGACTGCCGGTGTCGCAAAAGATCGTCCGCGAGCACGGAGGCAAGATCGTCGTGACGTCGGAATTGGGCCACGGCTCGACATTCCTCATCGAGTTGCCCATGAGGCAGACGGAACTCAAGTCGGGGACGGGTGAGACGCCGGCGATTGTGGGTTAGGCCGGTTGAGAATGCAGGCGATTGTTATCAGTCCGGGTTCGGAGCCTGCGCCGACGAAATGGAACGTCCAGACTCTGGTCGCTGGACTGTCGCACCGTAGGGTCGCGGGATAAAATACAACAATAGAGTTCCCGAGCCAACCCGCCCGAGGACATCAGCGTGCCGCGGATCTCTAGTTTCTATGGTATTTTCATCTATATGTATTATCGACACCACGCACCCCCTCATTTCCATGCCATCTACGGTGACCACGAAGCGACGATAGCGATCGCGACTGCAGAAGTACTGGATGGAGCACTACCCCAACGTGCCCGGAACCTCGTGACCGAGTGGGTCAAAGCGCACCGTGACGAATTGGAGCGTTCCTGGGAATTGGCGCGTGCGAATGAGCCGCTGCCTGTCATCGCCGGGCTGGATTGAGTCCAGGAGAACTTTCATGACACTACGTATTTATGAGATGCACGTCTGTGGCCCGAGTTCATTGCGGCTGGCGTTTAACGACGGGACGATCAAGCAGGTTGATCTGCGTCCGCTACTTGATGGTCCTATCTTCGAACCGCTGCGCGAGCCGGAGTATTTTGCCCGCGTGACACTCGACTCAGTTTGCGGCACCGTTGTCTGGCCAAATGGCGCTGACTTCGCCCCAGAAGCACTTCACGAATTGAGCGCTGAGACGACCGCGGAATCCGCTGCCTGAGGCTTTCTGTGGGCGAAAAATCGACCTTCGAGACTGGCGGAGGCGCCAATGCTCGCGCACGATCAAATGAAAACACCGAATCCCGTTCAGGACGAACTCGACGGCATCATCGTTCGGCTACAGGCCGGCGAGGACCAATGTCTGTTCATCATGCTTGGGGCCGACGGGAGCATCAACCGCCTCGGCACGGGCGACGTGGACAACACCGAGCAGGACCTTTTCATCGGTCGCACCGATCCCGCGCTCTTCCGCGATCTGGTCCAGTCGATCACACCGGAATTACTCAACTGGTGCGGCCAATCTTTGGCAGACCCGGAACCACAAGGAAAGGAATGCGAGCTGACCGTCGGTTTCCGGTGGCTAGGCGGCAAGGAGGCGTTCACGTGCTGGCGTTACGGAACGGAATCCGACGGTCCGCCCCCAGAGATCCAAGAGTTCGTGGGCGCGGCGATGCGGGGGACGGATCCCTGGTTTTCTAAGCAGAAGGCCATGGCACGAGGCCACGAGGGCTAATGTCCCGCAGCAACCAGCCGCGCTCGGCGCTCGGCCGACCAACCGGTTCCGGCGCTCCCCTGCTGGCGCTTTCAACACCGATCGACCTCCAGAACGGGACACAACGAGCCGGTTCGTTTCTCACTGTCTCTCAATGAAGCGAAGCTGCTCGTCGGCCTCCATGAGCTCGTCGAGGATTCCCTCCAGCGAGCTGATGATTAACACTCCGTCCTTGACGCAGTACGCAAGGTCGAGCTGCTTGAGAAGCAGTCGCAGCGTGGTCTTCAGCGGGACACCGTGCAAGTCGAGTATGACAGGAGAGGTCGAGGTTTTCTCCGCCTCGTTCAAGCCAACGGGATCGACGTAGATCGGGATTCCCGGAAACTCGTCGTTCTCATTCTTTTTCGTCACTTGTCCAATATATTTGATGACATCTTCAAGCGGCGTTTCGTTGGGAAAGGTCATGTCGAGCGGCTTTTCCAGCGTCGCGAGGATCGCCGCGTTGCTGGTCGATCGATCTCGCTGCGCGAGGCGGAAGGATAGGCTAGCGATGCGATGTCGGACTTCCGCGTCATGATGCGGACCCGGAGCCGGCCACAGCGACGAGGAGTCAGAGTGAGAGTCCGAAGAGACGCCCGATTGCGGACCGCGCTGCATTTTGCTCAGCGAACCGGCCGGCATCCCTCCTCCGTTCGTTCCGCTCGGAGTCCCTCTTGGCGGCACATCTTTCTTGACGTCCGCACTTTGGGGCACTCCCGACGAGGGATCGCCCGCACTGGAATCAGCGGCTCGGCTTTCGCTGCTTTGGGTTCCCCAATGGCCAAAGACCACGGCGCCGACCACGACAACGAGGATTGTGCTGCAACAAGCCAGGGCGATGGGTTTCCAATGGGACCGCGGGCTCATCATTCAGGCTCCTACCGCATTTTATGAAGAGTTGTGTGACACCGAAATTGCAACGCCGCTGTGTCGTCCGAGACAACCTCAGTGCGCATCTGATGAGGGCGTCTCCTCGGCGTCCATGAGTTCCTCGAGGATGCCTTCGGGAGAACTGATGATCACGAGGCGGTCTTTGACGCAATACGCCAACCCAATCTGCTTGAGCAACAACCGCAAGGTGGTCTTGAGAGGAACCCCGTCGAGGTCGAGCACGATCGGCGAGGTCATGGTTTTCTCTGCCTGCGCCAGACCGACGGGATCGATATAGACGGGGATACCCGAGTCGTTTGGGCCCTGCGTTGCCTGCTTGATGTATTTGAGCACGTCTTCGAATGGCGTTTCGCTGGGAAACGACATGTGCAATGGCTCGTCGAGCTTCGAAAGGATCGCCGCGTTCGCCTTCGATCGGTTGCTAGCCGCGAGCCTTGCAGAAAAGACGGTGATACGATGCCTGATCTCCGCGGCTTGGTGTGGTCCAGGTTGCGGCCACTGGGGCACGGCGAGCGGATTCGCATCGGGAGGCGTTGCACCAGGAATCATACTCCCCGGCATCATGCTGGACCCCACTTGAGGCCCTCCACCGCTTCCCCCGCCATTTCGGTCGGAAGTGGTGGCCGGTTTCCGCGCCACTTTAAAAAAATCTGGCCCCTGCTTCTTGCTCGCGGGTGGATCGATTGCGGGTGCGCCGCCGGCTTGACGTTCGTCACCTCCCGAATCCTGGTACGCATACACCGCCGCGCAGGCCGCGACGATTCCTGAGGCGACGCAGAGCGCTACGGGAATTGACTTCAGCTTGAACACAGACATCGTCGCCAACACTCCTTCCATCAGTGTCATGACCGATCCCGAGACGGCGCCGATTTGGCCAGCAGTCAATGCCGTGGCGCCTCGGACCGTGGCATCCAAAAGGATCGGAGGAACCGCGGCCGAGGCATCCCGAGGCAGCTCGGCCAACAGCGCGGCGGACGCCGTTGTGAGCCCTCGCCGCACCAGGCGATCGCGGAGGAGGTCGCGTGCCCGGGCGAGCCGGCCCTTGACGGTTCCGACCGGACAGCCGAGCCGAGCCGCTGCTGCATCGTGTGTGAAGCCTTCCAGGTAGCACAGCACGATCAGGCTGCGGTACTTCTCGGGGAGGCGCGCGATCTCTTCGTGGAGGCAAACTTGTTGCTCACACTTTGGCTCGTTGTCCTCAAGCGCAGGCAGTTCATCATCCACGAGGATCTCTCGAGCCGACCGCTTCGCCGCGACCGCTCGCGACCGGAGCGCCACGCGCAGGGCCACACCGTACAACCAGTTGCCGAGCAGATCGCGATCGCGAAGCTGGCTCGCCTTGCGGGCGAGGACGAGGAACGTCGCCTGGAAGGCGTCTTCCACGTCGTTCGAATCGCGGAGCAGTCGGCCGCACACCCTCAAGACCATCGGCGCGTGCTGCGCGACGAGCGCCTCGAACGCCGCTTCATCTCGGCGTGCCACAAAACGGTCCAGGAGCTGCCGCTCGTCGAAGCCCGCGACGCTGCCCGAATGGAAAAGCTGCTCAACCCACCGAGCCGGGGTGCGCAACGGACGGATCATCATACTCAACCCTCCTCACTCGCGGGACGTGCCACGAGGTACTGCGCGCGGGCAGGGAAACCGATACAACTTTTCCGAAAGAATTCTGACTACGAGCGGATCGCCAGCAGTCGCATCGCGCGCTCGCGCAGATCGTGCCAGGGCGTTGGCAATTCCGGCGGGACCTCGTCCGGTGTTCCCGGTAGCGGCTCCGGCCGACCGGCGGCATCGACCTGGACGAACTGCATGGCACAATCGAGCCAGGTTCCGGATCGATCGGGCAAGGGAGTTCCCCAGAGCGCCACAACGAGGTGCGCGCGCGCCCGATGAACCTCGCGACCCCGGATCTCGACTACCTGGCCGATCGGTACAGGCTCGTAGCAACGGAGGTCGAGCACCCGCTTGAGCACAAGATTCGCGTTCAACCCGGCAGCCCGATAAGCCGTCGCATAGGCCGCCTCGAGCGCGAGCGATAGGAGTACGCCCGCGTACAGGGTCCCGTGATGATTGGCATCGCGCGGCAGGATCAGCCGATGGGTCAGGGTCTCGCTGTCGTTTGCGGTCGACATCAGCTAGGGGTCCCGTTCGAGGGGAAGGCTGCGCAAGCTAAAGCCTTGCCGCGGCACGATAACGCGCCATCCGACGGGCTGCAACGTGCGCAACCGTGGGATGGGGGCGTCTTTAGTCGAAGAGTTTGAGCTGCCTGTCGCCCGGACGCCGGAAGGAGGCTGTCGAGAGCGAAACCCTGCGCGGAGTGAGGCCCGCGCGCTTCAAGCCCGTCGCGAAGAGTTGGGCGATCGTATCGGCAAAGACACCTTGACCCTGCATTCGGGAACCGAATTGCGAGTCGTTGATACGGCCGCCACGGATTTCGCGAATGCGGTGAAGAACCTTTTCCTTGCGGTCCGGAAAATGACGAGTGAGCCAATCGTCGAAGAGACCGCCGACTCCCAAAGGCAGCCGGACGGTGACGTAACCCGCGGACTGCGCCCCAGCCTGCGCGGCGGCCGCGAGGATGGCTGGAATCTCGTGGTCGGTCAGCCCCGGTATGACGGGAGCGACCATCACGCCTACGGGCACGCCCGCCGCCGAGAGCGTCTCGAGTGCCAACAGCCGGGCCGACGGGGTCGACGCTCGCGGTTCCATCGTCCGCGCCAAAACGGGATCGAGGGTCGTGATCGAGAGAAAGACCACGACCACCTCATGGGCCGCCAGTCGGCCCAGAATATCCACGTCCCGGGCGACGAGCCGATTCTTGGTGATGATCCCGACGGGGTTGAGAAACTCGGCGAGCACTTCCAAACACCGTCGCGTCAGCCGCAGACGTCGCTCCGCCGGCTGATACGGATCGGTCACCCCGCTGAGTGCGATCGTTCTGGGAACCCACCGCGGAGAGGCAAGCTCACGCCTGAGAAGTTCAGGCGCGTTCTCCTTGACGAGGATCTTCGTCTCGAAATCGAGCCCGGCCGAGAAGCCGAGGTACTCGTGAGTCGGCCTCGCGTAGCAATAGATGCAGCCATGTTCACAACCACGATACGGGTTGATGCTAACGTCGAAGCCGACGTCGGGGCTGTCATTGCTGGCGAGAATAACACGGGTCGAGTCGCGGAGGAACTCTGTTGCCGGCGCCGGGGTTTCGTCCAGGTCGAGTTCGGCCGCATCCGGATCGGGCTCAAACCAAGTGCGTTCGAAACGATTCGGCGGGTTCTCGCTTGTCCCTCGGCCTCGGAGTCCGTTTCTGGGATCGTTCATGACATCATGATGGCAAGGGATAAACGAGCGGAAAAAATCGACTCGGGTCAAACCACCAGTTACCGACAAACGCTTTCGGGCATTCCGACGGCGACACTATACGTTTTTATAGTAAAACTCAAGAGCAGTCCAGCAACCCTCGCGAAACGGCCGATCGGCGACCTCGTGAACGATGAGGCTACTGGGTCAGCGCGCTCTGCGAATTCCAAAAAAACTTTCAGTGGACCGAATAGGCTTCTTCCCGTTAACGTCTACATTACTCGTGCGAGCCTATTGCGCCGGTTCTCTCTTCTCAGTCACACGTTTCTCAACGCACTCGGACTCGGCGCGGTATGCCTTCGCTTTGCGAGAAGCTGTCATGGGTCGGGACTCATCTCGCCGCATCAGCTTCCCCCCCAACGTTTTCGTAGCTGATTCCGAACCCAGAAAAGAGCTTCCCACATGCATCTTTCACTCTCCCCGATGAAGCTCCCCGCGGTTCTCGCGGCGAGCTTGGTGTTCGTCTCGTCCTTCTCGGCGGCCATCGCCACCGACACACCGAGCGCGAAGACCGAAAAAGCCACCAAAGCCGAGAGCGAGGCGCCCGAAGTCTCGCTCTACGACGCGGTCCGCCAAGGCGCCGTGACCGTCGAAGCCGAAGGTACCGGCGATGGCCGGATGACCCTCTCGCTCACCAACCAGAGCAACCGTCGCCTTCGAGTCGTCCTTCCACCTGGCCTGATCGCCTCCGGAGCTGCTGGGCAGTTCGGAGGCATGGGTGGCGGCATGGGAGGCATGGGAGGCATGGGCATGATGGGTGGCATGGGAGGCATGGGCGGTGGCATGATGGGCGGCGGTATGGGCGGCATGGGTGGTGGAATGATGGGCGGCGGTGGCGGTACCATGCCCGCGACCATGGGTATGATGATGCTCGGCCGGCTGATCATGAGCCTCATCGGCGAGCGTGATAGCTGGGACCAGCGCTCGCTGATGTCGGGCATGATGGGTGGCATGGGCATGATGGGCGGCGGTATGGGCATGATGGGCGGCGGCATGGGTGGCATGGGTGGTATGGGTGGCATGATGGGGGGCGGTATGGGAGGTGGTATGCGTTCGGTGCCTCCAACCGATCTCCCCTCGGCTCTCGTGAAACCGGGTCAGACGCGTCACCTTCCCACCCGTCTCGTGGCCCTGAATGCGCCGAATGCCGAGCATCCGCTTACGCTGCCGGAGAAGGGTGAGAAGCTGGAGATCGGCGATATCAGCGAGCTGAACGCCGAGCCCAAGGTCCAAGCGGCCATGAAGCGTCTGGCAGCGGATAAGGCCCCGGTGCCGTTGGCGCAACTGATCATGTGGCGGCTGTCGGCGAAGCTGAACTGGGGCGATATCGTCGCGTTGTCCAAGAGCTGGGCCAATGGTCATGAAGTGGCCCTCGCACGGCATTTCGCCGACCAGTTCGAGAACCTTCCGGCCGGTGAGACGGGTCAGTTGCTGTACCAAGTCGAGACTACGGCTACGACTGGGAAGACGCTCGCAAGTGAGTTGAGTATTGTTCTGAAGGATGTCCCGGTGTTGGGACTGAAAACGAAGGCCGGGGTGCCTGACCGTCCCGAAGAGCCCGCGCTGGCGTGCCGTATCCAGGTAACGGGAACGGATGAGAAGCCCGAGGCGCTCGTCCAGGTTTTCATGACGGACGGCAACGCGGCATCTTGGGCACCGGCCGGTAAGTTTACGCTGCCGATCCCGCGCGATTCCGGAAAGATCAAGGGCGTCGAGTTTGCCGACGCGATGGCAGAAGGCATCCTGGGCCGTATGATCCGTGCCCAGGTGAGCAAAGGCCCGAAGGACAGCAAGGGTAAGCTCACCTACAAGATTCGAGTCGACAACGCCTCGCCGCTGATCCTGAACGGCCTGGCGATCCTGGGTGCTGAAACTTCGAGCAAGGAGATCCCCAAGGTCCTCTCCGGCATCTCCATCTCTCCGCGCCGGAGCATTACCGTCCCGGCCACCGGTGAGATGGTGGAGGCGTGGGGCCTCAAGAAAGGCGTCCGCGTGATCGCTGCCGACCTGAGTGGCCTTTGAGCGGCCGAGCGACCAGATCGTCAGGAAATGCGAAAAGCCCCGGATGCTTTCATCCGGGGCGTTTTCGTTTACCTAATGGGAACTATCTGAGCTGAACGCCACGTCGTTTTCTGTCGCGATCGTCGAGTCGAATCGTTTCAACGACCAGCGGTCGTTCGGCGTGGAGCTCCTGGCCCTGCCGCACGGTTGGCGACTGGAGGCCGCGTCGAACCGGGGCGTCAAGACGCCCGCGCGAGCTCCAACCTGCGAACGGGCGTGTGTCGCTACCGGGAGACCGACGTCGAACCGGCCAAGGGTTGGTTATCAACCGGAACGACACAATCGTCACGTGGCCTCAGCCGCGCGGGCGATCCTTCGAGGTAGCCGCTGCCATTTCTTCAGTCCTTCCGTGCCGGCTTCTCGAAGATGATGATGTGCTGCCACGGCAGGAACTCGAGCGATTCCTTAAAGGCGTAACCCTGAGGTTCCAGCTCCCGGCGCACCTGAGCGAGCGTCATTTTGTGCTCCGGTTTGATGGGCACTTCGGGATCCTCGCCCCGGAACTCCACCAAAACGAGCCGCCCGCCCGGCTTGAGCGCCTTAAGAAGACCCTGAAGGATGGTCTCTGGGTGAGAGCACTCGTGGTAGACATCGACCATGATGGCCAGGTCGATCTTTCCCTCGGGCAACCTGGTCTCCGTCTGCGACGCGCGGACGGAGCGGACATTCTTGATACCAGCAACTTTCATGTTCTCCGCGAGCATACGGAGCATTTCCGGCTGAACGTCGGTCGCGTAGACGATGCCGTCCGGACCCACTCGTTTGGAGAGCCGCAGGCTCGTATAACCCGCGCCTGCCCCAATGTCGGCCACCGTCGAGCCCGGCGCGATCTTGAGCGCATCGAGCATCGCCTCGGGTTGCTCCTCCTGTTCCCGACTGTCGCGGAAGAGCCAGTCCGCTCCCTGGAACGACATCACTTCGGCGATCTGCCGGCCCATGTAAAAGCCGGGCGGATCGCGGCGGGGCCGCCCCTTACTTTTCGGCTTCGCCGGAGCGTCTGACTTCGCCGGGGCCTGGGTATCCTGCGCACGCGACACGTCGGCAATCATCAGCCAGGCCGCCAGTGCGGCAAACACGCCGAATCCACGCATAGCCATAACTCCGGGGATTGGGTTCCAGCAAACCGATGACCTCCCGGAAGACGACCTCGCGTCAAACCAGTGACTCCGACCCAGTAACCGCAGGCGACACCGCTCGTGGCTTGCCGCCTCGTCCGCCGGACTCTTCCCGTCCCACGCCCCTCAATCCACGTAGGCGTAGCGGAAGATGCAGATGAGCGCTTTGACGCCGTCCTTCCAGGTAATATGCTTTCCGTCGCTATAACTGCGGCCATTGTAGCTGACGGGTGTTTCGAAAACCCGGCATTTATGACCTGGCCGCCCGTCGTTCGCGGGAAAGCGGAAACGGGCGATTTTCGCAGTTACCTCGGGCTCGAAGCCAAAGCGATCGCTTTTCAGTGTGATCCCCTGAATCACTTCCCGGCGGAAGACCTTGTAGCAGACTTCCATGTCGGTCAGATTTAGGTTCGTGAACGTGTTCGAGAGTAGTGTGAGGAACTTGTTGGCGAGCGAGTGCCAGAAGTAGAGCACTCGGTGTGTCTCCCCGATGAAGCGCGAACCGTACACAACATCGGCCTTGCCTTCGATGATGGGCCGGATGAGCTTGGGGAACTCCGCCGGGTCGTACTCCAGGTCGGCGTCCTGCACGATGACGATCTGACCCGTCGCCAGCTTGAACCCGGTCCGGAGCGCAGCCCCCTTGCCCTGGTTCCTCTCGTGGAACGCGATGGTCAGGTCCGACTCGGTTTTCGCCCACTCCTGCAGCAACTCGCGGGTACCGTCCGTGGAGCAATCGTCCACCAGAATGATCTGCTTCTTGATCGGCACTGCGCGCACCCTGCGAACGATCTCGTGAATCCAGCGCATTTCCTTGAAGACGGGAATCACCACCGAGACCGTCAAGTCATCGGGGATGCGGTAGATCCCCATCGCGCCGCAGATTTCTTCGCCAAGGTAACGGAGCAACCACTCCCTACGTTCCTGGAGATCCTCGGGCGGCATGGAAATCGACATTTCGTCAGCCAAGGTCGTGGAAGAAGAAAAAGATGAGTCCATCATGTCCGTTTTCTCCCGGTTTTCGTCCGGCGTGAGGCTGCCGGGTAGCCGGCGAGGGGAAATTATACGTCAACACGGCCCGCGAAAGAAACATAGGTGACACCCGCCGAAGGCGCAAAAAGGGGCGGATTCGAAATCAAACCGGCCCGCCCAATGGGGTTAACCCCGTCGGCGGGCCGTCGTTTTGCAACGTTTGAGCCAGCGTCAGCCGGTGCTCACTTCTCTTCCTTCTCAGCGGGCGGCGCTGCGGCGGGAGGAGGCGGAGGAGGAGTCGTGGCAGCGGCCGGAGCCGTCGCGGCGGGCGTCTCAGCCGCGGGCGGCGGCGGAACCGTTTCCTTGGGCATTTCGGCCGCCGGAGCCGCCGTCGCGGGGCCCGCAGCAGGCGCCGCGGTGGTCGGAACTTCAACAGCACCCGGCGGAACAGCGGCGCCGCCACCGATTACGACGGGCGTGTAGCTGCCGTAAACCGGCACGCCCGAGTAACCATAGGCGAGCCCGCCGTAGCAACCACCGCCGTAGCAACCACCGTAGCAGCCCGCGACGACTGGTGCGCCACAGCAGACCGAGCAGCGCTTGCGGTGGAAGCAGCCGAACAGGCCGCCGCCGCAATGCTTGCGGCCGCCGTAGCAGCCACCATAGCAACCGGCATAGCCACCATAGCAGCCATAACCGCTGTTGTACCACGACGTGTAGCAGCCGCTATAGCACGAGGAATAGCACGCGCTGTAGCACGAAGGGGCGACGTACGTCGAGTAGCTAACCGGCATCGGCACCGCGTAACAGCCACTGTAGCAACCGCCGTAGCAGCCCATTGACTGGCCGCTCGCCACGACCGGGGCGCTGTAGCAGCCACCGTAACAGGAAGAGTAGCACGCACTGTAGCAGGCGGGAGCATACACCGGCCCACAACTCTTGTGGTGGCAGCCCAAGCCGCTCAGAGCCATCAACATCACAATCGTACCCTGCATCTCAGTCCTCCCAGTTGCAAAGCGAGTGGGTCAAAAGCGGGACGGCAACCGAGCAACGGAATCTTCGTCGTCTCCGGCACGGCACGCGGCAGAAACTTAACCCCATCACCCGGAGTCATCTTGCAGTTCTTGTTCCGCGCATCAGCCGAGTTGCCCAAATCGTTAATCTCTACCCAGGCATCGCAAGTTTAATCACCAATCCGGGCGAATGCAACCAACTTTGTCAAAATAGCGGGAAGACGCAGAATGAGATGACTTGCGTTTCCGTCCAAGTTAATCATGGCAATAAAACTCGTTTTGACTGATGGACCCAGGGAAGCTCAGTGGCGTCGTAGCGGAAGATCGCGCACAATGCGTAGGAGAAGACGCGAGCCCACGCACTCGCGCGCCATGCAATCGGGGAGTCGTGCTGATGAGCGGTCGGAGGAGAAGCCAGGGAGCAGATCCCTCGGTTCGTGACGAGGATGTTCCCGGACCGGATAAAGGGTCGACTGAGGCCTGGCCGGTATGGGCACGGTGGGCTGTGACCGGCGTGATCGTCTTCCATTTCGTCGCGCTCCTGGCCGCGGCGCTCGGTGCAACCCCGCCCTTCTCGATGCTCGAGCGCGCAGTCGCGAATCAGTTTGTCCCGTACTATGACCTCATCGATCAGGGATACGCTTATCACTTCTACGCGCCCGAGCCGCCCCCCACGCCGGTGATCCTGGCAACTGTTCACTACACCGACGGTCGGCCGGATGAAACGGTCCGCATTCCCGAACGCGGGGTGAGTCCCCGTTTGCGATATCAACGGCAACTCGCGCTGGCGACCTGGCTGTTCTCCGACTTTCAAGAAGCACGGATGCAGGGCGATGGCAGCCGAAGCCGGCTGGCCCAGGCGTACGCACGCCACCTCTGTCACACCCGGCCGGGCTGTTCGAGCGTGACCATGCGCTCGCAAATTCATCGCATCCCCGCATTGCCGGACATCGTCGAACGCCTCCGATCGCACCGAGGGGAGGTCGTCGACCTCGACGCGGAAGAGTTTTACGACGTTCCGGAATGGATCGGAGACTACACGTGCGACGCCTTCTGAACGGCCTCGCCGCTTACGCGGCGGACCTTTACCGGAGCTGGGGCCGAGGGTGGAACGCCTTTTTCTTCACGCCCGCTGATCCGACCTCGCTCGGTGTCATCCGGGTGGGCGTAGGCCTCCTTCTTCTCTGGAGCATGCTCGTTTACGGGCTCGACCTCCACGACTTTTTCGGTTCGTTCGGCTGGGCCGATCCAGCCGCGGTCCGGTACTTCGCCTACGAAGCCCCAAATGACGGGTTCGCGGGAAGACATCCCTATTCATGGTCATTCTGGTTCTGGGTTCCCGATGCGCTCCTGCGACCCGTGTGGATCCTCTGCATGGGTGTGCTGGTCCTGTATACGTTGGGGCTTTGGAGCCGGGTCACGGCGGTACTCGCGTGGGTCATCGTCGTTTCGACCGTACGACGCGTGCCGGTGTCGCTCTTCGGGTTCGACCAGATGACCTCGACGTGGGCGCTCTACCTGGCGATCACGGGGGCGAGCGGTCAGGCGGTTTCGCTCGACCGCTTCCTCATGCGCTATCGCCAGGCGCGCGAGGCCGTCGCGAGGCGCCGGCAGGACGGGCGCTGGGTCGTCCCCTCGGGCGTACCCTCGCCGACAGTGTCTGCGAATCTCGCCTTACGGCTCATCCAGCTCCACCTCGTGCTGATTTACGGCATGGCGGGCGTCGCGAAACTCCAGGGCGCGGCATGGTGGAACGGGACCGCGATCTGGGGCACGGTCGCGGCCGGCGAATTCCGTCTCTTCAACCTCACATGGCTGGCCGCTTTCCCTTGGCTGCTCAATTTCATGACGCACGGCGGCTTACTTTTCGAGTTGCTGTACCCCGTCTTGATCTGGAATCGTCTGGCCCGACCGCTCTTGCTGTTTACCGCGACCATGATGCACCTTGGGATTGGACTGACGCTCGGCCTTTCCGAATTCACGGTGGCGATGCTTGTGGCGAATGTCGCCTTCGTCTCCGGCGTTTGGCTGCGAAGCCTGGTTTCCGGTCGCGTGCAACCGTATGCGCGTGTGCTCTACGACGGCGCATGTCCCCGCTGCCGAGCTTCGATGGCGCTTGCGAGCGCGGCCGATCCCGACCACGTGATCGAGCCGGTCGACCTGACGGCCGTGAATGTATCGACGATCCATCCGAGCCTGACGAAGGAAGCCTGCCTCCAGGCGATGCATTTGGTACGTGCTGATGGCCGCGTACTTGCAGGTTACGACGCCGTGGTGGCCATGGGTCGATACTGCCCCCTCTTTTTCCCGGTCGCTCTCGTGGGATCGCTTCCGGGTGTCACATGGTTAGGCCGGCGAGCCTACAATATCGTGGCGGCCTCG
>DAIDJG010000252.1 GCA_027451445.1 Singulisphaera sp.
CTTGGATTGGGGACATCCTTAGAGTACACGCGCGGAGAACGTATTTACAGGATCAAGTTATTTGACGGACTCGTCGCGCAAAGCCTCAAAGATCTTGATCAGAATTCGCGGTTTTGCCGTCAATTATCTTGGTCACGCACAACGGCATCGCGATGCGCTCGCGCTGAATGCACGTTTCCGTGCGGGAGACATCACGCTGTATGTACCGTACCTTTGCTTTCAGGAAGCGCGCAATCTCATCGCCAAATCGCTCCCCAGCAATCGATGCACAGACTTGCTGGATTTTCACCGCTATGCGGTCGCCGCGGGCACGGCGTCGTGGGCGTTCGACGAGGTACGAAAGCTGCTCGATGCCGCTGTCGGTGAGGTGAGCCGTACAAAGGCCGTCTACCAGCGGCAACTGACCGACTTTGCCGCGACGGTAGGGGACGGAATTCTGCACGGCTCAAAGCACGTCTTTGATTTCCTGGAAGCGCTCGACCTGGACGACGACACACTGAAGTATAATGACAAGCTTATCCTCAGTTCCGTACTTGTCAGAGCTCGCGAATTGAAGGCTGCCGGTGCCGATCGTCTCTTCTTTGCCTCGGTCGACAAGAGCGACCTCCAGCCCACGGCGCATCGCCCAAAGATGACGCGGCATTACAACGACGCCGGCCTCGAGTTCATTCCCAACTTCGTCCTGCCTGCGACGCCTGAAGCTGCCGGCTAAACTGGCTGCTTTTTTGCTTTGCACTCATACCCAGCCAGAATCCAGACCCCGATACGCCCTCCGCCGCGCCTGGGATCAGAGTGGAATTCTCGTCATGCACCAAATATAGGGCGCTTGGATAGCTTGAAAAAAGCACGTCGTGTTTGACGTATCAAAGATCTCGCGCGACCTTTCTTCGGCCGTGGTCGGCGGTTATCGTCGAGCGTACACAATACGATCACTGACATCCCGCACCGAAGGCAGGTTCTCCGTGAGGAACGCGTCTGATCCGAATCCCTGGTCCAGCCCGAAGACGCCCATCGAGTCCAACGCTCCCGCCGACCGCGTGCCGGAAGATGTCGAATTGCCGAAGCGAGACGGACCGGTAGGGCGTGGAGTGAAGGCGGGGTTTCGGCTCTCGTCGGACGTCTTCGGGACGTTTGCGGGGCTGATCGGAGTGATCGCGCTCGTGCCGACGGCGATCAGCCTGGGCGCCGAACGAGGGTTCGGGGTCCATTCCGTCGCACTCGGCGCAGTGGGGTTTTACGTTCTCTCGGCCCTCTGTGGGGCAACCGTCGGTGCGGTCTCCGGGCTGATCGCGGGGTTGTTTCCTACCCGAGATGGCGCGCGTCCGTTGAGCGAACGCGCGATCCGCCTGCGCTTTTGGCGCCAGCCGGACGTGAACCCCACGGCGCCCAGGCGTCGACTTTGGCCCTGGGTGCTCGCCGGTCTGGGATGGCTTGTGCTGGTCGTGGCGTTCGGAGTCGGTGCCTACCTCGGAGCGCTCGTCGACCGGCGGCTCGCCGACGCCATGGCCGCGGCGGAACGGGACGATCCCCACTGGCCGCTCGTTGAGCTGATGGCCCACCGCGAGCCTGTGCCCGACGCTGAAAACGCGGCGCGGGTCGTTGGCGATGTCGTCGCCGAGCTGAATACGAACTGGCCGCCGAGCGCTCCCCGGGTGCCGGGGGCACCGCCGTCAAAACCATCGGCGGTGGAGCGAGCGTACGAACGGTTGACCGAAACGGCCGACAACGTCGCGCTCGACGACGCGACCGTCGACGTACTCCGCCAGGAATTCCAGCAGCGTGAGGATGCCGTCAAACTTGCCCGGACCGTTGCCGACTTCGCCCGAGGTCGTCACGAGCTCGTGCGAGAGCGCATAACGATTGGGTTGCACGCGATTCGCCAACGACGCTCCGCGCTCTGCATCACCCCAGACGTCCGAACGCACCTCAACGTTACAGGCGTGGGGAAAGCTTACTCCCTCCCCCCATCGTGGGCTGGCCACCCGACACTTTTGCTAGATCGGGACCGGGGTCAAGTTATCGGGAAGGCTGCGATCGTGGTTCAGACAGAACCTTACCCACCTGATCCCAATGGTGAAGTAACTCAGCTTCCGCTGGCGGTTTGTTTCAAGG
>DAIDJG010000253.1 GCA_027451445.1 Singulisphaera sp.
CCTTAAAAACTCCGCGTTTTCGACGCTCCGCGTAACATTTGGGTTTCGCGGAGCGTCCGTGGTTTCACGTTTTTCCATGAGGAGCTGAATTGTGGCGCATCGCGTGTTGGTCACGGACAAACTCGCGGAGGAAGGGCTGGCGATCCTGCGTGCCCAACCCGATCTCGAAGTGATCGTAAACACCAAGCTCGACCCCGCCGGCCTGCGTGCGGCCCTGGCAGAAGCGGACGGAATCGTGATCCGGTCCGGCACGCAGTTGACCGCCGAAGTTCTAAAGGATCAGCCCCGGCTGAAGGTCATCGTCAGGGCAGGCGTCGGCGTCGACAACATCGACGTGCCCACCGCGACGCGCCACGGTATCGTCGTCATGAACACGCCCGGCGGAAACACCGTCTCGACCGCCGAGCACACGATGGCCCTCATGCTCGCCCTGTCGCGGAACGTTGCCAAGGCGAACGACAGCCTCAAAGCCGGCCGTTGGGACCGCAACAAGTTCACCGGCACGCAGCTCGGCGGTAAGACCCTCGGGATTGTGGGCCTCGGCCGCGTCGGCCTTGCCGTCGCGAAGCGGGCCCAAGGGTTTGATATGCAAGTGATCGGCTACGATCCCTTCCTCTCGGCCGAGCGTGCGGCGGAGCTGGGCATCGAGAGCATTTCGCGCATTGACGACCTCTGGCCGCGCTGTGATTACATCACGCTGCACACGCCGATGTCGGAAGAGACCCGCAACCTGATCGGTCCAGCAGCGCTTGCGTCCATGAAGCAGGGCGTCCGGATTATCAACTGCGCTCGCGGCGGTCTGATCGATGAGGCCGCACTCGCCGAGGCACTCTCCGCCGGCAAGGTGGCCGGAGCGGCGATCGACGTCTTTGAACCGGAACCGCCCCCCGCGGATCACCCGCTAGTCAACCACCCCCAGGTCCTGGTTACGCCCCACCTCGGCGCATCGACCGAGGAAGCTCAGATCTCCGTCGCGGTCGAGGCCGCGCGACTCCTCTGCGATTTCTTCGGGAACGGCCAGATTCGCTTCTCGGTGAACATGCCCACGCTCGATCGTACCGAGCTCGAAGAACTGCGCCTTTACATTGACCTCGCCCGTCGCATGGGCATGCTCCACGCCCAGATGGACCGCGGCACGGCCAAACGTGCCACGATCCGTTATCGCGGCGAGGTCGCCCAAAAGAATACGCGACTTGTCACCGCCAGCTTCGCTGCAGGATGGCTCGAAGCGGCGCTCGAAGGTCAGGTGAACCTCGTGAACGCCGAGGTCCTCGCAAAAGAACGGGGGATCGCACTGATTGAGGAGAAGTCGTCGGATCCTGGCGATTTCGCCACTGTGATTCAGACCGAGGTCGTCACCGATCAAAAGAGCTACGTCGCCGGCGGCACCCTTTTCGGCAAGGAGTTCCTCCGCCTGGTGCGCGTCGGTCCGTATCGGCTCGACGCCCACCTCGACGGCAATCTGCTCGTCTTCACCCACCGCGACAAGCCGGGCCTGATCGGCTTCATCGGCACGTTGTTCGGGCGTCATAACGTCAACATCGCGCAGATGAACGTCGGCCGGGAATTCCCCGGCAGCGATGCGATCGGCGTGGTGAACCTCGACGCGATCCCGCCGGACTCGGCTCTGGAGGAAGTGCGTAACCACCCCGACATCCTGAGCATGAGCCTCATCAAACTCCCCGAGGCGGGAGCCACGCCGCCCTGGTTGGGACTGTAAGCCTGAAGCGACGGTTCGCCTGGTATCCCCATCTTCCAGCGCGCGGGGCGGGGATCCCATCTGCGAGTCGTGGACACGGTCGACACCTCTCCCCTTGTGGGAGAGGTCGGCCCTCAACCACGGCCGGGTGAGGGGTGCAGGCGAGTCCGTCCGCGTTTGAGCGGTAGTGCCCCGAGTTCCGCAACGGTCGCTCGCGCAACATCGCCTTTGATCCCACATCGCCACGTCAGCGCCGCGAGTGACAACCGGGAGCACGAAGAGATGCATTGTTTAGCGGATATCACGACACGGTCGCAGTCCTGGCCTCGGGACACGATCGCGACTTGTTATGCTACCGAAACGTGCCCAAACACCTCTGAAATTTACCTAGCGCTCGCCAGTTGGTGCGCGTTATGTCATTAGGAGATGCCCGTCGAGGGTGAGTGGCTGGGTCGAGCCCGCAAGGGTGATACCCCCCCTGTCTGTTCGGACGATCCAAACGTCCGGAGGCATCACCCTTGCGGGCTCGACCCCCAGTCGTCTAAAGTTTCCCATTTTCGCGCGCCAACAGGCGAGAGCTTACGAGATTTACGAGATATCCGAAATATACCCCCGCACAGGCCCCCGAACACGTGCACCAACAAGGCACCGAGATTTACGAGATATCCGAAATACACCTCCGTAGAGGAAGCCGAATAGATGCACGGGCGGGTGGCCGGGGTCGAACCCGCAAGGGTGATGCCCCGTTCCGTGCGGGCGGCCCAAACGTCCGGGGGCATCGTACTTGTGGGTTCGACCCCGGCCACCCAACGTTCTCCATCTCCGCGCACCACCTGGCGAGCGCTTACGAAATTTACGAGAAATCCGACATATACCCTTCCAGTCAACGGAAAGCACCGTATTAACCTTTTGAAAAACCGATGTGTCTAATGTTTAAATTGGCGATATTTGCCGCTAGACTGTCACCGTCTTGTCACAGCCCCTTGTCTCCGTTGAGGCTCCGAATAACCACTCCAATTCGTTAACTCGGAGTCGTAACCCATTGACAGCCTTGGGGCTCCGAGTAGCCGAATACGGCGCTCGCCGGCGCTCGCTTCTTCCGGTTCGTCGCCAGTTTGGGGCTGCGCTTGGTGCGCCGAGGGCTTCGCGCGTTGGGAATCCGTTGAACGTCTTCGTATCCGGTCGATGGCACTCACGAGAATGATGAGCGTCCGGGTTCCAGACAGCATCGGGGGAACGTGTGCGACGCATGTGAGCCGTAGGCTGGGTCGGAACACCACGCAGCCGCGCCAGGACCACCGGGGTGGCCGATCGCTCATCCGCGATGCGCCTCTCGGCCCTGTCGGGAGGGTTCAACCCACCCTGCTTTTGACTCCCGATCGTGCGCAAGTCGATCGCGAACTGCTCCCTATCGAAGGGATCGGTTAAGGTTCCAGCCACTCGGTTCGCCCGCAATCGCGCTGCGGAACATGTTCCCGGGACGATCGCCAACAGAGCGCGATCCCGGTCATCTCGTCCCTTCGTGCCCGTGCGGTCGCCGCGACCGCCGGCGGCCCTCTCGTGGCCGAAAGCGCAAGCATCCGCGCGGTCCCTACTCTATTATGCTCCTAGTAACTCGATAGTCCTTTGCCGTCTCACAGAGAATAAATGCCAACTGGCACGGAAGTTCCAACCAATTTTGATGGCAAGGATTTCGTCGCGCCGGCCCATCGACGCGATCCGCTCCGCCCAGTCCCCTCAAACGCCTTGCATTCAGTGCAGGGCCAGTATTTCAATCCAGCCACGAACCCATTCCAACATTTGACCCTTGGGCTCGAGACACGTAAGCTGCAGCTCAGCGTGTCGGGACGCTGCCGTGTCCGCGGACAGGACTGAGTCCACCCGACTTGCAGTTCGACGATCGACTTTGGGTCGGCTGACGAACCTTCTTTCAGCCCGTGACGCGGACACCGGGTGCGTGGAAAGGAGGTCGTTGTGATCGATTCTCAATTCTCCTCAAGCCGTCAGTGGCCGCACTGGCCGAACTTCAACCAGTTCAAGCATCAAGCAAAGGAACTGCTCAAATCGTTCCGTGCGGGTGACGCCACCGCCGTCGCTGAAGTCGAGCGTCACGAGCACGCTCCCGACCGGACTGCGTTCGCTTTGCACGATGCGCAACGTGTGCTCGCCAGGAGCTACGGCTTCACGAGCTGGCAAAAACTCAAAAGCTACGTGCAGACGATTGAGGCCTATCGGCAGCCGCTCGAACCCAGATCTGATGATGACACGGACAGATTCGTGCGCCTGGCGTGCATCACGTACTTTGACGGCGATCATCCTTCGCGGCGTGAGAGGGCCCGACAGATCCTCGCGGCAAATCCGAACATCGCCAAAGCCAACATCTATACGGCCGTAGCTGTAGGGGATGTTGCGGCGGTTGCCGACCTCTTGACCAGGAACGCGGACGTGCATGCGAAGGGCGGACCGTTCGACTGGGAACCCCTGCTGTACGCGGCGTACTCACGACTCGACAGCGAAGCCGAAGGGCACTCGACGTTACAGGTCGCCCGGCTGTTGCTCGAACATGGCGCCGACCCGAATGCGGGCTTTCTCTGGGACTGGGGTGGGCAGTTTCCGTGTCTCTGCACCGCGCTGACGGGAGTCCTCGGGCTGGGAGAGGCCGACGTACACCGAACCGAAGGGCCGCTGTACCAGCCACCGCATCAATACTGTTTCGAGTTCGCGCGGCTGCTGCTCGAAGCGGGCGC
>DAIDJG010000254.1 GCA_027451445.1 Singulisphaera sp.
ACGTTTCCGTTCACGACGAGGTTATCGCCAGCCGCCGTTCCGGTGGTCGAAAGGTTGATGATACCGCTGTTGGCCGTGGCCTGAGCAATGGTCATCGGACTTGTACTGTCGGTGATCCAGACACCGAGCGCGCCGCCCTTATCTGTCGTGACCGCGTTGGTGGTCGTCAAGTTCACCACAATGGGTGAGGCCGTTCCCGAAGTTACCTGCACTGCAGCGCCCGTCGCCCCAACGTTCCCCGTTGGGGTAGCAGCCAACGAGGCCGAGCCGGCGTTGATGTTCAACTTGGAAGCGGTGATGGTCCCCGCAGCGTAGTTGATGTCGCCGGTGCTGTTCAGGTTGACGGTATCGGCCGTCACACCGCCACTCGTGAGCGTGATGTCGCCGAAGCCGGCGGTAGCACCTGATCCCGTGGCGTTTGGGTTCGTCGTGGTCAGCGCGACGCTATGGCCCGTGCCACCAGCGGTAACGGGGCCCATGGTGGTGGCCACTTCGATCCCCAGGTCGTTGGTGATGCTGATGTTCCCGTTGACGACGTCAAACGGAAAAAGGGTGACGTCCTGCAAGCTCAGCGCCTGGCCAGTGTTGTTGATCGTGACATTGCCACTCTGCGGGGCAGCACTGACGTCAGCAGCCCAGAGAAACCCAACCGAGGTCGTGAGGTTGATTCCCCCCGCGCCGGCGGCCGCGACCAAGCCACCACCCCCTGGGGTATTCACATTTAAAGAGCCGTTGTTGCTCGCCGATTGGATCGGGCCGCCACCGTTAATCGGCAATTTGCCGCCGCCTGCGTACCTGTTGGCCGTGAAGAGTTCCACGTAACCGCCCGATCCGACCGTGATTTGCGTGATCGTCATGCCACCGGTCCCAGTCCCAGTGGAGTTCGTGAAGAATGGGAGGGCGTTTACACCGATCTGGACCAGATCGCCCGTGGTCACGATGGTGCCGTTGACCTGGGTGAAACCTTGGGATCCCGAATCCTTCAGATTCGCATAGAGTCCGACTCGTCCGGCCGCGACGATGTTGCCGTTGACGCTGATGCCACCCGTCGCGTAGATGGATGATTGGTCGGTCCCACTCTCCACGAGTTGGTGAAGGACAACGTTGTCTGCGCCGGGTTGAGGAGGAGACGAACCGGGCCCCCAGATATGGAAAACGGCCGAGCCACCCAGATTGATCGCCTGCGCCACCGTGACATTGCCGCCGGAGCCGGCGTTCAGGGTGAAGTTCGTCGTGCCCCCAACCGGCCCATTCAGCGTGATGTTCCCGTCGACTACCGAAGAAGTTACGATCGTCGGGTTCGACGTGCTGGCGCTAGCGGTGCTGGTGTTGTTCAGCGTGCCATTGATCGTCACCGAGCCGGCGACCGGCAATGCGCCGCCGGGACCGCTGGTCGAGATACTGCCTGAACCCGTGAGCCTCACCAGCGTGCCGGACACCGTCACGTTGTCGGCGGCCAGGGGATTGTTGATGTTCACCAGCGTCCCCGTGAGGATGACGTTCCTCGTGGTCGAGAGTGAACCGACATTGATCACGTCCGTGCCGTTCTGGCCGTTGATCGCGATCGAACGGATATAGCTTGGGATGGCGCCGGAGACCGTCGAGCCCGTGACGGCCATGCCGGGCACCGTTGAACTAATCGTGCCGGCGGTATCCTGCAAGCTGAACGCGGCGTCCGTACCGGACACAGTGATATTGTTGTCGGCGAAATTGCCGTTGTAGACAAGCGTGGTCCCGACGACATAGAGGTTGCCGGCGAGCGCCGGCGCAATGCGGTTTTCCAGCCCGTCCATCCAGGGGACGAGTCTGCGGGACTTCGTGGCCCGCGGCTGCTTAGTCCGGGGGGCTGAAGCTAGTCCCTTCAGTCGTGAGCGATCGAGGCGGTTCATGGTGCGGTTCTCCTCAACTCACTGCATGCCCTGGAAAGGACCCGCCAGCCCTCGGGCATCGGAGGGAAGCGAGTCAGTTTGACTCCAACGTGTGATCATCCGGACGCAGCCCGAAGTCGAGACTTCATACGACGCTGGACCGGGCTGCCCTCGAGCCGAACGCCGATATAGGAAAACGCTTATTACTCAGCGCCCAGAAGGGCGTTGACCGCGATGCGTGTAGAGTCGCCGGCGCCGATATGGATCGAATCCCGCAAGAGGCCCGTCCCGGCCCCACTCGCCGGCGAGCTGCCGTCGCCCGCCGTGAACGTCGTGCCCGCGTGCGATAACCCGGATCCAGGAACCCGATCGCAATCTCGAAGCCCGACATTTCCAGCAACACCTCGCTACCGACCTTCGTCAATACGAACGTCACCTTGGGAGCATCAGGACCGTGGCAGCGAAGGCCAGCTTGCCAGAAACGACACAATCGCCCCATTCATCCAAAACTAGCACAGAATGCTCATTTCATGTCTCCCTGGCCACACGCTCGACATCTGATGCGGAGCACGACCCATTTCGGCCCGTCGATCACAGGTCGGGCACTCCCCGTGAGACCCTGTCAATGCGCGACAGTTCCACTATACCCCGTCTATATTATCCATTTCAACCAAAATTCTTAGACTATTCCAGACACGCACTGCTTCTGGACTATGCAGAACAATGAGTCGCCGCGGTTTACCAATTACATTTGATTCCCACTGCATTCGCTCGATATTCAGACATGACATCCGCCATCCATTGATTGAGAAGGCTGCGCGATAATCAACTCGGACACGACCTACTCGAGATCGCCGTTGCAATTCCCCTAGGAAAAACCTCGGACCGGGTGTCGCGGTGCGACGAATTGGCATCAACCCCCAACCGCTGGTCCGTCCGCACGGCCTGCTCGACGACCACGTTCAGCTCACCGAAGCGAGCGACGTCCCGGCGAATGCGCCACGTTTTCGGCAGCATCGCACTGATGTTCGAGATGCTGCCCGGCGTCCTCGGCCGAAGTCGTTGAAACGACCCCAGAAGCAAGAGTCGTGCCGGTAGACAACCGTTAGGCTGTTCGTTTGGAACGGGCGGATCATGTACCCATCGCTTCATCGGATAGACCCTCGAGCTCCGGCGCGGAGGGCTACGGTTTCGACGCGTGTAGCGAATACTAAAGCGAGAACGTGCCGAACCACGATTTCCCTCGGGAGTTGCCGGTCGAGACACGGAGAGGGTTGCTCGATGACGCAGAGAGCTCAGGAATCGCACCAGGCCGAGATGCGAAACGGGGGCGTCCCAAACCTGGGACACCCCCCTCTTCCCTGAGAGAGCAGCACGTTCATAGCGCGAGTTTGGATCAGGGGACAGCCGGGGTCACCGAGACGGTTCCCGTCGTCGTCCACTGTTGCAAACCGGACGCGCCCGTGAACGTGATCGTGCCACCCGCCGCAGGAGCAGACAGAATATTGCCGATCGATGTGTTGATCTGGAGCGTGTTAGCACCGGTCCCGAAATGGAACGTCATCCCCGTTGACGTCGACGGCGTTACGATGTCGGTGTCCACCGCCGTGCCCGCGGGGCCATCGATCACCGTAGGGCTCGCGCCCATCGTCACCGCCGAGACTATCACC
>DAIDJG010000255.1 GCA_027451445.1 Singulisphaera sp.
AGCGCTTGCAGCCGCGCCTCTTGGGCATCTAACAGCGCCTGCAAACGCCGACAATTGGGGCAAGACTTCCGTGCCTTGGATTTCATGCCTCGCTATGCTACAGCCCTGAGCGAGACTACGCAACACTGGTGAACGGCTACAATGTCGCTGTCCCCGCGGGGCTCACACAGTATCAGGAGGCTATCGCCTACCAGAACGACGACGGTTCCGCGCTCAACGTGATCGTTACCGCCGATTTCAACGTCCAGCGTGGCCAGTTGACCGTAACATACATCTCGCTGGACCCTGCCACAGGACAGGCACCCGCAGGCGTCTTCGACGGCTTCCTCCCCCCCAATAACAGCAGCAATGTCGGCGAAGGCTACGTCCAGTACACGGTCCAACCCAGGGCCAGCCTGCCAACCGGCGCAATGATTACCCAATCCGCGTCGGTGCTGTTCGACACCAGCGCCACGCTCGATACCACCGCCGTCGTCAACACGATCGACGTAGGTACACCCACCAGCACTGTCGCGGCACTCCCGGCCACTGTCGGCGCCAACTTCCCTGTAAGTTGGGCCGGCAGTGACGATGCCGGCGGCTCCGGCATTGCCTCCTATGATGTCTACGTCTCTGACAATGGCGGACCGTTCGTCCCCTGGTTGACGGGCACCGCGCAGACGTCGGCAACATACCACGGCGCCTACGGCCACAAGTACGCGTTCTACTCCATCGCTACGGATAACGTGGGCAATGTCGAGACCGTCCCCGCCCAGCCCCAGGCAACCACCCAGACCGTCCTGTCGCCTCTGGAAGTCACCGGAGTCAGCCCCTCAGCCATCAGCACGCTCCACTATCTTCAGAGTCTCCCCAACAACCAGATCGTCATCAGTTTCAACCGCGCCATCGCCGGCTTGACGGCCGACAAGTCCGACGGCAGCGGCTTCGCGGGCGACGTGTTCGCCGTGATGCTGATCCCCAGCGGCCCGGATGGAGGCGCCTTGGCCGCTCAAGGAAAGGTCCTCTGGACCGCCCCCTCCGGGGTCGACAGTGGCGACCTCCCCATCCCTGCCACGGCCGTCTATCACGTCAACCCCGTCGACGGCACCTCCACCATCACCTTGACGCTTAGCCAGTTCCTCCCTTCCGACGTCTACCTGCTCACGGTCAACCCGCTGAGTGACATTTATGGAGACCCGCTTGGCGGCCCCGGCGTTAACCCATCGGGAATCGTCTTCATGACGTTCGACTACCGGCCTGACGCTGCGAATGGCTCTCCATTGAAAATCACCGACGTTACCACCCGGAACGGCAGCGTCCCGATCAACGGCAACGTGATCGCACAACCGGATACGATCGGCGTCCAGTTTAACAAGCCCCTAAATTCCTGGACGGTCAACTCCAGCACGGTTCACCTGCTGGCAAACCCCGCACCGGGCCAGTACCACTTGGTGAGCGCGCCCGTGTTCTACAGTCCCTCGACGCAGACCGCCTACCTGACGCCCGGCGAGACTCTGTCGCCCGGAGTCAATTACGTGATTGCGGTCGACCCGACGGTGAGCGACGACCAGAAGTTCCCGAGTACCGGGGTCACGCTGGGACAACCCTTTTACGCGACCTTCGCAGTTAACGGACTTGGGGTCACCAATCATTCTCCGTTGACCGTCACCGGCACCACTCCCGCCGACAAGTCTCCGTGGACTGTTCCCTTGGGCTACGCCACGGTCCATTTCAGCGAGGCGATCGACCTCCAATCCTTGAGCCGGTTCTCGGCGATGCTCATCACGAAGACCGGCGGCCTGACGACCGGAAACTCGGGCTACGCGGACGTGCCCGTGAACGCCAAGCTCGCGTTCAACCCGAACACGAATGATCTGATCATCGTGCCGACGGGTCTGCTGCCGAACCGCATCATCGACCTGTTCTCGATGCAAGGGATCACCGCGCAAAACAAGACCGACGTGTTGCAGGGTACCCCCGTGTACGCGACCTTTCTGCTCAACTACGCGAGTACCGCAGCGTCGGTACGCCAGGCGAGCGTCAGTGCTAACGATTTCGTGGCGACGGTCACGGTCCGCAATGTGTTCCCGGCTACGGTGCCCCCTCCCGGCCATTCCGCACTGCGTCCGGTGTTCTTCCCGCGCACCATTCATCCGGTTCGGCCTGTTCAAGCCAAGGTGTTGACTTTGAAGGGGCAGATGGAAGTCAATCGAGCGAGCCGCTGGCCGCTCGGCCCGCGGGTGTTTATCCGCTGAGGCTGGCACTTCCACCGCCTTGAGGCCAGCCCAAGATGGTCTCGAAGACCGGGGAGCAGACCGACTTTGCTGTTACAGATCGCCCACCTGCTATTGCAGTTGGTGGAGAAGGGATGCCTGTTGCGGCGTCTCGCTCAAGCACAGGGCAAGCGATCAGCCGTCGAACTGTTCGGGGCCTTGAAGAACATTGCGCAACGTCTGTTAGAAAGCCTGCGCTTGTTGGCCTGGAGGGACGCAACCTTCGATCGGAACGTAGCCGGGCAGATTCAGATACGACTGGACAGCAGTTAGCGACCCGTGGCCTGTGGACGAGGTCCAGGTTCAACCGGGTTCGCCTGCTTCTGGTCGCGATCGCTCTCGAAGCGCTCTTCGAGACCGCTCGTTTTTCGCCTCCTCGGACCCCAGCTTGCTCAGTACCACCCGTTCTTCCGCATGTCGGACACTGCGGCGGTGGTATTTCTCGGAGCTGTCCAGAATCCAGGTCCGAGCGGCCTTGAAGAGGTGTTCGCGGTCCATGGCGCCGCTCTCGAGCGCGTACAGAGCGAGGAGCAGTGCGTGCGCTGCGGTGTCTCGCTCGGCCATCGCGAACCTTTCGACCCGAACACTTGGATTACCCATTTGGCTCCGGCCGATGATAGGGGGTTCGTCTCCGATCGGGAAGTGGCCGTCAATACGGGCCACGAACACAACCTCGGCGGCGTGTCCGCATCGGAAGGGAAGTGGCTCGGTGGCTTCGTACATCAAGGACGCACACGCCGAACTTATGCACAGAACTTTCGATGGGCCGAATGTGGAGTCTTGACGCAGCGTCCCTCGCTGTCAATAATCGTGGTAATACGTTGGACCAACGGCTCGCGGCGGGCCGGTTCGGTCCCGGCTAGGGTGGCCCCGCGGTGCAATTACGGCATCGGCGGGGTTTTTTATGCGCTCCGCCCAGCGCGGAGGAGTCGCGACGACTCCCGCTCGAAGGAGGTGTGAAGTGTCGACGACGTCGTTGGTTCGGATCCCGTATCGCGTCGAGGATGAGCGGATGATCGAGGACATGGCGCGCTGGATGCGCTTCGTGGCCGTCGTGACACTGAGTTGCGGGCTGTTCATGCTGTTCCTGGTGCTGTTCGGAGGGGTGCTCGTCACGCTTTTGGCCTCGCCGCACCTCCACCACCTGGGGCATGGCCGCGCGATTGTCCACGCGCAGGGTGGAGTCACTGCGATCGCGTGGGCCGCCGCCCTGGCGCTGGCCTGCGCGGGCATTTATTCGGGGACGGTCCTCTACCGGGCCGCGGATGATTTCGACCGGATGGCCCGCACCGACGGGGCTGACCAGGAGTTGCTGGTGTTCGGGGTCCACTGGCTGGCTCGTTATTTTCAGGTCTTCGTGGTCGCCAGCGTGCTGTCGGTCGTTGTGGGGCTTGTCCTGGTGGTTGCTTACATGGCATTAGCGGCGGCGTGAGCGCCGGGAGGTCAAGATGACGCGGATCCAGACCGATGACATCAAAGGCCCAGTGGAGCTGGCGCAGATCCCGCTGGGCGCGGCCGAGTTAGACCAGTTCTTCCGCCTGGCGCGCTGGATGGCGGCGTGCGGGTGGATCAACATGGGCCTGAGCGCCGTCGAATTGCTCAATTTCTTCACCCTCCACACGCCGAAGAACCCGGCAACGATCGTCTCGGCCCTGCTGAAGATCGCGATCGCGAGCCTGTGCATCCAGGGCGCGCGCGCCTTCCGCAACGTGGCCGGCACCGATGGGGCCGACCAGCGTGAGCTCGTGCTCGGGTTCGGCAAGCTCCGCACGCTCTTTCTGCTCCACACCATCGTGATGGTCGTGAGCCTGGTGGTCGCCGCCGCAGTCATCGCGGCGGCGCTGGTCCTCTATCTCGCGATGCGATGAACCGGCCCGCAGTTCCCTGAAAGAGATTGGCACCGCGGGCGTGGTCTCTCGGGATGAACGACCAAACGCGAGACTCCTCATGCTTCAATCTTCGCAGCGCACCTGTCGCGTCTGGGCCGCCTGGAAGCCGCGTACTCTGGGAGAGGGAATTGGGGTCGGCGCCGCCTTCGGGCTGGTGTGCGGAGGTGTCGGCCTGTTGGTGAGCCTGGCCCTCGGGCGCTGGTCACTCCGCGAGGTGCCGTTGACGACTTTTCTGTTCGTGTACCCCGCGCTCGGAAGCGTGGCCAGGTACGCCTTCTGGTGGACGGCAAAGCGTTCACTCTGCTGGGGAAGCGCCTCGTTTTCCAGGACATGGCCGGCAACGAACTCGCCGAGATCCGCCAAAGGCTGCTCACATGGGGCCCGTCGTACGACATTCTGCGCGACGGCGTGGTTGTCGCAACGGTCAGCAAACACGTCTTCACACTGCTCCATTGCAAATTCACGGTCGACGTCCCCGGCCCCGATGATCTCGAAGCGACGGGAAGTCTGTTCGATTATGAGTATAAGTTTCGCCGCCACGGTCGTGAGGTCGCAACGGTCTCGAAAGCGTACTTTTCGTGGACGGACAGCTACGGCGTCGACATTGCTGATGGCGAGGACGACGTCTTGATTCTGGCGAGCACCGTGGTGATCGACCTCTGCTGTCACGCCGACGCTCCCGAGCGCCATGGATAGGATTACACTCTTGCACGTGGATCTCAGCAGTGGCACACGGACTGGGCCGGAGCGCTACATGGTAGCGCTCCAGCCCGCCCGCTGGATTCAAGGGCCCCGACCGGCTCAGTGCCGGAAGACGAGGCCTCCTTCCGCCGATGGTGCGCCGGGCAAGTTGAAGGTGAACGAGTTGTCGGCCCCGAGTGTGACCTCGCCGGCGAGGGGTCCTCGTTTCGAATCGGTCATGGTCAACACGTTGTCGTCAAACGTGTAGGTTCCCTGGAGTGTCGACGTCTTGGAACCCCGGCTGAAGACCCAGGTGAACTGCCCATCGGCGGTCAGGGTGAGTGAGAACTGGCTGCCATCCGGCCGCTTGGCGGTCCAGGACCCGACGATCGGGATGTCGTTGGCGGGCCCGGCCTGGGGTTGCTCGACCGGAGCCGGCCCAGGAGGCGTTGCGGGGGGAGCCGCGGTGGTCGTGTCGGTGCTTTCCGCGGTCGTTCCCTCCGACGGAGTGAGCGTCTGGAGCAACTGGCTGGCGACGACGTCCTGCGGCTGCAACTTCACGACGGTTTGCAACTGGGTGCGCGCGGCGTCCGGAAAGCCCTCGGTGAGGTAGTGATAGGCCAGCACGAAGCGCGCGTCGGCGGCATCAGGCGACTGATCGATGTAAGTCTGGAGCGCCTTGAGCTGGACGGTATAGACATCGACGTTCGGATAAAGACCGATCATCGTTGTCCAGTCCCACCCCGGGCCGACGGCCAGGATGGAGTTGAGCACGGCCGCGGCGTCGCGATATTGCCCCATCGCGAACAGGACCAGCGCACGGAACTCATTCATCGACTCGTCGCCGGGCATCTGGACCAGTGCAGCGTTCACGTCCTGGAGCGCAAGCGGATAGTCGCCCGCGCGGAACGCGGCCCGAGCCGCGGCCATGTAGTCGATGGACTGGGCCGAAATCACCGGCGTCCCCGGTGCATAGCCCTCTGCGGTGACGACGTTGGGATCCACATACGTAATCGAATCGAAGGGTTGTGTGTAATCGATGAGCACTCCGCCGCCCACGTCAACGCCGCCGACGCTGTAGGGGTTCACGTAGTCGTAACCGAGCATTCCCGACGTGTATGCCAGGCTCCCCAGCTCCCAGCCGAGGAGACCCCAGCCCAGGCCGCCCATACCCCAACCACCCCAGCCCCAAGGACCACCACCGGGAGGCCACGGATGGTGTGGCCAGTGATGAAATCCCCACTGGCCGTGGTGCCACTGGCCATGATACGGATGGTGGGCCCAGCTCTGCATGTGGCCAGGTCCGCCCATATGACCACCCGGAAGGTGGCCGCTCATCACGTGGCCGCCTCCCCCAGTGACATGACCACCTGTTACATGGCCACCTGTCACATGGCCCCCGGTGATGTGACCGCCTGTGACATGACCACCAGTACCACCGCCTGTGACGTGACCACCCGTCACGTGGCCTCCGGTGACATGACCGCCAGTGCCGCCGCCTGTGACGTGACCACCCGTCACGTGCCCTCCGGTGACATGACCACCAGTGCCACCGCCTGTGACGTGACCGCCCGTCACGTGGCCACCTGTAGCGCCGCCTGTGACATGACCGCCTGTGACATGACCGCCAGTGCCACCGCCCGTCACGTGGCCTCCGGTGACATGACCGCCGGTGACATGACCACCAGTGCCGCCGCCCGTGACGTGACTGCCCGTCACGTGGCCACCTGTAGCGCCGCCTGTAACGTGACCGCCCGTCACGCCACCCGTGACATGGCCGCCCGTTACATGACCGCCTGTCATACCGCCGGTGACATGACCGCCCGTCACGTGGCTACCGGTCACGCCCCCAGTGACATGACCGCCTGTGACATGACCGCCTGTCATACCGCCGGTGACATGACCGCCGGTGAGACCACCCGTGACGTGGCCGCCAGTCATGCCCCCAGTGACATGACCGCCCGTCATGCCGCCGGTGGCGTGACCGCCCGTGAAACCGCCCGTGACGTGGCCGCCGGTGGCATGACCACTCATCACATGACCGCCCGTCATGCCGCCGCTAGGACGGAATCCGCCCCCCGTGGACATGCCGCCGCTAGGATGGAATCCGCCGCCCATGGGCATGCCGCCACTAGGACGGAATCCGCCCCCCGTGGACATTCCGCCGCTAGGATGAAATCCGCCGCCCGTGGACATTCCGCCGCTAGGATGAGATCCGCCGCCTCCGAATCCACCGCCGCCTCCGCGGAACCCGCCGCCTCCCAATCCACCGCCGCCACGCGGGCCGGCGGCGAGATCGGCAAGGGCAGGGCCGATCGGGATCGAAAGGCCGACGAGCGTCACACCGGCCGTCAAAAAGCTTCGCTTGCTCATGGTGACATCCTTATTGATTTGTGCGCGATGATTCGGGTTTCTTCGGTTCCGCCGTTGCGGGAGGCGTCGGCGCCTGCCGCACGACCACGACGCTGACGTTGGGAAGAGGGTCGTCGCCGAGCATGCGGTGCGAGGATTCCCAGCGGTAGGTATCGGGGCCTTGCTGGACGATGGTATTGAGCGAGGCGTCAATTTGGCCGTTCCGCCGCACGCTGGAAGCACGAACGACCCACTGATTGCCGTCCCAGTTCCAGGTGCTCTCGCCGTGGCCACCGGTCGAGTCGAAGAGCCAGCCGTGAATCTTGTGGGTCAACGGGTCCCAGCCCAGGCGCTGAGTGCCGGAGAGGATCTCCTCCCCCGCGCTTTTGACCGTGAAGTCCTGGAGCAGGAAGTTCCCGTCGTCGCTCCAGCGACAGGAAATCTTGACGACGGACTCGTGCGACTCATCCACCCAGTCGCCGACGAGCCAGGCAAGAGGTTGAAGACGGTCCGCCGGGGTGGCCTCATCCGACCTGTCGTCGGGCGCGAGTTCGCGGATCGACGCGAGCCGCCATTGCCCCTCGTCGGTCGTCCAGATGGCCACGAAGGGGGTCTGCGCCTCGCCGTCTTCGGGATTGGCCGTAACCGTGAAGGTCCCTTCCTGGGTCGCCATGTGCGAGCTGACGAGGCGCACCTTGGTGTCGTTCAATCGCGCTTTGAGCTGCGGGTTCGTTTCGAAGCTCCGCGCGAAATGGTCCTGAATCGCCTGCCGCCCCGCGAGCACTTCGCCCGTGTCGACCTCGTACTCCGCCTTGGAGAGAAACCTCCCGGCGAGGGCTTCCGCGTTCTTGGCGTTGTAAGCCGTCACCAACCCGGCGGCTTCGCTACGGATCGCTCGTTCGCTAACGCGCTCGATCGCCTCCGTCGCATTGGCCGAGGGCTTCCGTACGACCCGCCGCATATTCGGCTCCGCCGTCGGCGTCTGAACCGGTCTCGGCGGTGCCGGCTTCGCCTGCGCTGGCGACGCTCCGCTGGACGGCGCCGGGGCCGCCCGTTCCGGCTCGTCCCCCTGGTGACCGCAACATCCCGCCATGCAAGAGGCCGCCCGTTTCGGTTCGTCCCCCTGGTGGCCGCAACATCCCGCCATGCAAGAGGCCGCCCGTTTCGGTTCGTCCCCCCAGAGGCCAGAGCATGCCGCGATGAAAAGTCCCGTAATTCCTGCGATGCTCACGTTCCGCATAAAGATTCTCCTTGACATGTTGACCCGACTCCGTGCAACAGAATCGCGAAACCCTCAGCGCACGACGCGCATTAATGTTTTTAACTATATATGACCATACTATTTTACAGAGGTCGCAAAAAAAGCCCCTTCCGTGCGGGTAGGGCACGGAAGGGGCTGTCACAGCCAATTAAGTTGATGGCCCGTCAGGAGCCAGGACATTGTCATTGATACCGACGATGGCTCGGTCTGTCAAGAAGAGGGGATGGCTTTCTCGCAGGGAAAGTGTATCGAAAGTGGAATTTTTTGATGTGTTGAAGTGCGCGCCGGGTCGACCTGGAAACGGCCACGACTGGGGCCATGAAGCTCGAGGAGAGGAGTATCGTCGATGGCTTGAAGCCTTTCGCAGGAACCCTGCGGATCGCGAATCCCGTCCGGACGCCGCGCGATTGAGCCCCAAAATCTTCCTGGCGCCCAACAGATTGTGCGTGAATGTGGTAGACGTGGGGTGGCCGGGGCAGAGGAGGCCGGAAGGCCGACGTGCCCCGGTGGGCCGCGAGACGCTTCCGGGGCACGTGGAGCTGCGCTCCCCTTTGCCCCGGCCACCCATCCCGCTCGTTGAGGCGCACGAACGGTTAGAGCGGTTTACGGTCGCATTGCGCTCAGCCGCGACCGACCAGGAGGGCGACGGCGGGGCGGTCGTGCCACACGCTCGCGTGGGCTTAGACTCGGCATCTACCTTAGCTCCTACACTAACCCGAAGCGCGAGCGAGGGATAATTATATAATGCCATCGCTCGCGCTTCGGGTTAGTATTGGGATTCGTCGCCAGGATGTGCGCAACGCGGTCGTTAACCGCTCTAGGCGCCAGGAAAATCTTTGTTGTAGTGAGCCCTCGCTGTTGCGTGATGCGGGGGCCGGATCGGCCATGACAATTCACGTTACCGGCGGTAAATTGAGCCAGCATCGATTTCCTCTCCGACGGGAACGTTTCCATGCGCATCACATCCATGACGATTTGCCTGGTGGTGTCACTCACGGGAGCTGCCTCCGCCGATGGGTTGCAGCGGCTCGAGTACAATCACCCGGGCCTCGTCGTCGACGTGGGCGTGGGTCTCTGGGCCTGGCCGCTGCCGATGGACTACGACGGTGACGGCCACGTCGACCTCGTCGTGAACTGCCCGGACAAACCGTCGAACGGGATCTACCTCTTCCGGAACCCCGGTGGGTCGGCGGCTCGAGGCATGCCGGTGTTCGAGGCCGGTCGGCGGCTGGGTAAGGGGCTTCAGAATGTCACGTCCTGTGAGGTCGGCGGCAGGACGCGCGTGCTCTCGCCGGGTTTCGAGTACCCTGATTTCCTGGCGTCGGGCCTCGATCGCGGCCGGAAGCTGACGCTGCCCGCCAACGTTCATCCGAACAAGGTCCGGGGGAACTTCTGGCGGTTGGCGGACTACGATGGCGACGACGCTCTCGACGTCGTCGTCGGCGCGGACGACTGGACCGACTACGGCTGGGACAACGCCTACGACTCCGCCGGCCAGTGGACGCGAGGGCCTTTGCGCGGGTTCGTCTACGTCGCACACAACCGCGGCACGACGGCCTCGCCCGCGTATGACGCGCCGGTGAAGGTGTTGGCGGGAGCCACGCCCGTCGAGGTGTTCGGCTGGCCGTCGCCGAACTTCGCTGACTTCGACGGCGACGGTGATCTCGACCTGCTGTGCGGGGAGTTCCTCGACGGCTTCACATACTTCAAAAACACCGGCACGCGGACCCGGCCCGACTACGCACCCGGCGTGCGCTTGTCGGCCCCCGATGGCACACCGCTGGTAATGGATCTCGAAATGATCACGCCAACAGCCATCGACTGGGACCGCGACGGTGATGTCGACCTCGTCGTGGGCGACGAGGACGGACGCGTCGCGCTCGTCGAGAACGCCGGCACGCTTCGGGCCGATGGCACGCCGCAATTTCTCGCCCCGCGCTACTTCCGGCAGCAGGCCGACGCGGTCAAGTTCGGCGCCCTGGCGACTCCTTGCGGTTTCGACTGGGACGGCGACGGCGACACCGACCTCATCAGCGGGAACACGGCGGGCCAAATCGGTTTCATCGAGAACCTCAGCGGCCCCGGCGTGGAAACGCCCCGATGGGCCGCACCGAGGCTCGTCGAGGCGGGCGGCGCGGCGATCCGGATCAAGGCTGGCCCCAACGGAAGCATCCAGGGCCCTTGCGAGGCGAAATGGGGATACACGACCTTGTCGATCGCCGACTGGGACGGCGATGAGCGGCCCGACCTCGTTGTCAACTCGATCTGGGGTCGCGTCGAGTGGTACCGCAACGTGGGGACCCGCAAGGCGCCGAAGCTCGCCCCCGCGCAGCCGGTCGAGGTGGAGTGGAGCGAGCCACAGCCCACTCTGGCCTGGGGTTGGCTGCGCCCGGCAGGGACGGGACTGCTCACACAATGGCGCACGACCCCCGTCGCCGTCGACTGGAATCACGACGGGCTCGTCGACCTCGTGATGCTCGACCACGAGGGCTACCTCGCCTTCTTCGAGCGCGCGCGTCGCGATGGCCGGCTCGTCCTGCTCCCCCCAGTCCGCGCGTTCCTCGACGAGGCCGGCCAACCTCTTCGTCTCAACGCGGGCACGGCGGGCAAGAGCGGTCGCCGCAAGCTCTGCGTCACGGACTGGGACGGCGACGGCCGGCTCGATTTTCTCGTGAACGCCGCCAACGCGCGGTTCCTCCGGCAAGTGGCCGCGCAGGATGGTCGTTGGACCCTCCGCGACGAGGGCCCGCTGTCCTCCGAGAACATCGAGGGGCATGACGTCAGCCCGACGGTGGTCGACTTCAATGGGGACGGGGTTCCCGACTTCCTCGGCGGCGCCGAGGACGGGCATTTCTACTACATGAAAAATCCGAGATCGCGCAGTGGGCGCTAAGGGCAATACCGTTCAAATAGCCGTAAACCTTGCGAACACAGGAACATAAATACTCCCTCCCCCCTTGTGGGGGAGGGCCGGGGTGGGGGGTGTCGCATTACCTATGGCCGTTCGAACCCCCCACCCCAACCCTCCCCCACAAGGGCTGGCGACCCGACACTTTTCACGGGGGGCCGAAAAGGCACACGGCATC
>DAIDJG010000256.1 GCA_027451445.1 Singulisphaera sp.
CTCGGCCAAGAACGAAAGCAGACTGCGTCCCAGCGCTGCATCCATAGTTGCGCCTCCATGCGACAAATCGGCAAAAGCGGGCTACCATCGCCACGGCCAACTCTCTTATCTTCCCAGCGTGAAACTGTCAACAGCCCTGCTCGGCTGCACGCTTCCCTTGAAAAGCGTGCGATTCCTGATATTCTTGAGAAACGTAAGTCGTTGTTTCGCTTGGAACTCGGCTTTTCGTGCCATCCTCGCACGGTGGGGTCGCTGGCTCGAATCCAGTGCCACCCATTACGGTAAAGCTACGGCGAATTCGTACCTGGGCGGTGACCGAATAGCGTCCCTACCCATCACACAATCCTCGCTCACTGCTTCCGGGGTCGAAGCCATGCGCGCCTTTGAAACGTCGGCGACCGTGCAGCAGAACGGGCAGGTCATCCTGGCCGACGTGCCGTTCGCGCCGGGGACCGAGGTCGATGTATCGATCACCCGCAAGGGGCAATCCACGGATGAGACGACGCAGCCCGAGCGCGACCCCCTAAACGCGGCACGCGAGCGGATGCGAGAATTGTTCGGAGCCATCAAGGGTTTCCGTAACTCACCACGGATCGCGCGTGAGGAGTTGTATGAGCGCGGAAGTCTCCGTTGACACGAACATTTTCCTCTACACCGTCGACGAAGCCCCGGCATCCGCAGCAAAGCGGCAACGCGCGCAGCAACTCGTCCTGTCCGAGAGATGGTGCTGGTCCGTGCAAGTCGCGGCCGAATTCTTCGTCAACGCCACTTCGGTGAAGCGACCGTTCCGGCTAGCCACAGCCGACGCGGCCGCGCTGGTCGAGACCTGGTTTGCCTTTCCGACGCTCGAGCTCTCACCCGCGCTGTTTCGTGCGGCGGTTGATCTCCAACGGCGGTTTCATTGGCACACTCAATCGTTGCTCGGGTAAACCTAGTGAGGTCTCATCGAGGACCGATTCGTGCGGCAGGCGTGACGTCCTGTTGCTCGCTGGCGATCCCGAGCGAGATCAATTAAAATCCTGGAGACTTCTCGCCGAACATCACCTCGGGTCGATGGCTTGGGACTGGGGGTGGCCGGGGAAAAGCGAGCCCACAGGGCGAGCGTGCCCCGGAGGTTCGTGCCTCCGGGGCACGCCCGCTGCGCGGGCTTTTCCCCGGCCACCCGGGCCACTCCTCCACAACGCCGTGGTGGTGATGAGTGAGGAGTGTCAAATCCTGGCGTGTAATACGTTGGGACGATTTAGGAGGCCGCCGTAACTGGCCGATCAGATCACCGGCGTGAAGCGGCGGAGACTCCTCTCCTTGAGTACGCTGTTTGAAAAACTCGACGACGGGCGCGCTGGGATACGTCTCTACGGAATCGCGCCGCCGAAGCTCGTGTCGACCCCCGAGCGGTTGCGTGACATTGCGGCCGAACAGGTGGACCGACTTCGCCGGCTCGCGCCCGACGGCCTGGTTGTCTACGACATTCAGGACGAGCCGGGACGCGATGGCCGGGAACGCCCGTTCCCGTTTCTACCCACCGTCGACCCCGAGGTCTACGCACGTGACGCGCTCGCCGCGCTCGCGATCCCGAAGATTGTGTACCGATGCGTGGGCGCGCAGACGCGTGAGGCGTTTTCGCGTTGGGTCGACGGCGTGCGGTCAGGGGCTAGCCGGCACATCAGCGTCTTCGTCGGCGCCCCACGTGGCCAATCGCACCACCCGGGTTTGCCGCTGGCCGAGGCGTATGCGATGGCGCGCGCCGCGTCCAATCTGGTCGTTGGTGGCATCGCCATAGCGGAGCGACATGTTGCGAAAGAGGATGAGCACCAGCGGATGCTCGTCAAGCAGGACCACGGCTGTCGCTTCTTCATCACACAGTCCGTGTACGACGCTAGCTCCACGAAATCCTTGCTTTCCGACTACGCATTGTCGCTGCAAACGTCCGGCCGCTCGCCCGTTCCCGTGGTGCTCACGTTCTCACCGTGTGGCTCGGTTCGCACGCTCGAGTTCATGAAGTGGCTCGGCATCTCGTTCCCGCGCTGGCTTGAAAACGAACTCCGCCATTCCGCCGACACGCTGGAGCGTTCCGTCGACCTGTGCGAGAGGGTATTCACCGACGTGCGGGACTATGCTCGCGAAAAGCGCTTGCCCATTGGAATCAACGTTGAGAGCGTCTCCATTCGAAAGTCGGAGATTGACGCGTCGGTGGAGCTCTATCGTCGATTGAGCTCACATCTCGAACGTTGAGGCTCGGTTCGCTGCTCTACAACGCGTTGCAGCATGACCCGGCTCGCACAACGAAAAGAGGTTAGAGCGCCGAACGGTTGGATTGCGCACGGTGGCAACCCATCAAAACACAGAAGCATCAGAACTCCCTCCCCCCTTGTGGGGGAGGGTTGGGGTGGGATGGTGAAACGACCGTGTTTTTTTTACGTTTTTGGGCTTTGCACAATCGCGGTTTTTTGGTGCGCTCTGTCGGTCGTTCAATCGGAAGGAGTCCTTTCAGGAGCT
>DAIDJG010000257.1 GCA_027451445.1 Singulisphaera sp.
AATCAGTTCACGGAGAGACTGCCGCTCGTCGTCAGTGAGGGTAACCAAGTAGTGCTTGTTCATGGGGTTGACTCCTTCCGGAGGCGAAGTCCTCATGGACAGAGTCTGCCAGGTCAACCCGACAAACACAACTTGACTAGGTACTAGCCTGCGACTTCTGACACAGTCCGCACAACGTGGCGGGGGTCGGGGAGTCACGATGGCAGCATGCCTCTTGCCGCGTCCCAGTTCGTGCAAGCTCACTGAGCTTTGACCTTATGGCCCTTCTCGAATGCCGGCGAAGTGCATCCCCGTGGCTCGATCACGCTCCGCGTAAACCCAGGCGACGCAATGCCAACGGTTGTTTCTGGCTTTTTCATTGCCGCAGTCTTGAAGGAAGCCTAGTATAACACGTGTTTTCGAGTTCCGGACCACGCGACGGTCCGTTCCCGAACGAAGCTGATGCCGAGGAGGAGGCCGCGATGATCGCCATCGATAAGGTCTTGCTGAAAGAGGTCAACGCTGCCCGCAAGGCGCCGCGCAACTTCGCGTTTGTCTCTGCGCCGAAGGGTACGGCGCTCTTAATGTCGAAGAGGGTCATCGGCGGGGCGGTCGTCAAGGACAAGCAGAAGGAGTGCGGCGGCGGTCAGGTGATCCGCGGGCGATGCTCGATGGAGAAGGGGGTGCTCGTATTCGAGACGATCGTAAATGTCTCGCCGGCGCTGAATAAGAAGCTGCGCGACACGATCAAGAAGTCCACCAAGCTGACGGTCAAGGCCGCGTTCCGGAAGGCGGAGAAGGTCGAGGAGATCAACGACGATCGGCCCGACGACGAGACGCCCGACAGTCCGGACGACCGCTGGGAGGAGTCGGACGAGAGCGATACCGACGAGGATGATGATCGCGAGGCGGCCGCTACAGCGGTCAACGCTCGGTTGGCGAAAGCCAAGGCCCGCCACGAGGAGCTCGAGGCGCGCGATCCGGCGCTCGCGGAAGGCGTCGCCGAACTGCTGATGCAGGCCAGTCGCCTCGTCCAGGCGAACGACTTCGAGGGGGCCGCGCTCCGGCTCGACACCGTCGAGAAGCAGCTCGACGCGGCGACAACCAGCCCGACCAAGACCGGTTCTGATCCGGGCGCGGCGATCAAGGCGCGTCTGGCGAAATTGAAGGCCCGGCAGCAGGAGCTCAAATCGAGTAATCCGAGCTTGGCGAAGAGCCTTGCTGGATTGCTGATGCAAGCGGGCAGCCTCGCGCAGACGGGGGACTTCGAGCGGGCCGCGCTTCGGCTCGACCGCGCTGAGAAGCAGCTTGAGCCCGAAGATCCGAAAGCCCAGACCGAGCCGGGGGCTGAGAAGCCGACCGGGCCCGAGGATCCGAAGGCCAAAGGCGGGGTTGGCGGTAGCATTGCCGAGCGGCTCCAGGCTGCGCTCAAGCAGGCCAAGCGAGCCTCGTACCTCAGCTCGGGCATCGAGGCTCTCGCCGGCGGCTTGATCCGCGAAGCCAACAACTTCTTCGCCAAGGGCAATCCGGAACAGGCCGAGGCCGCCCTGAAGAAACTCGCCGACCTGTGCGCCGACGCGATCCGGGCGGCGGGACCCGGGGCCGAGGCGATGATGGACGCGGGTGAGAAGGCCGAAAAGGAACGCGAGGCCAAGAAAGCGAAAGACCAGGCGGCCCTCGAGACGAAGTACAAGGCCCGCCTCAAGGCGATCAACCACCCCTACGAGAAGGCTCTCGCTGAGGAAGCCGAACGTGCCAAGGGAGGCGAACAGGCTGAGGGTGGCAACCGCGCCGAGGCGTTGAGCGCCCTGCTCAAACAGGCCAAGACCGCAGCCGGCAAGCGCGATTTCAAGAAGGCGCTCAGCACGCTCCACGACCTCGAACTCGAGCTCGGCGTGGAATCGCCGCCGGACGAATCCGAAGGCGAGAAGGAGGCCGCGGACGGGAAATCCGGTGCGGCGGTCAAGGAGCGCCTGGCGAAGCTCAAGACGCAACACGAGGCGCTGAAGAAGAGCAATCCGGCACTGGCGAGGAGCGCCGCGGGCCGGCTGATGCAGGCCGACAGCCTGGTCCAGTCGGAGGACTTCGAAGGGGCTGCACTCCGGCTCGACGACGTTGAGAAGCTACTTGACGCGGCGAAGTCGGAGATCCCCTCCGCGCCGCCTCCAAAGACCGGCGGCGCGACCCGTGTTCCTGAGCAGTTCGAGAAGCTCTATCAGCAAGCCGCGAACCGGCTGCCGGCCGTGGGACGGCTCGCCCCCAAAAAGGTCGATGGACTCCGTCCGCTGCTGAAGGAAGCGCGCGACCACGGGGACGCGAAGCGGTACAAGGAGGGCCTGGAGGCGATCAAGGAGTTTCAGGCTCAGGCCAACCTCGCCTTGAGGCCCGACGATGTGACGCTCGGAGGGGCACGTACCGGCGACAAGTCCGGCGACGAGCCGGGCGACAAGCCGGACGCGGCCTACCAGGCGCAATTGAAGGCCGTCAAGCCGCTGCTCGACCAGCTTCGGAAGGCCGCTCCGACGCAGGCCGCGGCGCTGGACGAATCGCTGACAAAAGCGGGTGCGCACGCCCAGGCCGGGCGGTTCGCGGAGGCCGTCGCGGAGCTCGAGGCGCTCGAAGGACGGGCTCGAAGTGCCTTGCGCGGGGTGACCGCCGGGCGCGAGATCCGGGGCGAGGAAGGCCCCAACGCATCGGCGGCCGTCGCCGCCTGGCAGACCGCGAAGCTTCAGGCCTCACGACCGGTCCGAAAGCTCCAGAGTGCGCTCCGCAAGACCGGCCGGCCCGAGGCCCCCGAGCTCATCGCCGAGCTCGACAAGCTGCTCAGCAAACTGGCCGAGCCGCCCCGGTCGCTCGCCCGGGTCAAGCGGCTGGAGAAATTCATCAATACCGACCCGATCATCCCCCTCGTCGAGGGCAAGAACCCGTTCGGGATCGCCGTGTCGCTGCGCGACCCTCTCTTGAAGGCGCTTCAGATCGCCGCCGAACAGTTCCAGGCTTGAACTCCGTCCGCCACCGTCAACCCAGGAACATCCCATGGAGCTCGTCAAGAAGGAAAAGCCAGACGAGGGCAACGTCCTGCAGTTTGACGAAGACAGCGTGGACGAGGACTACACCTGGAACGAGGTCGAGCCGGACGAATACTTCAAGTCGTTAGAGCGGTTTTCTCTCGCGATGCGCACGCCCGAGCCAATCAATATCATTTTATGTTTTGCGCTTGCATGTTTTTGGGAGGGCGAGGCTGGCCTGGTGAAAACTTGGGCTTGACCGTCGGTTGTGCGCAAGCCGAATCTGTTGCGCCCCCACACCTCTCCCCTCGCGGGAGAGGTCGGCCGCGCAGCGGCCGGGTGAGGGGGCGGGCTGGCGATCGCGATCGTGTAGGGCGCACCCCTCACCCCGCCGCTGCGCGGCGTCCCTCTCCCGCAAGGGGAGAGGGGTATGAAACGCCGGACGCGCAACAAAAAGGGCCGCCGGCACGAGGATGGAAACCCGCTGCAAGCCCAAGTTTTCACCAGGCCAGGGCGAGGCTCTGTCCGAGCCAGCCTTGTTCGGAGGACGAGTCTTCGAGTCCTCTGAACATCGCGTGTGCTGACGCGGTCCCCTGGGCGGCACGCGATGATCCATCGGCTCGAAGACTCGCCGATAGATCAAGGCTGGCTCGGACGGAGCCTCGCCCTCCCGTGTGCGCAACGCGAACGTAAACCGCCGTGAGGGATGCCGGGAAAGCGTGGGGGTGAGTCTGAACCCAGGGCCTCTGGGTTTCCATCGATGCGATGTTGCAATGAATGTGCATTTATTATGGTTGCGCCCGCGTTACCAATTCGCGGCGTTACTTCCAGTTTCGTAGCTCAGCGGCGTGTTGTGGCTCCATTCTTCTTCGTCGCGACCGGTCACGTTTGCCCAGGCGCGCTGGCTGACATAAAGAAGGGCTTCGCACCACTCGTCGAGCGACTTTGGCATCCTCGTCGGGTCAGCTTTCACGTTGTCGTAGTGTGTCTGACCGTTCGCAACCACGTAACAACGCGCATAGAGGAAACCGTCGCCCGACTGCCCCGACCTCCCGGCATTCTCGGCGTAGGCTCGGCCATCAATGTCGTAAAGACATTGGGTGAGGATCGTTTCGAAGTCGCGAATGTCCGCTTCACCGAGTTGTGACAACGCGTCGACCAAAGGTTCCACTGCGCTGTCCTCGTCGCCTTCTTGAAGTGCCTCGCGGTCGACATTCTCGATCAGTCGCCAGAACTCAGGTCCCTCGATCATGGTCGATTTTCCCGGGCTTTGCCCATTGCGTCATCGCGTCCGCAGTCGTTTACTGAGCGTTGCAGAAATAACTTAACTCCTTCGCGGTGCCGAGGCCCTCAAGCGTTTCACGATCGGCCTGCGCCGATCACGATACCGAGGGTTCTTACACTAACCCGAAGCGCGAGCGAGGAATAATTATATAATGTCCTCGCTCGCGCTTCGGGTTAGTGTAAGAGGCCCTCGGTAGGTTGGGAGCCTGTTGCGCACGAGCCGGCAGAAAAGCGGTCGCAACTTCGACCCTCGCCATCGGTATTCGGCGCCCAACTCGAACGTACAACGCATGAAGCTATCTAATTTAGAATGAACGTGTTTAATCTATTTATATATAAATTGGCAACAATTGTAGTTCCATCGAACTGAGCTCAGGACACGCGCTTTGCGCTCGCGTTCACGGAAACGAACCACTGGCTCAAACGCATGTCCTGGAGTCTCCGTCCGGCCACTACTTGTCCGTCTTGGGGACATACCCGTTCCACACCCATTCGAGGGCGTGCGGGAGGAACTGTGCCTGAGCGTTGCCGATGCCGTGGCCCGCACCGCGGCAGAACAGGTACTCGTACTCATATCCTTTGGCCTTCAGGGCCTTGGCCATACGGTGATTGGCCTCGACCCAGTCGTGCATGTCGTCGCGCATCACGTTGGGGTTGAGCAGGTCCTGGTCGCCGACGGAGATGAATATCCGGATGGGCTTCTTGGGGCTGTTGGGAATGAGCGTCTCGTGGAAACCCCAGGCCCCGTCGGGATACTTCGGGTCGAACGGCCACGCCTGGTTGACGAACGTTCCCGAGGTTGTGAGTACGCGGTGGTAGAGATCATTGCGGAACCAGGCCATGATGAGCGCACAAGAGCCGCCGGAGCTGCTTCCCATCACGGCGCGGCCGTTGGGGTCATGGGTCAGCTTGACGTTGCAGTGCTTCTCCACGCGCGGCAGCACTTCCGTTTCGATGTACTCGGCGTAGTCACCGTTCATGTTATCATACTCTTTGCCGCGCTCATGCCCCTGGGCGTCGCCCCCGCCGTTCGCAATCCAGATGACGACGATCGGCGGAATGCGCTTCTGGGCGATCAGATTGTCGAAGATGTGCAGCAATTCGGCGCCTGGCGGCTTGTCACGCGGACCGTCGTGAATCACCAGGAATGGCGCGTCGGTGCCCGCCTTGTACTGCGCGGGGATGTAGACCGAGATCGTGCGCTTGTAGTCGATGTTGTGGGTGTCGACAATCAGCGTCTTCGGATTGCTCGGGTCCACCTTCCCGAATTCCTTGCGGGCGATGCCGGGATTGAAGAGCTTGGTCTCCTTCGAGTCGATGATGAACTGCTCCACCTTCCCCTCGGGAACACCCTCGGCCTTTTTTCGCTCCGGCGCGGGCGTGTACTTGGGCCCGATGACGAAATTGTCGTTGGCATCGATCGGCGGGTTCTCGCCCTCTTTCAAGACCTTGAACGGCGGGGCGCCCGGCTCGTCGAACTTGCGCACCGGTGGCGCGGCCATTGCGCTGGAGCATGCGAGAGCCGTGATCAGAAGGAACGTCTGCGTCTTGGACATGAAACCCTCGTTGTTTCTCTGGTGAGCACCCGTTCTGGGAATGCCCGTTTTGATCGTCCCGTGGGGACCTTGTGGGAGCCCAGTATAGCCAAATGGGGGAGTGAATGGGACGATCTGGCAATCGGCGACAAACCCCCCGGAGATGCGACTCGCTGGCTCGAGCGCGATTCCGCAGAGATCGACTGCCAGCTAAAATGCCTGTCCTGAGTCTCCTGTCGCCAAACCGACCCAGCCCATTGACATATGCCAGAACTCCCGGACATCACGGTCTATATTGAGTGCCTGGATCGCCGCGTCACGGGGCGACCGTTGCAGAAGGTTCGCATCAGGCATCCGTTCTTGCTGCGCAGTGTTGAACCGCCGTTGAGTGACGCGGAGGGGAGGACAGTTCGGGGGCTGCGGCGTCTGGGAAAGCGGATTGTTTTTGAGTTGGACGACGAGCTGTTCCTGGTGTTGCACCTCATGATTGCCGGGCGGTTGCACTGGAAGCCGTCGGGGGCGAACCCGCCCGGGAAGATCGGGCTTGCGGCTTTTGACTTTCCCGACGGGACACTCACGCTGACGGAGGCAGGCTCGAAGCGGAGGGCGGCCCTGTATGTGGCCAGGGGAGAGGATGCGCTCGCCGAGCATCAGCCGGGAGGCCTGGAAGTGCTGGATGCGGACCTTGCCAGCTTCGATGATGCCTTGCGCCGGGAGAATCACACGCTCAAGCGCGCTCTGACCTCGCCCCATTTGTTTAGCGGGATCGGCAATTCTTATTCGGATGAGATCCTGCATCGCGCGCAGCTCTCTCCGGTGACCTGGACGCGCCGGTTAAGCGACGCCGAGAGCGCACGGCTTTTTGAAGCGACGCAGGCGACGCTGCAACACTGGCTGAAGCAGCTACGGGTTGAGGCCTCCGACGGCTTTCCGGAACACGTCACGGCCTTTCGCGAGGGCATGGCGGTCCACGGCCGTTACGGACAGCCCTGTCCGGCCTGCGGCACCGCGGTGCAACGAATCGTGCACGCGGAGAACGAGACCAACTATTGCCCGCGTTGCCAGACAGGGGGCAAAGTGCTCGCCGATCGCAGCCTGTCGCGACTTCTCAAAGGCGATTGGCCGCGGTCCGTTGAGGAGTGGGAGGCGGTCCGGAAGGGGCCGGGGTAGGGCGATTCACGTATGCGCTGCGCACGGGATCGCGTCGCACGACGCCGTTCGCGATGTGGCGAAGCCCATAACTCCCCCCTTTGGGAAGGGGGGGTTGGGGGGGGGGCTTTGACCTCCGTTCGCAGCCAACGGCATTCGACCGTCGCGAACCCACCATTTCCCAGGAAAGCAAGGTCATCCTCCACACGCGTGAAGGCGCTAGGCCGCGAGCAACGGTTACTCCCCACCCCCCCCTAACCCCCCCTTCCCAAGGGGGGGAGTTATATATTCCTCCTTAAGAGAAGGAATGGGTGAGCGCACGGGACGACGGGTCGTGCGCAACGCAATCGTTATCCGCTCTAAACGGGCCGTCGCCGGCAACTCTGGTCTGACCGCCTGAGCCACGCCCGCGTCAATCGTGGCGAATCGGGTCGAGCTGCTCCATGTAGGTGTAGCCTTCGAGTCCCGATTCGTAGAAGTGCAACAACTGACGCGACTCTTCCGAGGTCAGCCTGCCCATGCGGACGGCGCGTTCGACGTCTTTCCACATGCTGGCGGCGAGCGCGTCGGCGGAGTATTGGACGTAGTGAAGCACCTCGCGGACGGTGTCGCCCTTGACGACGTCGTAGAGATCGATCTCGCCGTTCTCGTCGAGGCTGACGTGGACGGCGTTGGTGTCGCCGAAGAGGTTGTGCAGGTCGCCGAGGATCTCCTGGTAGGCGCCAAGGAGGAACGCGCCCAGGTAGTAGGGCTGTCCGTCGAAGGGGTGCAGCTCGAGCGTGTTGCGGACGTCGCGCAGGTCGATGAACTGGTCGATCTTGCCGTCGGAATCGCAGGTAATGTCGCCCAGGACCGCGCGGCGGGTCGGCCGGGTGTTCAGGCGGTGGACGGGCATGATGGGGAAGAGCTGCTTGATCGCCCAGCTATCGGGCATCGACTGGAAGATGGAGAGGTTGCAGAAATAAGTGTCTGAAAGCTGGGCTTCCAGTCCTTCCAGCTCTTCGGGCACGAATTCGAGCTCGCGGACGAGGCCCTGGAGTTTGTTGCAGACGGCCCAGAAGAGACGCTCGGCCAGTGCGCGGTGTTCGATGGTGAGGTGGCCGAGGTTGAAGAGGCTCATGGCCTCGTCTACGGCTTGCTGGGCGTCGTGATAGCTCTCCAGGTAGTTCTTCTTGGAGAGGTCGCGATGGATGCCGAAGAGGTCGGCGATCGGTTGGGGCGAGTCGCCGTCGAGCTCGGGAGGTGCCTGGTAGGCATCGAAGTTCGAGGTGCCGAGCACGTCGAAGACGAGCACACTGTGGTAGGCGACCACGGCCCGGCCCGACTCGGAGATGATCGTCGGGTGGGGGACCTCGGCTTCGTCGCAGACGCTCTTGATCCGGAACACGACGTCGTTGGCGTATTCCTGAAGCGTATAATTGACCGACGAGACGAAGTCGGTCTGAGACCCGTCGTAATCGATCCCCATGCCGCCGCCGACGTCAAGGTACTGGACCCCTGCGCCGATCCGGGCGAGCTCGACGTAGATCCGCGCGGCCTCGGTGAGCGCGGCCTTGATGCTGCGGATGTTCGTGATCTGACTGCCGAGATGGAAGTGGAGCAACTGGAAACACTGGGCCATGTCGCACTGCTTGAGGTATTCGAAGGCTTCAAGGACCTCGGTCAAGGTCAGACCGAACTTGGAGCGGACGCCCGCGCTCGATTTCCACCGGCCGGAGCCGCGCGAGACGAGCTTGGCGCGCACGCCGATGATCGGCTGGACGTTCAGCGCCCGCGCGTACTTGACGATCATTTCCAGTTCGGAAAACTTCTCGACGACCGGGATGATCTGCTTGCCCATCTTGCGGGCGAGCATCGTCATCTTGATGAATTCGTCGTCCTTGAAGCCGTTGCAGATGATCGGCGTCTCGAGGTCGGTCAGCGCGAGCACCGCGAGCAGCTCGGGCTTGGATCCGGCTTCGAGCCCGAAGTGGAACGGCTTGCCGAAGTCGAGGATCTCCTCGACGACGTGGCGCTGCTGGTTCACCTTGATCGGATAGACGCAGCAGTAGTTGCCCTGATAGCTGTATTCTTGAATGGCGGTGCGGAAGGCGCTGTGGATCTCGCCGACGCGGTGACGCAGAATGTCCGTGAAGCGGAACAAGATCGGCAGTTGGATGCCGCGTGCCTGAAGTTGATCGACGAGCTCCTTGAGATCGATCGCCTGTTCGCGGAGCTTATTTGGGTGGACCGTGACGTGCCCCTCCGCGTTGATCCCGAAATAGTCCTTTCCCCAAAGATGGATCGCGTAGGTTTCCATCGCATCTTCGATTTTCCACGAGTGGGAATTCTTCCGTTCCCCGTCGATCGCCATCAGTGTTCTCGCTCCGTTCTGAATTCCCAACTCGGCCCGCCTTTCCTGGCGAATCAACCACCGGAGGACGGTCGCGCCCTCGAGCTCGTTTTCCTCGAACAAGTCCGGGTGGGTATTCTATCCGATCGCGCGAATTTGCAACCGGCATTTTCGTCACGGCTGGACGGATGAGTTTTTTGTGAAGGAACCTGGATCCCGAAAAACGGGGTCCTGGCTCTGTAACCCGGGTCAAGAAAACGAGGACGGATCCGTTGGAGTGGGCGCTTCGCTAGCGGCCGAGTGCAATTTGAAGTTGTATTTTAAATTGATATAACGTTTTGCGGCCGCGTTTCCCCGGTTCGATGAGATGCAGAGCGTCGGGGATGGCATTCCCTCGCGGGAGCGTGGGAACGAGGGAGATTCGCTTCGTCGCGCGGCAAAAAACCACGATGCAGATACCAACGCGTCCCAAGAGACACTGTCGCAACGTCACCGGGTTGTCTTGGCGGTCGCTGACACGGAAGGGGAAAGCCGAGGCCGTTGCCCACCCCCCCCCAACCCCCCCTTCCCAAGGGGGGGAGTTTGAACAGACGCGCACGCGTTTCTTACTCCCCCCCTTGGGAAGGGGGGGGTGGGGGGGTGGGGAATCAGCGATCGAGCACACCAGTAGTGCGCGCCGATGTTCTCCG
>DAIDJG010000258.1 GCA_027451445.1 Singulisphaera sp.
CGATTGGGCAAAACGTTGACAGCCGATCGAGGATGGTCCACAATCCTATCTTCGATGAACGACTGTCCCCTCTCTTCGGAATCCCGCTCTCCCCGCCCTTCCCGAGAGGAATTGCCCAATGTCCGAGATCATTGTGCGTTGCAGCATGCCGAACTGCCGGGAGCCGGCGACCTACAAAGTGGCTGCTTCCTGGACCGACAGCCGGTTCAAGGAATTGAAGACCTACGGTCATGCCTGTGACGCCCACCTTGGGCCGGTCTTTCGAGCCGCCGAGGACCGGCGCGCATCGTACAAGCCGGCCGCCGGTGAATCGGTCGGCGAAATCAATATTTATCGCTATACGAACGGATGGCTTGACTGGGAGCTTCAGCGTAAAGGAGACCTCGAGGAGAACTACCGCTCCTGGGGCTCTGGAGCGCAAGGTGTGTAAGATTTCTTGACGGCGCTCGACCGGTGTAAGTCCGACAGTCGTTTGTCACGCAAGCAACCACCGCAACTCGTCCCTGGCTCACGCTGGGACATCCTGCGTGACGTCGAACCGATCGAAGGTATGCGCCATCAGCCGCACCAATCCCAATCCGCACGCCGCGAGAGTCAACCAGGCTGCGATGATCGCGGCGGACAGCCGGTTCCCGAAGATGAAAAACGCCAGCGCCGCGACCACTACGGTGGCCACCGTGGCGATCGCATAGCCAATCATGCGAATGAGCGGGTGGAGCAAGACGTGACCGAAAAGCTCGAACGGCTCCGGCTTGGCGCCTGGTGTCTGACGAAGCGGAATCCAGAACGTTGGGAGGTTCTCGATCGCGATCAAGACAACGCTCACCGGAGGGGCAAAAACGGTCGCAACCCAGAGACCAAGCGGGATGCTCCGTAACGCAATCGCGATCACAAGCATCAGTATCCACTGCATGACCGACACAAGCACGACAGGGACGAAGAGCTGACCGGCAACGACCGCCATGGGTGGCATCGGAAGCGCTTTGAGCACGTCGATCCGGCCAACGTCGCCCCGAAAATCGAACGAGAGTCCGGAAGCAACGAGCATCGGCAGCATCAGCGACAACACGCCGCAAATCCAAATTCCCGCCGGATTCACTTCGAGATGACCGTCGAGCGTGGGGAGAAATAGCAGTCCTTGGGCGTAACGAACGATCATGTAGAAAACAAACCACACCATAGCATTCAGGTACAGCGCAAAACCCATTTGATGTGGCTTGCGGATGACATTCATCGCCTGTCGCCACGCCACCGTTCCCGCACCATTCCATGAGCGGGACAAGGGGAAGGACCACCGGACACGAGACTCGACGGGTTTAGGGGAGTCTGTCGCAGCCACAGCCCGCTCGTCATCGTCCTCACGGCGCTGAAGGTTCGCGTCCAGTGCGAAGACCGTCGCGACCAGGCCAGCATTGACGAGCAGGCACAACGCTGCCCCACGGACCAGGTCGGGCCAGACGCGCGTTGCCATCGTCGTCTCGACGAACCAGCTCAAGGGCGTCAACGCCACGTGCCAGCCCCACGATTCGTTGACGTGTTGATACAGCGCGGCCGGGTTGTTGAACCGCCGGCCGACGGTGAACCAGAAGAACGCGAGCGTCGCGGCGATGATCACGAGCGCAAGTGCGCCGCGGAGGGGGCCCCTCGATCCATGGAACCCCAGCGTGGTCGCGATCAGGCTCACCACGGTTGCGACCAGATAGAACAAATTCAGTATCAATAGCGCCCCGAGAAAACCCGACAGAAACGGAAACAGCGCTGTGCCAAGCTGAGCCGCGAGCAAGGCCAGCACGACCATCACGGAGAATTCGGAGCCCATCTTGTACATCAGCATCTGACGACGAGTGAACGGTCCTGCCTGGATGAACTCGAGTTCCGCCGGCGCGAATCGAAACTGCCGCTCGAACGCAGAGAGGATGCAGGCCAGCACGAGAAAGAAGAGCAACGGAATCGGTGCCAGCCGCGCATACGTTTCGACTCCGGAACGCAGCCATGTCCGGATTGGATCGTCATGAGGTGCGAGCAAAGCAAAACAGACGCCCCATGCCCATCCCGCTGCCAACACAACAAGATAGCAGAGTATGAGTGCCTTCCCCACCAGCGCGAGCGCCGACCCGCGACCGCTGCGCCAGAAATGCCGCCAGCCTCCGATATGTCGAAACCGGACGAGCATGCCGAGTGCGCGGTTCACGCGATCCCTCCCTCGGTCGCATCCACCGCGCTCGTCGTCGCGGCCGCGCCGAGTTCTCGGAAGAAGACGTCTTCGAGCGACTCCTCGCGCGCGTCGTCCCGAGCCTCCCGCCTCAGTTCGGCAATCTTCCCCCGCCGCACGGGACGCCCCCGGTCCATGATCAGCACACTGGTACACAGCCCCTCGACCACCGACAGCAGGTGCGAGCTAATGATGAACGCCGAGCCGTCGCGAGCTTGCTCGAGGATCGCGTCCTTCATCGTCCGGATCCCCCGCGGGTCCAATCCCGTCATCGGCTCGTCGAGCAAGACTGCCCGGGGACGGTGGAGGTACCCGCAACAGATCGCGACCTTCTGCCGCATCCCCCGCGACAGCTCGCTTGCCAGCGCATGCCGTTTCGACGCCAGCTCGAACTGCTCCAGCAGCGCGTCGGCCCGCGCGTTCCAGTCGCTCAGCCCATACGCCGCAGCCACAAACCGAATGTGCTCCCAGACCGTAAGCTGGTCGAAGAGCTTCGGCTCGTCCGGAATGTACGCCGTCGCCTTCTTCGCCGCGACGGGGGTCCGCTTGAGGTCGTGCCCATCGATCACCAGCCGGCCCCTCGTCGGGCGGAGAATGCCCGCGAGGCTCCGCAGAGTCGTCGTCTTCCCCGCTCCGTTCGGTCCCACGAAGCCCATCACCTCGCCGGGCTCGACCTCAAACGAAAGCCCCTGAACCGCGACAAACGACCCGTAACACTTGTGAAAGTCCTCGACCACGATCGACACGGCATCCACCTTCCACATCCGGATGGTCGCAAACCTCAGACACCTGTCCTATGATTAGACAGATGTCCGAGGTGTTTGGCAAGACGACTCAGAGTCTGTCCCTCAGGTCCCGCGAGCGTGGAAATGGGGACTCGCTCCGGCCGTCTTCGGACGGTGCCTGTCCCCGTTTCCACGTTTCCACGCCCGCTCCGCTAGAAAAGGGGGACAGGCACCTCGAAGTCACTTACCGCGGGCGGTGTTACCCGGGAATACGCCGAAGAGTGGCGATCAGAACTCACCGGCGTAACGCACCGACCGCAGCGACACTTGTGTTTGGCCGTCCTTGGACGAGTAG
>DAIDJG010000259.1 GCA_027451445.1 Singulisphaera sp.
GTCACCACCGAACGCGATGTTCGTGCACTCATCGGTCGGAATGGGGATGAACTCGATCAACCGACCGTCGGGCGTGAAGATGTACACCCCCGCGGTGGGGTGCTCCTGGGTTTCAGCGGGCGGATTCGACCTGTTCAACCCGGCGGCAACGAAAATCCGGCCTTCCGAGTCGAGCTTCACACCGTCCGGTCCTCGCGTCGTTCCCCAGTCGTGGATCAGAGTTCGACTCGACGAATCGACCGATCCATCGTCGTTGAGTCGAAACCGCCAGAGCTTCCGAGCACCTCCCACGACGTTATTATTGTTATCCGCAACGTAGAGAAAGCGATCGTCGCGCGAGACGGCAAGCCCATTGGCACGCTGCACCTCGTGGCCGATCACCCGGGACACGGTGCCGTTGGGATCGATGCGGTAGACTCCTTCAACGGTGCGCCCTTGTAAATCGACCATCTCCATTCCGCTCCGGTCCCCGTAACGCGGGTCGGAAAAGTAGATCCGGCCTTTGGAGTCGATCGCCAGGTCGTTGGGCTGATTGAATCGTTTCCCGTCAAAGCGATCGGCGAGCGAGGAGAGACGACCGTCCTTTTCGAGCCGGCTGACACGTCTTGCGACGGGCTCGCAGATCACCAAACGGCCGTCATGATCGAACAGGAGTCCGTTCGACCCCGCGTCTCGGCGGTAAATCGTCATCATTCCTTCGCGCGAACGGCGATAGATGTGACCATCTCCGCTGGTCAGCAGACCGAGCTCCCGATGCCACACCGGGCCCTCGCCGGCCCCTTTTTTTTCGAGCAAGACCGGTCTTGCTCCAGGAGCCATCACGGCCGATTCCCCGGCCGCCGCCGTCGCGCTGATCAACACGAATCCCGTCAGCGCAAGCCAGGTCCGCGATGCAGTCGAGCGAGGGATCATGAGTCGTCAAACCCCTGGGAACGAGGTGAAGTGTTCCACCGAGTGCCAAGGCAATCACTTTGCCTCTGCCGGCGTGATCCGGTACAGGTGGACGTCGTAGGCCGCGAAGTCGTCCCGGAACCGACCGTCTCGAACATCGATCGTCCGTCCCTCTCCCAGAACCTCCGCCCTCCCGTCGCCAGGCAGATCGCGGAGCTCGAACGATCCCTGAGCCGGTTTGTTGCGCATGCCGACGGCGAACACGTAGGTCGAGCCGTTGGCGCGTTTGACCATCAGATCGATCGGAACGTCGGCCACGGACGATTGAACAACTCCACCACTGACGACGCGTGGGCTGTCGAGGACCGGTGCCAGTTCGTGAATCTGCCGGTTCAGTGCCGTGACCGCGGCCAGCATTTCGGGATCATCGAGCAAAGCGTGCTCGTTGAACTTGGGCTGAAACTGGTGCACGAAGTAGATCAAACCGCGCGAGCCATGGACGAGCGCCATCCAGACCTCGGCCCGCACCTGATGAGGGGTGGCCTTGGTTTTGGCGTCTCCGATATGCGTGCATTCGATGCAATTCCAGATAATCTTCTTGCCGTCCGTCCATTTAAAGAGCCGGTCCACGCCCTTCGGCACGTACCAGAGGAATTCCGCGCCATCCGGCCGATCGAGACCAGCGACCGGATACACGTCAAACGAAACGATGTCGCCCCCGCGCGTGTACGTGAGGTAGTCGTCAAGCTTGCCCTGCGGCCCGCGTCCTTTCCACGCATCGTTCGCGACCCCCTGCCCGAGGTTCAGCATGATGGGCCGCGTGGGATCCTGAGCGCGAAGTTTCGCGTAGTCGTCAACGATCCGACTGGGAGGAATCGGAGGCCCATAGCTCCGTCGTCCGTTCTTGCGGTCGACCACCTCTTGAGCGTTGTCCGGTTCATCGCCGTGCATCCAGCCGACGATCGTGGAGTCGTCCCGATGCGCGAGCCCAACGGCGTTTTGCTCGCAAATCACCGGCATTCCGGCGGCCTTGAGCGCAGTAAGTTGACCCTCGGTCGGCCCCTTCCAGAGCCCAACGTACAGGTTGATCCCCGCTCGCTTGTAGCTTGCCGCGTTTCGCGGATCCTGAAGCCAGACGGCAATGGGAAAGTAACCCGGGTCGGATGATGGCCCCGCGGACCAAACGGCGTAGGGGGACTTCGTCGCGGAATCCTCGCCCGCACGGCCATTCGCCGACAGAGATGCGACGGCCAAGATGGCCGTAAAGGCGTAAAGGTAGTACCTCATCAGGACTCGCAGCCTCGGGTAGGAGCACGGATTCAGAACGCGTGAGATCAGCGACGGGCATCCTTATTGTCGCGACGATTCGCGAGCCGCCTTCTGTTCGGCGAGCGTCGCGCGGAAAGCCTTTTCCTTTTCCGTCACGTAGGCGCGGTATCCGTCAGGATCGATGAACGGATTCTTTGTGGGATCCTTCTTGCCTCGTTCGTACTTCTCGATCATCCCGTAGTAGCCGCCATGAGCGCCGAGGAAGATGTCACATGGTAGGGCTTTGAGAATGGAGAACGTCTTCGCGTAATCGTCGGCGATCTCGGGATAGTCCTTGTTGTCGACGAGCCGGAAGCCTGGATTCACGTTCGGGCTTCCAATGACGACTACATCGCGGGCTTTCCCATCCTCGGTTACGCGCCAGGTCCAGGTGGTGCAACCCTTGGTGTGTCCGGGCGTACGTCTGGCGATCAGGGTTACACCGCCCAGCTTCACTTCGTCACCGTCTTCGAGCACCCGGTCGACAGGGCAAGGAGTCCAGCGGCTTCGGGTGTAGAGGTATTGTCCTTCGCCCCCCGATGCGATCACCTTATCGTCGCCCCTCATGACGTAGACCTTCGCGCCGGTCAACTCCCTCGCCAGCGCATGGCCGGCCACATGGTCCGAGTGAGCATGGCTCGCGAGAAGGATCTTGATATCCCGCATCTTGAACCCAAGCGACTCGACGCCCGTCCGAATCAGCGGAACGGTCTGCTCGAAACCGCTATTGATCAGGATATGACCTTCGGGGGTCGTGATGAGGTAGGTCGCGAGATCCTTCGAGCCCACGTAGTAGACGTTTCCGATGACCTTGTGAGCGGGAAAGGGCTCGTACCAGGGGTTTTGGCCGACAACAGCCATCAAGACAATCGCAGGGAACGCGGTGGTGAGCATAAGTCGCGAGCTCCTTGGAGTTGGTTTGATGCCCACGCGCGAGCCCTTCAGGCGTGGCGTCTGCACCGAACCGAATTCAATCCGATCCTGGCACCGGACTCAAGGGAGTGGGTACCGCAAGCCATTTTGTGTCTCGGAACACCGACGCCGCTCGTCGCTCCCTCCTACGGGGATTGGTAAAGCGCGCATTCTGTGTGATACTGGTTGCTCCACGAATTCGTTGACCAAATCCGCTCACTTCGCGTCGACGCGGGCTTATGGTTCCCAAAGCCGATGAACTCCCGGTGATCAAATCGTGCGACGGCTGTGGCGCCTGTTGTCAGGTTGTCACGCGCCCGCCGTTTTACCAGGTCTTCCAGGAGAACGGCGAAGAAGCCTGGGAACGACTGCGCCGGGATCGTCCCGACCTCATGGCCGAATTGTCGGCTGATTACTGCCAGAGCCAGCAGAACGGCGGCCCCTTCTTCGGCACGCCCTGCCTTTGGTACGACCCGTCGACCCAACGTTGCCGCCACTACGACTACCGGCCGCGAGCGTGTCGCGAGTTCGAAATCGGAAGCCGCGATTGCCTCGACGCCCGACGCAGGGCCGGCATCCATTAAGGGCTCGCGTAGAAACAACGCCTAAAAATCAAAATATCAACGCGCTTCATGTTTTAGAGAAATTATAATCTTCGTTCCCTTCTGTTCAAGCCTCTCCCACTCGGCGAAAACTAACATTGAACAGAAGGAAACAAAGGCAACGAAGACCCGGATTCGATGCCTTGATCAACTTCAGTTTGTAAACGTTATTTCGGAGCAGCGCCTAATCGGATCGTGCGCCATCGTCGGCGGGCGACTGGTAGCTCGTGTACTTGTCCGGTCGTCCGAATGATTGTTCGACCGGATATTTGATTGCGGCGAGTCCAACCTTCTCCTGAAGCGAATGCGCAAGATCCACCTGGCAGACATCAGCCAGGCGGAGCAAGAGCCACAAGCAGTCCGCAAACTCGTGACCGAGTTCCTGTCGCGTCTTCACATCGTCCAGGTGTTTTTGGATCTCTTCGTGCGTGCGGTAGCGAAAGTATTCGAGGACCTCACCCACTTCGCATACCAACGCCAGCGCGAGGTCCTTGGGATGATGGAACTGTTCCCAATTCCGTTCGCGCGAGAAGCCCCGCACAAGGTCCTTCAGTTCGTGGATCGTGGTCTGATCATCCTGCATGATCACTCTCTCGCGAGAACGAAGGCGGTCATTTCGAGGACTCGCGCGCAGCCTCAGGGCCGGCGTACTCGAGGATGAAATTCACGATGGGTGTCGGGTCATCCAGTCCGTGTGGATGATGCCCAACGCCTTTCTTGATAATCAACGTGATCGACCCGCCGAGCTTTTTGTACCGCTCGGCGACGACGGCCGTGTTCTCGTCGTAGGGAACGACATCATCGGCGTCGCCGCAGACATGGATCAAAGGGATTTTGGCGTCGGCAAGCGGCTTGAGACGATCGACTGGATTTTTGTCGTAGGCTAATGCCTCCGCTTCGGACGCAAAGTGATAGTCCTGGATCAGCTTCTTCCAGTCGCCCGCGCTCCCTTTGCCTTTTCCCTTTCCGGCAGGCCAGCTCTTGAAGTCGCAAACCGGTGCATCCGCGTAAATGCACGCGACGCGCTCTGGGTGTTCGGCGGCCCAGTTGAAACAGTAAAGACCACCCCGGCTCAGCCCTTCCAAAGCCGGTTTGCGCGCGAGTCCATGCTCCCCGGTCAAAACGCGATAGAACACGTCCCAGTGCGCCAGTGCGTCGGGACATCCAAAGGTGTTGCCAACGTCGATATAGACGACGTGGAAGCCTTTCGACAGCAGGGCGAGGTCGGTCTCGGGTCGGTGTCCGAAGAATTCCGCGCGCCAGATCCAAGGGTTTCCCGGAGCGGCGATCTTGGGCGTTACCACGAGAGCGGGTCGAGAGTCGACCACGAAATCGAACCGCTCATACCCTTGCCATTCGGTTTTCTTCCCGGGAAAGCGCGGAGCTTCCGCGAGCTCTGGGAATGCGCCATGGGCCGCAGCCATCGCGGTCATCGATGCGCCGAAGGCCAGGAATCGGCGTCTGGTCGGTTTGAGCCAATCGCCACGTCGCCGCGTTGCCATTGCCACCCTCGAATTTTGTAACGTCCGTTCCGTCGCTACCCGAGCGAACATTCTAAACAAGTCCTACCAGAATGGCAGATGCGAGATGCAAGCTGACAGACGAGGCCTTGTGGAATACTGCGCGAGCCGAGAAACCAGGCTCTCACCGCGCTTTCGGCATCGGCCATTTGGCATCTTGAATTTGGCATCTGTCATGAACCTAGCGGCTATAAAAAGCCGCAAAAAGCAATCACGATGCCATAACTCCTTGCGCCTCCTGATCTTCCGAATAGCCGGCCAAATTGTCCATTCGGTAATTCGGAACCCCTTGTTAGCCTTCGGGTTCCGAATTACCGAATGGGGGCGCGCACATGCGCACGTTCGTTTTGGGCTGTTGTCGCGACCGACTCATCGTTGCGCACGCTCGTAGCCAGCGCGATCGTCCCGTGAATGAAGGGCGCTCGAAACGGGTGTCGTGTGCCTCGATTGTCCGGTGTGTGTGTCCCTCATGAATCGTATCCCCTTGCATGCGGCAGCGTCCCCTGCGAGACAGGTCTGCACATTGCCGTGAAGCGACAGACTCAAGAGCCGCCGTCGAATCGGAACTTCGCCGGCATCCGTTACCCGGGACAGCGAGGAGGTATACGGGACGCGCACAACTCCCTATCTATATGCTCCGGGTAACTTGCTAGCTCTTGCCATCCCGGCTGGTGATTCGACGCGGTGTTTTCCGGGGTTCCGCGCTATTTTTGCGTGGTAAGTTTTTCGTCAAAGATGACGGTTGACCGCTCACAAGGCGCGTGGTTCGCTTCGGCAAACCATGACCTGGAGCTGAGACCTGGGAAACCTACCCCAAGGGGGACATGAAGATGGAAGACCGGGAGCCGGTTCCCGCATTTGTTGAGATCGCTCACCGGAGTTGAACGGATCGCAATCGAGCGAGATGGTGTCGCACCGCCGATCAACGCCAGGCCGATCCCGTCACGTCGTTGCCTTTCCGGCGAACTTCGGACCCGTTAGATTAGGGCGATTCTCGTCAGTCCCGCACGCTTGGACTGCCGATCGCTGTCGACCTTCCCGCGGGAGTGATCACGCAATGACGGTGCTTCGACCTTTCTTCTGGGGCCTCCTTTCGATTCTGACCCTAACCGCGGGGAGCTCGTTTGCGCAACCGCCGGCCGGCGACACTCCTGCGCGACCCACACCGCTTCAGGAAGCCGCAGGGCGCATGACCGTGCCCGACGGCTTTCGGGTCACGCTGTTCGCGGGCGAGCCCGACGTCCGCCAGCCCATTGCGTTCTGCCTCGATCATCGCGGACGACTCTGGGTCGCAGAGAACTTCTCGTACCCCGAGTGGCTCCAGGCCCCGAAGGAAAAGGACCGTATCCTGATCTTCGAGGACACCGACGGAGACGGCCACTTCGACCGTCGCAAGGTGTTCTGGGACCAGGGGAACACCGTGACCGGCCTTGCGATCGGTTTTGGTGGCGTCTGGGTGTGCGCGACGCCCAACCTTCTGTTCATCCCCGACAAAGACGGCGACGACATACCCGACGCACCAGCCCGCGTGGTCCTCGACGGTTGGGATGTGAAAGCGCGGCACAACTTGTTCAATGGTTTGAGCTGGGGACCCGACGGCTGGCTATGGGGCTGTAACGGGATCCTCTCGAACTCAACCGTTGGCAAACCCGGTTGCCCGGATTCCGAGCGTGTTCCCATCAACTGCGGCGTCTGGCGCTACCATCCGACCAGGGGGATCTTCGAAGCCGTCGCTCACGGCACGACGAATCCGTGGGGACTCGACTTCGACGAATACGGCGAGGCGTTCATCACGAATTGCGTCATTCCGCACCTCTTCCACGTGGTCCCCGGCGCCCACTTCAAGCGCATGTTCGGGCAGGACATGCTGCCCCACTCGTATGGGCTGATCGAAAGCTGCGCCGACCACTTGCACTGGGCCGGCGGCGACTGGACCGACTCGCGCGGGGGCAAGGGTAAGCACGGCGAAGCCGGGGGCGGACACGCCCATATTGGTGCGATGATCTACCTCGGAGACAACTGGCCGGATTCGTATCGCAACTCGGCCTTCATGTGCAACATCCATGGCCACCGCGTCAATCACGACACGCTTGACCGGCACGGGTCGACCTACGTCGCCCGGCACTCCAAGGATTTCCTGTTCGGCAACGACGAGTGGTTTCGTGCCATGGAACTGCGTTACGGACCCGACGGAGGCGTGTACCTGACCGACTGGTCGGATATCGGCGAGTGCCATGAGACGGACGCGGACGTCGCCCACCGCGAAAATGGTCGGATTTATAAGATCACGTACGGGAAGACGAAGCCGGTCACCGTCGATCTGGCCAAGCTCGACGACGGCGAGCTCGTGAAGCTTCAGACCCATAAGAATGAGTGGTATGTTCGGCACGCACGGCAGCTTCTCCAGGAACGAGCGGCCGAGGGGCGGGATATGGGTCGCGTCCACGAGGCGCTTTGGGAGCAGTTCAAGTCGGAACGCGAAGTCCCGCGAAAGCTGCGAGCCTTCTGGACACTCCAGGCGACCGGTGGTTTAAACGAGGCGAACCTGATCCGGGAGCTCGCGCACCCGAGCGAATACGTACGGGGCTGGGCGATCCGGTTCCTGACGGACGAGAAGAAAGTCTCCCCCTCCGCACTTCAAAAAATGGCCGGCCTGGCGAAAAGTGATCCTTCGCCGTATGTGAGGCTTCAACTCGCATCGGCGTTGCAGCGGCTTTCGCCAGCGCAGCGAGGCGACGTCGCCGAAGGGCTGGTCCAGCACGGTGAAGATGCGGGCGATTCCTACCTGCCGTTGATGCTCTGGTACGGCATCGAGCCGCTCGTGAGCGCAGACACCCCACGCGCGCTCGCAATCGCGCTAAAAAGCCGGGTTCCCCTTGTGAGGCAGTACGTCGCTCGCGCGGCTGTCGATGAAGGGCGAGCCGATCGGCTCATGAGTGCCCTCGAATCGACCGACGACGCGGTTCCCGTTCGCGACCTGCTCCAGGGAATGCGCCAGGCGCTCCGAGGAAGGAAGAACCCGCCACGACCGGAGGGTTGGGGAAGCGCCTTTACAAAGCTCGCGCACTCTTCAGATCCGGCCGTTCGGGAAGAGACCCTCCTGGTAGGCCTGATCTACGGGGACGCCCAGGCTCAGGAGATCCTACGAACGACGATGATGGACCACTCGGCCGACGTGGCGGCTCGGAAAACCGCGCTACAGGCCCTGGCGGAAAAGCGGACGGCGGACCTCGCGCCCCGGCTTCAAGCGCTCCTCGACGATCCCGCGCTCCGAGCCCCCGCGTTGCGGGCCCTGGCCAGCTATGACGACGCCACGACTCCGCCGCTGATCCTCGATCGGTACCCGCGCCTGAACGCCAGTGACCGTGAGGACGCAGTGAACACCTTGTCGACGCGCGTCTCCTTTGCGCTCGCACTCCTGACGGCGGTCGAGAAAGGCATCGTCCCAGCGCGCGACCTTTCCGTCTCCACGGTGCGTCAACTGCAATCTCTGGGCGATCCCCGGATCAAGGAACTCGTCACCAAGGTCTGGGGCTCGGTACGCCCGACCTCGCGCGAGAAGACCGCCTTGATCGCCAAGTACAAGGCGACGCTCGGGCCGGAACAACTCAAAGCGGCCAACGTATCTCAGGGCCGGCTCGTCTTTCAACGTACCTGTGCGCAGTGCCACAAGCTGTTCGACGCCGGGGGCGACGTGGGACCGGAATTGACGGGATCGGACCGAGCCAACGTCGATTACATCCTCGAAAACGTCCTCGATCCCAGCGCCACCGTCGGCCGCGACTACCGGCTCAACACCGTCGCGACCCGCGACGGCCGCGTCCTGTCGGGAATCATCCGCGAGCAGTCGGAGGCGACCCTTACGCTCCAAACCGTCAACGAACGGCTAACGCTGGACCGGCAGGAGATCGAGGACCTCAAAACGGCTCCGCAGTCGATGATGCCCGAGGGGATCTTCGAGAAACTCAGCGAGACGGAGATCCGAGACCTCGTTGCGTACCTCGGTTCGAAGACGCAGGTCGATGCGCCAAAGCCCTGAAACGCCGAGGACGTTTGGCAACGAGTCCGGAACGGGTTCCCGATGTCAGCGAATGCGCGCGTCGGTTCGTTCGGTTTTTCGTCTTTGCCCCGTACGGGGCATTTGAGAATAGCCCAGCGTTTTAACGCTGGGTTCGACGAAATAATCACAAAACTTTTTTTGCCCAGTAGGGGCCACCGAACCTGTCGCGATGGACTTCACGACCCGCACAGGCAACGTCCCTCCGGGACTGAGAATCACTGGTTGGGTCGGGCGCAAACCCAGCGTTAAAACGCTGGGCTATTCTCAAATGTCCCTACGGGACAAATACAGATACGGGCCGCCTCTCGGGCCAAGCTCCTCCCACTCGTGATCGCGTTGGCAATGGGTAACTTATTCCGAGCTCTTAGGCCAACAGCGCTTGATGGAGCTTCGCTTTCCCCTCGACGCCGATCAATCGCTGCTCGAGCCCCTGGTACGAATACGTGAGCTTCCACGGATCAAGCCCGAGAAGGTGCAGAATCGTCGCCTGCAGGTCGCGAACCTCCATCGGGTTCTCGGCGATGTAGTACCCGATGTCATCCGTACGACCATAGACCTGTCCCCCCTTGATGCCGCCGCCGGCGAGCATCATCGTGAAGGCGTACGGGTGATGGTCGCGGCCGATGTAGGGTTGATTCGGCGCGTTGTTCTGCTGCATGGGCGTGCGACCGAACTCACCGCCCCAAACAATCAGCGTCGAGTCGAGCAAACCGCGCTGTTTCAGGTCGTTGACGAGCGCGGTGATGGCCCGGTCGATTTGCTGGATCTTGATGGGCATGATGTAGGGGATGTGCTCGCCCGGGCTGACGCCGTGGTGATCCCAGCCCCAGTCGTAGAGTTGTACAAATCGGACACCCGACTCGACCAGCCGGCGGGCGAGCAGGCAGTTATTGGCGAACGCGGCGTCGGTCCCTTTATACGCGACGCGCGGGTCGACGGCGGAATCCGACTCCGGGACGAATCCCGGCTTCGCGCCGTACATCTCGAGGATGTGCGCCGGCTCGCGACTGATATCCATCACCTCGGGCGCCGCAATTTGCATCCGGTAGGCGAGTTCGTACTGTGCGATGCGTGTGACGGTCTCCGGATCGCCGATCGCCGCGGCCTGCATCTCATTCAGCGTCTTGAGGGTGTCGAGCGTTTCGCGACGGCCCACGCGGTCCAGGCCGCCTGGGTTCGCCAGGAACAGAACGGGATCACCCTCAGACCGACACTGAACGCCCTGGTAGACCGAGGGCAGATAGCCTCCTCCCCACACGCTCTTGCCGGCGTCCGGCGTCTTGCCGCCGCTGGTCAGCACGACGAATCCGGGCAGGTCTTGATTCTCGGTCCCGAGCCCGTAAGTCGCCCATGCGCCGAGGGAGGCACCACCGAACTGCGACGTTCCCGTGTGCAGGTAGAGCTGGGCCGGAGCGTGATTGAACTGGTCGGTATGCATCGACTTGACGACGGCAAACTCATCGATGACGGAGGGCAGATGGGTCCAGACCTCGCTCAGCTCGACGCCGGCCTGTCCGTGCCTCGCAAACTTGAATGGAGTGCCCAGCATGTTGGGCACTCCTTTGATGAAGGCGAATCGCTTCCCCTTCAGGTACTCGTCCGGGCAGGGCTTGCCGCTGAACTTCTGAAGGGCGGGCTTGGGATCGAACAGGTCGAGCTGGCTGGGCGACCCGGCCATGTGCAGGTAGATGACATTCTTCGCCTTCGCGGGGAGCTGCGGGGGGCGCGGCGCGAGGGGATTCACAGGAAGTTCGGCGGCTCGCGATCGGCGATCGTCCGCCAGCAGGCTCGCCAGGGCGATCGCACCGAGACCGACACCGCACTGCCCGAAGAAATAGCGCCGGGTCGTCGCTTTGAGGCATTCTGTGTGGAGGTCCAAAGCCAGGCTCCTGGACGGGGCGATTCTTGCACTGAGGGCGGAATCGAGTTAGCCGCGGGTGAGAAACTCGTCGAGATTGAGGATGACGTTGCAAACAGCGGTCAGAGCCGCCAGATCGGCCTCGTCGCAACCACCGGGAGCAGGGCCGAGCGGATCGGTCGCGAACTTGTGAGCGGCTGCGCGATCGCGCGTGAAGTGCTCACTCCGTTTCCGGTAAAGTTCGACCAGGACCGACACCTCGCGTGCGTTTGCCGGGCGGATCAATGCCAGACGAAGTGCGTGCCCGATCCGGTCATCGACGGCCGGCCCCGCCTCTTTGACGGCGCGGCGGGCGAGCGCTTGCGCGGCCTCGACGTACACCTGATCATTGAGCGTGACGAGTGCCTGGAGCGGCGTGTTCGTGCTGATCCGGCGCACCGTGCAAACCTCGCGGCTCGGCGCATCGAAGACCAGCATCGCGGGGTAGGGGGATGTGCGTTTGATGAACGTGTAGAGACCGCGCCGATGTCGCTCCGAGCCCGGACTCGTCGCCCAGTTGTCCGTGCTGTACGTGCTCTTCCAGATCCCCTCGGGCTGATAAGGCATCACGGAGGGTCCGAACATCCGGGAGCTGAGGAGGCCCGACGCCGAAAGGGCGGCATCGCGCACCATTTCGGCTTCAAGCCGAAAGCGCGGGCCCCGCGCCAGCAACCGATTGAATCGATCCTTTTCGAGCAGAGCCGGGGTGACGCGCGACGATTGGCGATACGTCGCCGAGGTCACGATCCGACGGCAGAGTTGTTTGAACGACCAGCCGGATTCTCGAAAATCCACGGCAAGCCAGTCGAGCAGTTCGGGATGACTCGGCGGTTGGCCCTGCGAACCGAAATCCTCGAGTGTCTCGACCAGTCCCCGGCCGAAAAACTGCGCCCAATGCCGGTTCACCGCCACGCGAGCCGTCAGCGGGTTCGCGGGGTCCACCAGCCAGCGGGCCAGGCCGAGTCGGTTGCGGGGCACGTCTCTGGGGAAAGGGTTGAAGCTCGACGGCGTTGCCGGGTCGACGGTCTCGCCTGGATCGAGGAAATTCCCGCGCTTGTGGAGGTGTGTCACCCGGCGCTGGGACTCCGGAAGCTCGCGATAAATCGGTGTGCGGACGGAATTCTGGATCGACTCACGCTCCGTTCGGAGGCGGGCGATCTCATCGCGTGTGGTTTTTGTCTCCGGGGCGGAATCGGCGAACTGTCGCCAGAGAACCTGACGCTGAGCGTCCGAACGCTCTGTCACCGGTGTGCGAAGAGCCGCTGCTACGGTGTCCGGAATGGAGTTGCTCAGTGTCGCGTTGGCGTCGTCAGAAAGCGCGATTCGAAACCTGCCCAGACTGAAACCCGGGTACGCAAACTCAAACTGGTGATCCAGGCGCACAACGACCTCATCGCCCTCCGACAGCGCGACCGGCTCCGCAAGCCGAAACACCGCCTGATGGCGCTTCGCAACCTGTGGAGAGACGGCCCAGCCGTGCTTCTTGGGATCGGGGTTCTGAAGGACATGGTCTACGGGGTAGTTGTCCTGGGCGAAGTCTGCCTTCGCGCTCTGGATCTTAACGGCGCGCGTGTTTCCGTTCGTCTCCCGTATCGAAAGTGTGAGACCGGTCAGGACGAAGTTTCCATCATTGACCGATCGTCCGACACCGCCCCGCGGCATCGAAGCGTCGGGGATCGCCTCGAGACGAACGGCCTGAAGCAGCTTAAGCGTGGGTTTCCCGCCAAGTGTGTACGTTTCTTGTGTCGGTGGAGGACCGGATGCCAGGATCGAGCCGTCGTCGAGCCGTTTCAGGGTCGAATGGTTTGCGGCATCGAGCGACGTGGGTCGCAAAATCGTCCATACGTTCTCTTTGGCCTGCGACGACTCCCATCGCTGGTAGGCTTCCCTGAGTGAAGCCGTCGGCTTGCTGAGCTCGCTTTCCAACTCACGGACGCGGTTCTCGATCTGATCGAGACGTGCCTGTTGCTCGTTCGTCGGAAACGGGACGGTGGGGCGGTCATCCGCCTTGTCGCTGTCCTCGGTCTGGTTGAAGAACGCGAAGAACTGATAGTACTCGGACTGCGAGATGGGATCGTACTTGTGGCTGTGGCACTTGCTGCAACCGATCGTGAGTCCCAACCAAACCTGGCCGGTCGTATCGACCCGATCCTTGACCGCCGCCACGCGGAATTCCTCGTCGTCAGTTCCACCCTCGTCGTTGACCAGCGTATTGCGGTGAAATGCCGTTGCAAGGATTTGGTCGGGACGCGGATTGGGCAGCAGGTCGCCGGCGAGCTGTTCGATGGTGAAGCGGTCGTAGGGCATGTCGGCGTTGAACGCCTGGATGACCCAATCGCGATAGCGCCAGATCGTCCGACGCTGGTCCTTTTCGTACCCCTTGGTGTCGGCGTAACGTGCCAGGTCCAGCCACAGCCGCGCCCACCGCTCCCCGTAAGCCGGTGAGTCGAGCAGACGGTCCACGAGCGCCTCATATCCCAGAGTTGTGTTGTCGCTCAGGAATTCGGCGGCGAGTTCGGGCGTCGGGGGCAATCCTGTCAGGTCGAGGCAAACGCGCCGCAAAAGAGTCGGTCGATCGGCCTCCGGAGAGAGACTGAGACCTTCGGCCTCCAGGCGAGCGAGCACGAAACGGTCGATGGGATTCCTCGGTGACGTCCCCGTCTTAACCGGAGGCGGTTGTATCTTGGCGGGCGGCTCAAAGGCCCAGTGCGATCCCCAACGGGCGCCTTCCTCGATCCACCGCTTGAGCAAGGCTATCTGTTCGGGTGTTAGCCGTTTGTCTTCTTTTTTGGGGGGCATCCGCTCGGCCACGTCGTCGGTCGTGATGCGACGATAGAGCTCGCTCTCCTCGAGGGATCCCGCCTTGAGGGCACGGATACCATCGTGCTCGGCGAACGCACCTTCCTGGGTGTCGAGCCGCAGCTTTGCCTTGCGCTGGGCCGAGTCCGGCCCGTGGCAGGGGAAGCAGTTCTTGGCCAGGATCGGCCGGATGTCGCGCACGAAACTCACCGGTTTCGGCTTGGCATCCTCAGCACGCGCCGGGACTGCAAGCGCAAACCAAGACAGAACGACGACCGCAGTGGGCAGGAGTTGAATCCGGGAGAAGAACATACCGTTCCTCGTATCGATGCGGGCCGACGGTTGCAAAAGTCTTAAACTACGGGGGTCGGGGGCAGGAAGGTCGCTATTAGCGCGGTCTTGGCGACAATCGACTCGTGACCCGAGGCGTGGAGGAATGAATTGTAGCCAGACGTGCGGGACTGGCGATAGAGGGCGTGCTGGCAGAGAGGTTTTCTGGCGATTCCGGCAAAAGGAAACCGCCGGAAAACTCGAGACCGAGTCATCCGGCGGTTTCGTTGTTTCGTGCGATCGAGTAGGTCTTCTCCGCGTGCGGAGAGTTGGTACCCAGATCAGGGCCGGTCAGAGCCGGTCCGAGTTTCCCCAGTGCGGCGACCGCGTGAGGAATTGACGTAAGCGGAGGTCAAAACGCCCAGGAGTGCGGCGCGGCGGCCCGCGCGCGACGACTTCCCATTACGACGGATGCGAGCCACTGTGCCCGCCCATTCAAAACCGGAATGCAAGGGTGCAGTTCTCTTCGAGTTCGAATCGCTCATCAGAAACAAACCCCCACGAGTCGGAGCGTGTCCTTGACAGCCTAACACACCCCATCAGTCCGTTCAGCCGAGCGAGAACGACAAGTCTCGCCCAGCCCCGCACCCTCCTGGCGCTGGTTACCGGATGATCGCGGTGTACACCACCGCGTGGGACTACAGATCCGGAGACACCACGAGCGAGGCAAGCCTCGCTCTTTTTCTAGGCATTTCGGTCAATTTTGAACGCAAAAGTGGCCAAAACCCCAGAGGCTGTCCCTCATTCATCGGTCAACGAGGAGGCGATACTTCAACCTGTTTCCCGCAATCGTTTGGTCTCAAAAATGATGAGACCGTACACGCGGTGTTCAGGACGCGGATGACCAAAACCGTGAGGAAAGGGATTCCCCGGAATATATCAACCCCCACGACGAGCGCCAATGGAAAAATAAGTCTCAATCACGGATTTCGAAGATTTTTCGGGCAGGGGGCGCGAATACGTTTCCGCCGGACATCATTGAGGACCCATGGACGTCGTTAGCTGTCTGAGTTCGACTGAGCCCATCCCACCCGCCAAAAAGCGGTGCTTCCGATGTGACCCACCCCGGAAGTCCGCCGGGCGTCTTAACCGCGATCATACCCGTCGCCGGCGGAGCGACTTGAGGAGGCAACGGCGCAGGCTCGTGAAGAAGCATCCAAAAAAGCACTGAAGTGCTGAATCCGTTGAACAATGCGTGCAGAAAGAAGGGGGTGAGCAGGCGGCCGGTGTAGTGGTAAGCGCTTCCCAGTATGACGGATAGGACGAAGAGCGGAATCGGCGCCGGCCATTGGGGCCAGTGCGCCAGTGCGAAGAGGACCGAGGTCAGCACGATCGGTCCGGCGGTCCACCAGTCCCAGCGTTTCGGAATTTGCGCCGGCTCCAGCCCTTCGAAAAAAGTTTGCTCCTCCGAATGCTGATCGGATAATTGTTTGCGCCTGAGCTTCCACTGGCCGAAAACGCGGGCGAGCCAACCCTGAAGGATCGCGCGGAAGACCAGTTCCTCCGCTGCCGGGGCGAAAATGACCGCGGAGAGAAACGCGAGATACATCGTTCCGGGGCTGATTCCCGAACGAATCATCTCCTCCAACGGGTGTTTCGTCGGCTTCCAGAGCAGGCTGCAAAGGTAAAATAACCCATTGACCGGCAGTCCAGACAGCAGGAAGGCCATCCCCCCAAGCACTAGCGGCCTCACCACCGCCCCCGGGCCCAGCCCAAAGTCCTGCAACGTCGCACCCGAGGTCAGTCGCATCAACAGAGGCAACGCCACAACCGCCGCGGCATTGACCAGGCACACGAGGATCATCTGTTCAGAGAACCCGAGCGGCGCTTTCGCGGGATGCCCCGTTGACGTCATATAGAGCTGAACCACCACCCAATTCAAGAAAATGAATACCAAAAGTGCCCCGACGAAGGAGCGAACCCCCCAGGGAACCTCACAAACGGGTGTCGCTGGGGGCAACCGCCGACCTGCCCGAAGCTGAGCGACAAGCCAGGCCCATGCGGCAATCGTCCCGAAGAATGTCGCTTGAATAAAAAGCATGAGCAACGTGGTCATGAGTCGAGAAATCACGGACATCCTCGGCGTTCGCCCTAGAGGCCAATACGAGATCGTGCAAACTGCGGAATCGGCAGTGAGCTCATCGTAGCACGGCACGCATTCGACCGGCCACCTTGCCCGATTCCTCCAATGGGCCTAGAATCAGCGAACCTCCGAATTGGCACACCGGAGTCGGGTCCGAGGAGTCGTTGCCCGCGTCGGCAAACACGACTTTAGACAGGTATCGTCACAGTCAGCGCCCGGAAGCGTCTCACCATCGATCGTTCGAGGAACGGAAATGGCTCAACACGGGTTCGGGATTGTCGGCTGCGGCATGATTGCCGAGTTTCACACGAAGGCCATCAACGACATCGAAAACGCCTCGGTCGTCGCCGCGTTCAGTCGCTCCGCCGCGAACGGAGCCAAGATCCAGCAGTTGGCGAAGGACGGGTGTCAGGTTTACGACGACCTCGACGCGATGCTGAACCACCCCGGACTCGACGTCGTCTGCATTTGCACGCCGAGCGGTGCCCACCTTGATCCCGCGGTGAAAGCGGCGAAGGCTGGGAAGCACGTCGTGGTCGAAAAACCGCTGGAAATCACGCTCCCGCGTTGCGACGCGATCATCCAGGCGTGCGACGCGTCAAAAGTCCGTCTCTGTACGATTTTCCCGTCGCGTTTTACTCCCGCCAACATCACGCTGAAGACGGCAATCGACACCGGCCGATTCGGCCGACTGACGCTCGGCGATACGTATGTTAAGTGGTGGAGAACTCAGCAGTACTACGATTCAGGCGGTTGGCGAGGCACCTGGGAGCTCGATGGCGGTGGCGCGTTGATGAACCAGGCGATTCACAACGTCGACCTGCTGCAATGGCTCATGGGCGACGTGGTCAGCATCCAGGCGATGACGGCTACGCTCGCTCACGAGCGGATCGAGGTCGAGGACACGGCCGTCGCCTGCCTGCGATTCGCCAATGGAGCCCTCGGCATCATCGAAGCCGCCACGAGCGTCTATCCCGGCTTGCTCAAACGAACCGAGATTCACGGCGACCGCGGCTCCGCCCGTGTCGATCAGGACGACATCACGCTGTGGGACTTCCAGGTCAAGGCGCCGTCCGACGCCGAGATTCACGCCGCCATGGCAGGACAGACCGGGTTCAAAGCGGGAGCCAGCGACCCCCGGGGCATCACCCATATCGGTCACCGCGACCAGCTCAGCGATTTCCTCCAGGCGATCGATGAAGGCCGCGCACCGAGTGTCGACGGACGCGAGGGACGGAAGTCGGTCGAGATCATCCGGGCAATCTATCGCTCCGCACAGTCGGGGAAAGCGGTCGCGCTGCCATTGCATGACGATGGCGCCGCCCAGTAGATCGTTTCGATCCGACACCGTTGGAGCCGTTGACGCGTCAAAGGATTGGCCATGAAACGCCCCCGCAATCGGATCGTCGATTACTCGGTCTACCTGCTTGCGCGTCTTCTTGTTTGCATTTTGCAAGCGCTCTCCGTCGAGCAGTCGTACGTCCTCGCCCGATTCCTTGCGAACTTACTTTATCACATCGACAAGCGACACCGCATTGTGGGGATGGAAAACCTCAATGCGGCGTTCGGCGATCGCTACAACGAGGCCGAGCGCGACCAGCTCGTCCGCGGCGTCTACGAGCATTTTTGCATGATGCTCATGGAGATCCTGCACATCCCTCGCAAGTTGCACCCCGAGACCTGGCGCGACCGGATCACCCTCGTTGGGCACGAAAAGGTGCTGGACCGGATGCTCACGGGTGGTCCCGTCATCCTGCTGACGGGACACTTCGGCAACTGGGAGATGGCCGGCTACCTCTTCGGCGTTTTTGGCTTTCCGCCCCATTCCGTGGCGCGAACCCTCGACAATCCCTACCTCGATCGCTTCCTGCGCAAGTTCCGCGAGCGAACGGGACAAAAAATGGTCCCGAAGGACGGCGGATATGAGCAGATGATCGAAACACTCCGAAGCGGTGGAGTGCTCTCGTTCCTCGCCGATCAGGACGCGGGTCAAAACGGACTTTACGTCGATTTCTTCGGCCGGCCTGCATCAACGCATAAAGCCATCGCGCTCCTGGCGATCGAACATCGCGCGCCGGTGGTGATCGGTTATGCGAGACGTATCGGCCCTGGCTTTCGCTACGAAGTTGGGTGTCCGGCCATCATCGATCCCGCCGACCTGGCGGGTACCGCCGACGACGTCCGCGAGCTTACGCAGCGCTTTACCACGGAACTGGAACACTTGATTCGGCGAGACCCCGGCCAGTATCTCTGGTTGCACCGTCGCTGGAAACACCAGCCCAAAAAACGCGGCAAGAAGGCCAAAGACGAGCCCGCCAATCCCCTGCCCGAAAGTCAACGGAACGTGCAATGACGCGTCCGGTCGGCAAAACCGGCGTTATCCGTTCGCAATTCGATACATAAAGCTTCCTGGACGTGGCCGGGTCAACTCCGAGCACGATTCAATGACCGATCACCCGGCCTCTCGGTGCGGACTCGACACCCGAGGGATCGCAACCGCCAAATCGCGCTGCGACTCCTCTATTTTTCAAACATCGCTTCGACCGGGACGATCTTCACCGTGACATCCTTCAGCGGATAAACCGCAATCTGCTTGTCTTCGACGAGAACGTCCTCCGGGGTTCCCTGTGTATCGTAGGTGATCGGCGTCGGCTTGTTGCCTTCGAGCGTCGCCTTCAGGGCCTGTGCGTCCCGTGTCACGATCGCCACTTTCATCCCCGAGACTTTCAAATGCCGGCGCACGGCCTCGTTGACCTGCTTCGCTGTCAGCTTCGGGAGCCGGTCCGCCAACTCCGTCACCAGATCCTTACGACCATAAAAGGCCCCGTCCATGGCGTATCCCAACCGCCGCGAGAGGGTTTGGACCCACAGCTTGCTATAATTCAACAGGAATGACCGGGTGGCTTCGAATTCGGCTTCAGGGATCCCGCCCTCGATCAGACGGTTCAATTCCCAGAGAGCGCCGCGAAGAGCGAACACCGCTTTGTCGTGCGGGACGGGACGGATCCAGATCGAAAACGCCTGCTGACGTCTCGGATTGTTCGGCACGGGGAAGGTGCTCTGCCCATCCTGAATGAAGTCTTCAACGTAAGAATAATCGCCATAGTTCAACCCGCGCTTCCCGCGCAGGTCCTGCATAAGCTTGCCGTTGAAGGTGCGATGCTCGCCGAGATACGAGTCGGCCACGGCCAGCGCGTAGAAGTCGTCGTCGTGCCTTGTGATGTCGAGCGGGAATCCCAGCGAGATCGCCGTCGATTCGCATGGTTTTTCGACGATGGTGACCTCGAGGCCCTTCGGGCGGCCTGGCCTTGGCACTTCAGGAGGAGCCACGGCTTTCCCAGAGAGCGAGGCGAGATCAGTCTCAACTCGTGTCAAAAAGCCTTTCTCCGCACCCCCTGCCACCCCCAGGCGCAGGGCCGGCTTCGCGTAGTGCGTCTTATGAAACGCTTTGACGTCGTCGAGCGTGATCGACTTCAGACCGGCCACAGTCCCCCGGTCGACATGCCCGTAGGGATGGTCCTTGTAAAGTTCGACCTGAAGGGTCCACTTGCCCAGTTCTTCGTCGTTTCCGCCGCGCAATGTCTTCGAGACATAGTCGACAGCCTCGCTGCGCAGGCGTTCGAAGTCCTCAGGAGCAAAACGAGGAGTCGCGATCATGGCGGTGACCAGCTTTTCATAGGCCGCGAGGTTATCGCGATGAACCACGCCGCCAAATACGGTCACTTCCTTGTGGCACGCACCGTCGAGGCTCGCCGCCATCGGATAGAGCTTCTTGAGGATCTCGTCATACGCAAATTCTTTGGTTCCCCCTTCGGCGACCATCGCTGAGGTCAGCGCGGCAAGTCCCTCTTTGCCTTTGGGGTCGTCCTGCGACCCGACCCGCAACACAAAGCGAAGCGCAACAAGCGGCGAAGCCGACGAGGGCAAATACGTGACGGCTTCCTTTTCCTCGCCGGCCAGGGCAGGGGGGAAGCTCGCAAGAGTGGAGGCGGCGAGGCCCGCGACGACGGTCCATGCAAGTCGGGTCATTTCTTGGGCTCCGATTCGAGGGTCACGACCGTCTCATTGGTGCTGGCGAAATAGCGCTGGGCGACGCGCTGAACGTCCGCAGGGGTCACGCGCGCGTACGCGGCGTAAAGTTCATTCATCGCGTCGGGGCGGTCCGTCAGGGCGATCGAAGAACCCACAGCAAGGGCCACCGCATCAGCGCTCTGGAGCGAGCCCGCGTACTCGTAACGAAGATGATCTTTGATCGCCTCGAGCCGAGTCCGGTCAATCGGCGTTTTGGCGGCGTCGGCCAGAGCGTTTTCGATCCGTTTGCGCACGTCGGCGACCTTGTCAGCCTCGCGCGCCCGAGCCAGAATCGTGAACAGCGACGGATCCCGACGAGGGTCCGCACTCGCGACGAGCATCACGACTGACTGCTCCTCGAGCACGAGCTTTTGATAAAGAGGACTCGTTTCGCCGAAGACGGCCTGCGCCAGGACGCCGAGCGCGGCGATGTCGGGGTTGCGAGGATCGCTGGCGGGGATGTGATAACCCAGGTAGAGCGTTGCCAACGTGGGCAACGGCCACTTGAGTTTCGCGGATCGTTCCTCCTTTTGTTCCGGCTCGGCGGGTATCTCGACCGATGCATTGCCGCGTTTCCAGCCCCCATAATCCTTTTCGACGAGCGTCATCAGTCGCTCGTGAGAAACATCACCGGCGACGATGATGGTGCAGTTCTCAGGCCGATACCAACGATCGAAAAATGTTTTTGAATAAGCATACTGATTCGGCATGTCCTTGACATCCGCAAGGAAGCCAATCGTGGTATGCTTGTAAGTATGCGTCGTGTACGCCTTGTCCTGCATCGTTTCGTCCAGGATCAGGAACGGAGACGACGCACCCTTGTTGTATTCGCCAAGGACCGCCCGTGCTTCCTTCTGAAAGTCCGCCTCGTTGTATTTCAGGTTCTGGAAGCGGTCAGACTCGATTTCGACCGCCTTCGGCAGCGCCGACGCAGGGACCGTCATGTGATAACAGGTCCAGTCATCCGTCGTGAAAGCGTTCGAATCGGCACCGAGCGCTTTGAGGACGGCGTTGTACTTGTCCTGGGGATACTTTTCGGTTCCACGGAACATCATGTGCTCAAAAAAATGAGCAAATCCCGACAGGCCTTTCTCGACCTCGTTCCGCGAGCCGGTTCGAACCACGGTGTAGTAGGCAATGATCCCCGGGGATTCGAACGGGACGGAGATCACGCGCAGGCCGTTCCCCAGGCGCGACTCTCGAGTGGGGTAGGGAAAGATTCGGTCTTCCCCGAGCGCGCTGCCCGAGAGTCCGAGCGTAAGAAGCGCGAGCGAAAAGAAAGCAACGCGCCAACCGATTCGCAAGGCCATGGTGCTCTCCTGGATGAGTCGGTCGTGTTGGCACCCTGTCTCGGGGCAGACGATAGCCCGTCCCGACCCCGGTAGGGATTGTCGGAGCAGCGGTCATTTCAACGAGCTTCGAACGTCCGTTCGGGCCCGTTCGTGCCGATGCGAACGCGGAAACTGGCACCGTCGGCAGTGACGGAGACCTTGATAAACTGGCCGCCCAGGGGATCCGTGTTCGCGATCAAATCGGGGGACGTATTGTCCTCCGCGCTCGTGGCGGCGTTCTTATGCAGTTGGTAGAGCCCCTTGAGCGTCGGAACGGATCGCAAAAGCTGGACCGTCTTCGCGTCGCCACCCTTTTTCGGGCCATTGTTCATGATCGCGACGGTCGGCTGGATCGTCTGCACCAAGGTCGGGTGGTTCGAGATGCTCATGCCGTGGTGAGTCACCTGAAACAGGTCGATCGGACCAATCCGGTCTACGGGACAGACGAGTTTTTTCTCGATGTTCCACGTCAGGTCGCCGCAATCCAGGAAATCAAACCGGCCGAGCCGAAAACGAATCGCCAGGCTCCGTGCATTGTCGCTCGGATCGACCGGCAGGTCGGCAGGCGCCGAGGCGCAAAGCCGGTTGTCCGCAGGTTTCGAATCAGACTCCCCTCCCGTCCACACCTCGCCGCCTGAGGCGAGGACGAGGGTTTCCAGCGCACCCTTGAGGGGAATCTTGTCCCCCGGCTTGAGTGCTTTTCGTTTCCCCTCGCTCGCTTGGCGGTAGGCGATGCCGAGGGGATCGGTGGGCCTTGGGCCATCAGGATACGTGGCCTTGTCCCCATCGGGAGCCTCGGGATTGGGAAGACCCCGGTCCCAGTAATGCTCGATGCGTACGCGCTTCGAGAGGCCACTGACGCCGCCGAAGTGATCGGCGTGCCAATGGGTTGTCACAAGATGATCGAGGTGATCGAGTCCAGCCACCTGCTTGAGAACGAATTCGATCCGCCTGGGATCTCTATCCTCGAGTCCTGCCCAACCGGAATCAATCAGGAGAGACTCGCGTTCGGGAGTCACGATCATTGTCGCCGCGCCCCCCATCACGTCGATGAAGTAGATATCGAGCCCTCGTTCAGGTTGATCGGCTCCTCCGAAGAAGAATACGGCGAACAAGGGGAAAATGAGCCTGACGATTCGCACCTTCATGGATCGTGCCACCCCCGAGGGCATTGCGCGGAAACTCACGTCGGGTCATGTTGAGGATCGCTGATCCTCCCCTCCGCGCACTGTTGATGCAAGTGGCCAGCCAAAAACACCAGCGTGGGACGCAGTCGACCGATCTTTCGTGTATAATTCAGATGACTCAGTTTCCCCATATTCGAGCTGTGAACCCGGGCGAGCACGTCCAATCGGCGTTCGTGTGGGTCAGTCTCCGGCCTCGTTCTCACGCTCTGCGTGGGAATGCCGTCCTTAGATGTTCCGCGTTGTCTCTCGGCACGCGGAGCATCCGCGGAAGCATTACCACGCAGAGCATGGGGACGAGGTCGTTTTGCCTCGAGCCAAGCTCAATTAGACCGAAACCAACGCCGCATTGAACGATTCGGCTTGGCAAGCCAGTCATTTTAACGTAAATAGAAACCAGCAATCGCCCACACTTAGCTCCTTCTTTGTCGTTAAACTCCGAGGATTACGGTTACTCGAGTAGAGGCACTGCTCGGTCGGTTCAGGAGCGCGAAATGGAACTTCGCAACGCACTGCCCTCCCGTCCGGTGGAGAACCCGATGCGATCCTCCCCGACAATCCTCCTGATCGCTCAGGATGTGCGATTGATCCATGCCACTCGGCTGGAACTCCTTTCCAGGTCATCATTTCAGCTTCGGGTCAGCATCGGTGCGGAACAGGCCAGTGCGAGTCTCAGCGACGCGAAGACGAGGTTGGTGCTCGCACATCTCAGTAGTGGACTTCGCATTCGCGACGTCGCGCACCTGATCGGAAAAGTGGAGGCTCACGGCGTACGGATTCCGGTCTTGGCGGTTGACGACACCTATCACGAGGGACGTGCTCGCCGGCTCTTTCAGCTCGGAGTGACCGACTATTTAGGGGTGGCGGAACACTTCTCGATGCTCGTCGAGGTATTGCTGAAGCTCGTGCCTGAGGGGAAACCGTCAAACGCGAGGCAACTCCAGGAAACCCCGGGGGGCGGGATCCTGACCCCGGACGACGTGTTGGGTGTGTTGGATCGATTCCAGGCCGTGAAACCACTCTATCCCGGCCTCAGCCGCTTTCGTGAGCTGGGTGAAGGGTAAGGCGAGCGGCCGTCCCTACCCGTCTCTCTTCGTCCCCTCTGCCATTCGTCAATATTTCGGTGGCGATGGCGCGATTGGGTCGACGTGTCACTCCGGAAGCGTCTCATAGATCTCCGGCGCACGGCTCTCGATGATCGGGAAGAGCCCACCCTTGGCGTACTGCTCGAAATGGGGAGAGGCTCGGTGCGCATCAAGCGCGGCTTGGTCGTCGTATTGCTCGTAGAGAAAGAAACGCCTCGGCTCGGTCGTCGAGCGGTGGACGACGTACATTCGACAGCCCGGCTCCGCGCGGGTCGGACCCGTGAGCTGACGAAAGAGGCGAATCGCCTCCTCTTCGTGTCCGGGTTTCATCACGTACGTCACGGCAACGCAGATCATTGGGGGAGCCTCCTTTGTTCGATCGAGACACGGCTCACCTATCGTAACGGTGCGGCCCACCCGATGCGACTGTTGCTTTGCAGTAGCTTTCCCGCTCTTGGTAAGATCACATCCCGGAAGGGTCGACTCCCTGCTTCCTACTGAGTCGTTTCTGGTCAACTCCGCAAGGCCGCCATGAATCGCTTCGGGTTCGTCCGCGTCAGTACGGTCTCTCCTCACCTTGCTATGGCCAATCCGGACGCGAATGCGACGGAAACGCTACGCGTTCTCGACGAGCTCGCGGATAGTGACATCGTCTTATTTCCCGAATTGGGTATCACGGGGTATACGTGCGCCGACCTTTTTGGCCAACATGCGTTGCTCGAAGCGGCGATCCGCGAAACTCTCAGAGTGGCCGAGGCAACGCTCGGCCGAGAGCAGCTCGTGGTCGTCGGGCTACCCGTCGCGGTGCGGAATAGCCTCTATAACTGCGCCGCGGTGATTGCGAACGGGGTGGTGCTCGGGCTCGTCCCGAAGCAGTTCATTCCGAACTACAAGGAATTCTACGAGAGCCGCTGGTTTAGCAGAGCCAGCGGTACCGAGCCGAAATCGATCGAATGGGGAGGTTTGACCGTCCCGTTCGGGATCGATCTCCTGTTTCGGGCCGGTGACGTGAGCGTCGGTGTTGAAATCTGCGAAGATCTCTGGATGCCGATTCCGCCGAGTTCGCTCCAGGCACTCGCGGGAGCCAACGTGCTGCTCAACCTCTCGGCGAGCAACGAGACGATTGGCAAGTGCCGCTACCGAACCGAATTGGTCGTGGGTCAATCGGGGCGTTGCATCGCCGCTTACGCCTATTCGAGTGCAGGGCCTTCGGAATCGACCACCGATCTGGTGTTCGGCGGGCACTGTCTCATCGCCGAGAATGGAGCGTTGCTGCAGGAGTCGCGCCGCGTCGGCGACGGCGGCCCGGTGGACCGACAGACGCATCACATCACGGCCGACGTCGACGTGCAGAAGTTGCAGTCCGACCGCCGGACGACCACAAGCTTCGATGACAACCTTCGCTTCCTCGCGCCGTATCGGGTGATCGAATTCGCGCTTCGCAGTCAGATGCACGGCCTCCAACGGTTCGTGCCCGGCACACCGTTTGTCCCGCGCGCGAATGTCGAGTGTGAAGCGCGCTGCGCGGAGATTTTCGGCATTCAGTGCGCGGGACTCGCGAAGCGCGTGGAGCAGTTAGCTCCCGGAACCCCGTTGAATATCGGCATCTCCGGCGGGCTCGACTCGACGCTTGCCCTGCTCGTCGCCGTCAAGACCTGCGACAGGCTCCGCATCGAACGGAGCCGGATCCACGGCCTCACGCTCCCCGGCTTCGGCACCACGCCGAAGACCCGGCGCAACGCCATCGACCTGATGGAACACCTCGGCGTCTCGGCCGATTCAATCGACATCTCAAACCTTACGCTACGCACCTTTCAGGAGATCTGCCACGCTCCGTTTGGAATTGATTGCACCGGCATGGATGTTTCGCAGTTCAAGGCGGCTCTCGCCACCGTCCCTCGTGAACGGCGCGCTGACTTGACGTTCGAAAACGTCCAGGCACGGCTGCGTACGTTTCTGCTCATGTCGCGCGGTTTCGTCATCGGCACTGGCGACCTCTCGGAGCTCGCGCTCGGGTGGTGCACCTACAACGGGGACCACATGAGCATGTATAACCCGAATTGTTCGATCCCCAAGACGCTGGTGAAGTTTCTCGTAGAATACGTCGCAACCCACGAATTCGAACCTGGCCCCGCGCGCGAAACATTGCTGTCGATTGTCGCGACGACGATCTCACCCGAGCTGCTCCCTTTTTCCGCGGAAGGCGAAATCGAGCAGTCGACCGAGGAGACGCTCGGCTCGTACGAGCTCCACGACTTCTTCCTCTTCCATGCCGTTCGTTGCGGCTATGATCCCGAAAAGATCATGTTCGTCAGTGAATATGCACAATTCACGCGCGAGTTCGACCGCGCAACGCGACACGCGGCCCTACGCACGTTCTACAAGCGCTTCTTCGCGAATCAGTTCAAGCGCTCTTGCGTCCCCGACGGCCCCAAGGTTGGTACCGTCAGCCTCTCACCGAGGGGCGATTGGAGAATGCCCAGCGATGCGGATGCATCGCTTTGGCTGAGATGGTCGGAAGGAGTGAACGAGTCCTGAAGCGGCTTACGACCGATGCCGGTCGGGAGGATTCAGTGTCCAAGCTCATTCAGTTTTACAAGGGGATCGGAACCGATACCGCAGGACGCACGCACGACGAGGTTCTGGCGTTCTCCGACATGGAGATGGAAGACCTTCACGACTTCATTCAATGGATCTTTCCTCTGCGCACCGCGAGCGCCTACAACGCGGACGCGCCCCTGGTCTCGGATGCCGACATCGCCGCGTTCGTCAGCGATCCGGCCTTGCAGAGCCAACTCTTGCGCTCCTTCGATCGTTTTCTTCGCTTCGTCGGACTGGAACGGATCGACGGTCGAGTTCAGCCCGCGCCGGATTTCGCGACCCAGCAGGATGTTTGGCTGAGCCCGAACCACAACTGGTTGCGCGTGACACGAGTTCTACACTCATTGCGCCTCCTCGGTCTCGAACAGGAGTCGCGCGCATTCTTCAACTGCATTCGCAGTCTGTGCGCGACCGGAGATGCCCGAATCACGCCGGAAACGATGAGGTACTGGCAGCTCGCCGCCCCGCCCGCTCCCTGAGCAGACTCCAGCCAGGACCGTGTGATAGGTCTTGTACGGGAAAACGGAGGCTGACCCTGCGTTGCGTTTAATGTGTTGCGCGGGCATTGTCGATAATGACGACGCGAGAGTCTCAGCGACCGCGAGGTTGTCCAATCAACACGCAGGGGGCGGCGCCGGGTTTCCATGGAAAGGATTCCAGACGGTTTGTGCAACGAGGGTCTGAGGGATCGGCTTACGCGCGAGGCCGAAAGGCTCTGCGCTCTCGGAGACCTTCAAGGCGCCGAGAGCGAACTCGGCCGGCTGATCGAGCTCCACAAGAAGCGACTTGACGCGGGCGGCCTCGACCTCGCCCACACTTTTGGAATGCGTGGAGAGGTCCGGTATCTCCGAGGCACTCTCGAGAGCGCCGCGGCAGATTTTCGCACGGCCCTGTCGTTCCGGACGCGAATCCTCGGGGAACGCGACCTCGACACCATCGAAACTGCGAGCAGCCTGGCACTCGTGCTCTGGGAGAACGGCCAGATCAGAGACGCCGAGCCGCTGTTGCAGCGTACCGTTGACATCCGTCGCGCGATTCTCGGCGCGGAGCACGCGCTCACACTCCGCACTGCGGACCGTCTGGAACAACTGCGGATGGAACTGGCGAAATCGGAGGAGCCCGTGAAGAGTCAACCGCGCGGACCCAAGGGCCGAGAACGTCAGGAATCCACTCAACCGACGTTCACCCTCGAGGAATGGTCCGACTTAAGCGAACGATTCGGAGGGCTGGCAAGTCGCCTGTTTGAAACCTCCCATCGCATCCGCACGTCGGAGAGCGCGGCGGAGATCTCGCTCCTGGACGAGCTGAAAACGTGCCGCGCAGGGTTCCAACGGTTGTGTGCTGAGGTCATCGTCTGGGCTGACCGCTTTGGCGTGGACCGGCCCGCGCCGGATGAGCTGGAAAACGTTCATCGAATCGCGGCAGTGATCGACGCCGTCGGAGAGCGGCTCACGAGTCGAGACCAGGCGAATGGCGAGTACGAACAAGCCATCAGCGTACTCGATCAAGTCATGGGACTCTCACATTCGACGATCTCGGAATTTGCCCCTTTGAAGACTTGCCAGAAGCGAGCTCGCCATCTCAGAAAACGCCTGGCGGAGCGCGATGACGCGGAGTTGTCTCTGGAGGCAATTACCCCGTTTCGCGATCTCATGCGACTTGTGACGGAAAGCACGGTTCTCGACGACGACGAATGGGTTCAGCTTCATCAGAACGTGTCGGCAGCGTTCGGCAGCCCGCTGGCTGCGGCAGCGACGCGCGGTAATCTCGTAGAGGTTGAGGAGTTGCGTCCGACGACGTGCCCTTCATCCGAGCATACTCAGCAAAAGCCGGTCGTTCAGCTCGTCCCGTATCCTCACATTGCGATCCCGATTTTCCCGCCAGCTCGTTGCAGAGTCACGAACGACACAGGCCCCTCGGATGATCCGGCTCGACCGGTTGAACGACGAAGTCCCGCTCCTCATCCCGAGATCAAGGCACGATCCGTTCGACTCGCGGTCGAACGGCTTCGCTCAGCCTGATTGGCCGATGGAATCGAGGCGTCCCCTCGGCGCATAATACGGTGATGGTGACCCATCCGCGCCCGGGGGATCTTCCATGGACGTATTCTCCGCTGTGTCCCGAGTGGCCGGATCGCGACTGATCCGTAGAGCCGTCAACCGCGGATTTCATGAGTATTCCCGGCGAAGGATGCATCAGCTCGGTCAACTCGACCCGGCGTCAACCCAGCGTGCGACGTTGCTCAAGCTGGTCAAAACCGCCGCGCGCACGCGTTTCGGCGCTGATCACGGCTTCGACACGATCGCGACGATCGAGGACTTCCAGAAGCGAGTCCCACTGAGAACATACGACGACCTTTGGAATTCTTACCTCAAAGAGTGCTATCCCATCTATGAAGATTTGACCTGGCCCGGCCGCATTCCGTTCCTTGCTCTGACCAGCGGAACCACAACAGGAGCGACGAAGTACATCCCGGTTTCCTCGGCCATGGTCCGTTCAAACCAGAAGGCTGCGAAGACGATGATCGCGGCCTACATGCAAAGCCGGCCCGACTCCCGCCTGTTCCTCGGTAAACTTTTCTTCCTCGGCGGTTCGAGCGATCTGAAATCCCCCGCACCCGGTGTCGCGCAAGGCGACCTGAGCGGTATCGCTTCCAAAACCGTCGGCCCAATGCTCCGGCCGTACAGCTTCCCGCCCCTCGACCTCGCACTCGAACCCGACTGGGACCGAAAGGTCGCAACTCTGACCACACACAGCCTGAACGAGCCGATCACGCTCATCTCCGGCGTATCGAGCTGCCTTGTCACCTTCTTTCAAGGACTCATTCAGGCCGCAGGCAAGTCGACCGTCGCTGAGGTCTGGCCAACGCTCGAGCTCGTCGTGCATGGAGGCGTCAAGTTCGACCCATACCGCGCCGCGTTCGAGTCGCTGCTCGGCTCGTCCCGGATCCATCTCCAGGAAAGCTACCCTTGTTCCGAAGGCTTTGTCGCTTTTGGCGACCCCGCCACGGGTCTCCTTCGGTTGCTGATCGACCACGGTATCTTCTTCGAATTCGTGCCGCTCGAAGAACTGGGCTCTTCCCAGCCGACGCGACATTGGCTGGGTAATCTTCAGACAGGCGTCAACTACGCGATTGTCGTGTCAACCTGTGCAGGCATGTGGGCTCATGTGATCGGCGACACCGTCCGTTTCGAGTCGCTCTCTCCGCCGTTGCTGACCTTTACCGGCCGGACGAAGTACTATCTCTCGGCCTTTGGCGAGCACCTCATCAGCGAGGAGGTTGAGGGGGCCGTGGCCGCAGCCGCCGCGGAAGCCGGCGCATCGCTGCGCGACTGGCATGTCGGGCCCGTCTTTCATGAGCCGTTGGGCCATCACGTCTTCGTGGTCGAGTTCTTCAAGGCTCCCGACGACCTGGAAGTCTTCCGGCGGGCTCTCGACTCACAACTGATCCAGCGAAACGCCCATTACGAATGGTTCCGCGCCGACGGAGGCGGTCTGCCCGCACCTTCGCTGGCCGTCACGCGCCCGGGAGGATTCGACGACTGGATGCGCTCGAGGGGCAAACTCGGCGGTCAGCACAAGGTTCCGCGCATGGATAGCTCCGGCACCTTGACCGCCGAGCTCGTGGGATATCTAAAACATGAAGGGTTGATCGAAGTTGAACTGACTTGAGACCGAACGCCTCGCGCGGAACTTCGGCATCCGTCCCCACCTCGGGGTCACTTCGATTCATCCTCTACCGGCAGGTAGTTGAGCGTGTAGTACGCCTGCTTGTGGAGCAGCGGCAGTCCGCTCGCCGAACGCACTCCGTCGAGATGAAGCTCGTGGATATGACCTCCCTCTAATTTGTCCAACTCAAGACGAACCGTCTTGCCATCGTCGGACACCGTCGCGCTCTTGATCTCCGGCGTTGTCTCATCGACCTCGGGACTGCCGTAGCTCGACTGATAGATATAGGTGTGCGTCCGCATCGAGTACGACCTGGAATCCGCGGCCTTCTCTTTGTCCACGGGTTCCGTGAAGAGGAGTTCGAACCCCTTCAGCACGACCTTCATCGAGTGGACCTCGAACGGTACCTTGCCGGTCCAGTTGAGCCGCTGAAGCGCGAACGGCTTGCTGCCTCGTGAACCCCAGCCACGATTCGTACCGCCGACGAACAGCGATCCGTCCGGCGTGAGCAGCATCGCGAGGTTGCCCGAATCGAAACCTTCCCGGAAGGGAAAGCACACCCCTTGATAACGTCCCTGCACCTTCTCCAGCACGACCCGCATCACCGTGCTCGCCGACTGATCGCCGACGAACATCTGTTTCTCAAACGGCCCAAACTTACCACTGGTGGTGTCGCACACGATCCCGCTGGCCGATTGCCCCATCTTGGGATACGGGAAGTAGATCGCCGGAGGAAGCAACTCGGGGATCTTCTTCGCTTCGTCCATCATCCGGCTGTTGCTCTGCGGCTCCTTGGGTCGAGGACCCAGCGTCTTGGCTTCGTCGTACCATCGAAAGCTCGCGGGGTGTCCGACGAAGGCCCCTGGCTTCAAATGCTTGAGAGCGCAGGCCCCGTTCCACGGACCCTGGTTCTCTGTGTAGAACATATCGCCTTCAGCGTTCATCCCCAGCCCGCCCGGCGAGCGGAGACCACTCGTCGTGACCGCTGTCCGTCCGTCGGGCGCGATCCTAAGGGCCATCCCTCGGTACTTGTTTTCGCTGGTGAACGAGCCCGTCAGACAGAGCGCAACCCAGAGATTGCCGTCGGGGTCAAATTTCGAGCCGAAGGCGTATTCGTGGTAGTCCCCGTTGATCTCCCAGCCGTCGCTCACGGTCTCGAAGACGTCGGCACGGCCGTCACCGTCGCTGTCCTTGATCCTCGTCAGTTCGCAGCGCTGGGTGACATAGAGCCAACCGTCGCGATAGGCAAGGCCGAGCACTTCGTGGAGCCCGTGGGCGAACCGCGTGAACTTGACCTCTTTCGGATCCTTGGTGAACGGCTTGCTCACCAGGTAGATCTCCCCCCGGCGCGATGAAACCGCGAGCTGGTCGCCGGGCATCATCTCCATCGCACCGGCCTCGAGCACGACACCATCCGGGATGGGGAAGGTGAAGATCTCGTAGTATTCCTGCTCCTTGGGATCCGCGGCGCGCGACCATGCCGGTGCAAAAACTAGGAGGCCAAAGAAGAGCCAGGCGGTCGCGGTTCGCATGCGGCTTGCCCTATCTGAAAAACGAGGGAGCATTGGTCACTCACCACTCGAAGTGTTCGTGGATCTTGGCTTTGTTCTCAGCAAAACGCACGGGGACCACCAACTCCGTCTTGCCGTTGGACACGCGGATCTCGGGTTTCGCCGCGGACTCGATCCGCACCTTCCATTCGCCGTTGACGAGATACCAGCCATCGCCTTGAGCCTCGATCTTGTCGCCCACGGCCGCGCGGAACCAGAGGTTCTCGACCGGGGCTTCGGTCGAGATCGAGATCGTGCGATCGAGCGCGGGGTATTCCTTGCCGGCGACGGCGTTGGGGAAGTCGTCGACGTGCAGCTTCTCGAAGTCGAAGGAGAAGGTCGGCCGCTGGTCCTGTGACAGCCGGTAGCCCCGGAAGCGATACCCGAGCGCCTTGGCACGTTCCTTGGGCCAGGGGTGCGTGGGACTCGGCAGCACCGCGAGAGGCGGACCCTCGGGCAGGTTCACGACGTTATCGCCCAACGGGGGCTGAAAACCCTCCCCTCGGCCCGTCCAGTGTCGAGACGCATCGATGAAGGCTCCTTGCCAGATGAGCGCAAGGCGCATGTCGTTCGCGTCGAACGCGAGGTTCCCTTTCTCCGGGTAACCCACCGCGATGGCCCGAGGTCCAACGCCCTGGATGAAGTTGCGATAGATGATCGGCTCTTTATCAGGAACGAGCGGTATGGGATCGCGGCCCAGACCGTAGGGTTCCGCCGCATTCGATCCGTCCGCAAGGAAACGCCAGATCGCTTCGATCTGTTGGGACGTGTCGCCGTTCAATACCTTGGGCAGCAGCGAAATGCCGTCCGGCCAGGCCGCGGGCATGCGCGTGCCGGGCCGAAATGCCTGGGGATTGCGCAGGTAGCGGTGGAACCAGTCGTGTCGGAGCCGGCGCGTCATGATCGTCATGTCGATCGCCTGTACCCCTTCGGCCTGAATCCCTTTGAACGTGTGGCACTTGATGCAACCAAACGCCTGGCTCCCGGCCAAAAAACGGCCGTGCGACTTCACTCGACGTGCCGACTCACTGAACTCAGGCACAGAAACCGGCTCCATCGGATCGGCCTTGCTGAATGCCTCAGCCAACGCACTGGTGTTCGACGCGCCGAATTTGGGCATGCGCGTCAGCATGTAAGGACGATCCTTGGCACCGTCGGCCAGCACGTGCTTGAGATAGTCCGGCGCCAGTTTCGCTCCTACTCCCGAAAGGGGAGGCGGCAAGCGACCCTCGTCGCCCATTTCCTTTTGGGTGGTCTCGAAGTAAGCGTCCCGCGCCGGCTCAACGCCCCCGTGCTTACCGCGCTGGTGGCAGGCAAAACAATTGAACGCTAAGAGCGACTGATGAATCATCCCTTCGGCGTCGGGGGTTTGCTCCGGCGCGTGTGCAAGCGCCTCGATCGCTTTCGCGAGGCTGGCTCGCTGCACGTCATCAAGACCAAAGTCGGGGTGACCGCGATCCGGTTTGCCGGACAGACAACCGCTTGCCGGCGTGAGCGTTGCCAACGCCTTCGCGCTCAACGTCGACTCGATCGGCTGATCCCCCATCTTAAGCTGGTGGCACGACGCGCAACCAACTTGCGCGAAGACCGCACGACCCTTCTCGGCCAGAGCCAGATCCGGTCGAAACTTGGGCACCTCGGGTTTTGCGGGTGTATCCGTCCCAGCCTTGGACGGGTCCTTTTTCACGGGAGCCAAAAACCCCGAGATCGGTTGTCGAGAGCGACCGCGACGGCTGATCTCGACGCCCAGCTCGACGCCGCCGCCCCCATTGAAGACCGCGGCGACGAGCCGATGCGACCCTTTGATCAGCGTTGCGCGGCCATCCTTCGTGCTGGGAGGATGGATGCCGTCGTTGTCGACCACCAGCGTCCCATCGATCCAGAGCTTGCTCCCGTCGTCGGACGTGAGGTGAAACGCGTAGTCGCCCGCGGCTTCCAGTTGCAGCTCGCCTTCGAACCGCAACGCCATGTTGCCCTCGCGAGCCGCCACGCTCACGTCGAAGTCCTCGGCCGTTCCTTCAGACACCGGCTTGAGCGTGTCGAAGTCGGGGAGAGTCTGCCAATCCCCTTCGTAGTAGCGATAAGTCAGGTTCGGACTGAAGCTAACCTCGATGTCCTGTAACAGGTAAGTCGCGAGCGCCACGGCCTCGTTTTGGTTGAGACTGAGCGCGGGCATGCGGCCCGACGGACGGCTCCTATGTGGATCGAGAAGGAAGGACGTGAGGCTCGGCACCGAGTATTTCGCGGCCAGTTGAGGCAAGGGCACAGACGTCCGTAGCGGCTCGTCCTTCCCCTCACGAGGACCGTGACACGCCACGCAGCCAACGCGCCGATAAAGCTGTCGCCCTTCGGGAATCACTTTGCGGTTCAGCCGCGTGTCGGTCAGATTCCCGGTCGAGGCAAGCAGGTGAACGAGCGCCTCGATCGCGTCCTCTTTCTCTTTTGCCGGCCAGCCCACGAAGGGCTCGGGCATCGTCGTACCTGGCTTCGTGGTGCGAGGCGCGTTCAAGAAAGCACGCAGGAACTCGGGTCGTACGCGAGCACCGACGTGATCGAGTATCGGCGCCTGCTTTCTCATCAGATGTGCTTCAACGCCCTTCTCTGCCTTGTGGCACGAGGTACAGTTCAACTCGCCAAGAAGCAGACGACCGCCCTGGGTTCGGTCAGCCTCGCCCTCACGAAAGAAGCGCTCGAATCCGGGGATGACCGGATTCGCCGGCTGAAACAGCGCAGTCTTGGATTCCGTCGGTTCCGGCCTGGCCGCGAAAGTCGGGCCCGAAACCAGCAGGCAGCCGAGTCCCATGAGCAGAACAAAAGCGAATCGCGAGCCGGTTGAGGACACCGGACGGTTGTCCCCCACCCCCCCAACCCCCCCTTCCCAAGGGGGGGAACATATAACTCCCCCCCTTGGGAAGGGGGGGTTGGGGGGGTGGGGGATGAGCGCAGGTCCGCGGCTAGACCGCCGCCATTCCACCGTTCGGCGATCGAGACCGCGCGTTCGCTTCGCTCGGAACATCAACAGCAAGCTCCGGACCTAAAAGACGACAATTCGCCGGGAGAACAACCCTCCCGATGCGCCCAGTCCGGACACTCTTGTACCAGGACTGGGGCCATTTCGAACCGGGGATCTCGCGCCTTGATCCGACGACGATGTCGTCGGATCAACGCTGCCTCCAATGGCCGCAGGCACCGACAACTGCGAGTTTTCACATCTTCGTTTGACTCGCTGACGACCCACCCGCTCAATGGCGGAACAGGAATTCCTTCGAGTTGATCAACACCCACCCGAGGTCTTCCACCGCCTGCCGGCGATCCGAGGCCCCGGACAGATGCTTGATGGCCGCAGCGAGCTCGGTGGAGTTCGGCGTGCGCGCCAGCGCGATCATATA
>DAIDJG010000260.1 GCA_027451445.1 Singulisphaera sp.
GGTGCGTGCGAACGGCCCAAACGTCCGGGGGCGCCGCCCGTTGGGCGGACGACCCCAGCCACCCAGGCGTATTTGGTTTCGCGAAGCACCTCGAGCCTCGTCTCTCGCGTGTGCAATCCAAACGTTAAGCATTCTAGGAGACACGATCTCAATGGACCTCCCCAAGTTTCTCCAAATTGAGCCCGTCGGCCAGTGCAACCTTCGTTGCCGGATGTGCGCCATTCAGTTCCGCCCGGACGGCCCACCGAACGGCCCGCCCGCGTTCATGGATTTCGACGTATTTACGCGCTTGCTCGACCAGTTTCCCGGTCTGGAGGAGCTTCAGCTCCAGGGGCTGGGCGAGCCGATGATGCACCCTCGGTTTTTCGACATGGTGGAACTCGCCGTCGCCCGAGGCATCAAGGTCGGCACCAACACCAACGCGACGTACATGAACGCCCATCGAGCCGAGCGGTGCGTCACCAGCGGACTCGGCGAGATCCACATTTCGATCGACGGCGCCTCGGCTGCAACCTACGAACACATTCGCGTGCGTGCGCACTTCGATCAGGTGATCGCGAACGTCGAAGGACTCGTGGCGGCCCGACGACGACTCGGTTCCACGCCTCGCATCCGCATGGTGGTCGTGGCAATGCGCGAGAACCTGAACGAGTTTCCCGACCTCGTCCGGTTAGCGCATCGTTTGGCGATCGATACGGTCTTCGTCCAGCACCTGTGCCACGATTTCGGAGAGTCGAGCCTGCCGGCCTACTACCGGCCGATGAGGGATTTCGTCGACGCCGAGACCTTGACGCGGCTGGCCTCTGATGAGATCAACCGGCAATTTGACGAGGCCCGCCGAGTGGCCACGGAACTCGGTGTCGATCTCCGGCTGCCCCGAACCGAGCCTCGCCCCCATCCCACGGGCACGCCCGGACCAAAGCGTTGCAACTGGCCCTGGCGCGGAGCGTATATCAGCTATCAAGGCCTGGCCATGCCCTGTTGCATGGTATCGACCCCCGACCGCATCCATTTCGGCAATATGGCGGAGCAAGGCGCGGAGGCGGTCTGGAATGGGGACGGATACAAGGCGTTCCGTGACGCGCTTTCCACGGACACGCCGCCCGAAGTTTGCCGCTCTTGCGCCATCTACGCGGGCACCTTCTGACGCTACGGAATACCAGCGGAGGCGACGGCACCAACCCGATTGCCTTCCCCAGAGCGTTTCACAGTTGCGTTTCGTACAGGTCGGGAGGGCGAGGCTCCGTCCGAGCCAGCGTTGATCCATCGGGGAGTCTTCGAGCCGATAGATCATCGCGTGTCGCCCAGGGGATCGCGTCATCACACGCGATGTTCAGAGGACTCGAAGACTCGTCCTCCGAACAAAGCTGGCTCGGACGGAGCCTCGCCCTCCCAAAGACGTGCCGATGCCAAACATAATGCGATCCTCGACGGGACGAGCGCGCGGAACGCGAGTGAAAACCGCTCTGGCGTCGGTGAAACGCGAAGATTATACTATGCTCATCAGGGAGGCTGAGGGGCACAACGGAGTGCTCCCGACGCGCAGGACGATCCGTCGCAGATGAGCCGTGAGCACCGTACGCAGAATTCTCGGATGGTTGAGGCCCTATCGGGCCGCGACGACCTTTGCGCTCGCGCTGACGGGGCTGGCATGCCTGCTTAACCTGCCGGTCCCTTTGCTTGTGCAAGGACTTGTGGATCGCGTCATCACCGCGGGCCAATGGTGGGCTCTCCCCGCGTACGCGATCGGGCTCTTTGCGGTCTTCGCCGTACAGGCCGGTCTGGGACTCGCCAATACTCTCGTGATTGGCCGGGTCGGTCAGGGCCTCGTCCGCGATCTGCGACACCGGCTCTACGATCGACTCCAGCGGCTCGGGCTGTCTTATTACGACAAGACCCCGACGGGCGCGATCATCTCGCGTCTCATGGATGATGTGGGTGCGATCCAGGGCTTCGTGACGGGTCAGACGGTCACGATCTTGACCGACGCGGGGACCGCGCTGGCGATCGGAATCCTGCTCTTGATGCGCAGTGGGCACCTGGCGGCTGCCGTGCTGGTCTTCGTAACGCTCCATGCCTTGAGCTTTCCGTATTTTCTCCGCAAGATCCGGGCAACCAGCACCGTCATTCGGACGAAGATGGATGCGTTGTTCGGACACCTGAAGGAGCGGATCGACGGCTCTCTGGTCATTCGAGCCTACGCGCGCGAACCGGCCGAGGCGCGGGACTTCGCCGCGCGATTGGCGGACGTCCACGTCCCTCGGGTGCTGGAAGGCCGCTACTCGGCTGCGCTCTCGAACATCAGCACCGCGATCAGTGGGATGGGGGCCGCAGTCGTGTTTGCGCTGGGGGCCTACGAAGTGCTCCAGGGCCGCATGAGTCCCGGCGCCGTGGTCTCAACGGCGGCCCTGGCCGCGCTCCTGTTCGGGCCGATCGCCCGCCTCGCCGACCTCGCGTACGTGTTCGAGCAGGCATCGGCCAGCGTGGACCGCCTGGGCGAGATCCTCGACCTGGAGCCGACCGTCCCCGAGCCCCCTGCTCCGCTGGCCATCGGGCGGGCCAAAGGACACGTCGAGTTCGACCGCGTCGGATTTGGCTACGAGACGAACCGGCTGGTCGTCCGGGATATCCGTCTGAAGATCGAACCCGGCATGAAGGTCGCCCTCGTCGGGCCGACCGGCTGCGGGAAGAGCACGCTCGTTAATCTCTTGATGCGATTCTACGACCCGGCCTGCGGGGAGATCCGGCTCGACGGCCAGCCCATCCAGCGCCTTGCGACGGCTGACCTCCGCCGCCAGATCGGTGTCGTGCTTCAGGAGCCGATCGTCTTTCGACAAAGCGTGGCCGACAATATCCGCTACGGCGTCCCTGGCGCGTCGGACGCGCAGGTCGAAGCCGCTGCGCGCGCCGCGCTCGTCCACGGCTTCGCGTCGGCGTTGCCCGAGGGCTATGCGACGATTGTCGGCGAGGGCGGCTACAAGCTCAGCCAGGGCGAACGCCAGCGTTTGTCAATCGCCCGCGCCTTCTGCATGGATCCGGCCCTGGTCGTCCTCGACGAGGCCACCAGCTCGCTCGATACCGCGGCCGAAACCCTGATCCAGGCCGCGCTCGCGAACCTCTTGTGCGACCGGACGGCGTTCATCATCGCGCACCGCCTCGCGACGATCGTCGACTCCGACCTCATCGTCGTCATGGACGGCGGCCGGATTGTCCAGACAGGAACGCACCACGAACTGCTTGACGACGAAGAAGGTTTATATCGCCAACTTTGCCTCCGCCAGTTCGGCGGGCCGGTTTGGGAGGGCGCCGCGCGTGCCGACCTCCCGACGCCAGTCCCCGCGCCGCATCTCACCGCACCGGCCGCACAACGACGGCGGTCGTCAGCGTAATGTTGCCGTCAGTTTGCACAGGAGTGGATCCGATGGAGGTTCCCAGGCCGGTCGGGTGGATTCGACGACTTGAATCCGAGTTCCTCAGGCCCTATCGCCGGTCGATCGTCCTGGCCTTACTCGGTCTCTTTGTCCAGTCGCTCTTGATCGTCCCTATCCCGCTGCTCCAGGGATGGGTGCTCGACCGGCTCGTTGCTCACGCTCGAGGAACGCTTGCGGCGTCTGAAGCGTCGCGGGCGATCGTGCTCGGGTTATTCGTCACGCTGGCGTGCTACCTGGGACGCATGGCACTCTCCTGGAAGGTCACGACCAGCATATGCCGGATGAGCCAGGAGGTCGTCGTCGCCCTTCGAGATGCCCTCAACCGAAAGCTCTTGCGGCTGCCGATGGCCTATTTCGATAGCCAGCAGACTGGCCGCTTGATGGCGCGCGTGACCAGCGACGTCGGATCGATCCTCGCGTTCCTGAACGTCGGCTCGCTCCAGCTTGCCAACGACCTGATCCTGGCCGCGGGGATTGCCGCGGTGTTGGTATGGCTCCAGTGGCCCCTCGCGATCGTCACTCTGATCACGGTCCCGCTCTATGCCGTCAATCACCATCTGTTCGCGCGCAAGATTCGCACGCTGACTCATGAGATCAGCGGCCAGGTTGCCATGATCTACGCCTTGCTGAGCGAACGCGTCTCGGCCGTGCGGGTCGTTCGGTCGTTCGCCAAGGAAGACGCTGAGCTCGCCGCCCTTGATGAGCGGATCGACCGGCATCGCAGGTTGAGCTGGTCGAATACGTGGACCAACGCCCTGCTGTCGGCGCTCGCGACCTTGATCAGCGGCGCGGGGACGGTGTTCGTCATTACATTCGGCGCCGTGCTGGTTGGGCGTGGGCGGATGTCGGTCGGCGAGCTCCTTGCGTTTTACGCGTTGATCGGCCAGCTCTACAATCCGATCGTCCGGCTCACGCAGTTCCAGGCGACGATGGCCTCGATGCGCGTTTCGGTCGAGCGTCTCTTCGAAGTCCTGGGCGAGCCTGAGCCGATCCGCGATCGTCCGGGCGCTCGGCCGGTCGAGCAACCTCGTGGAGCGATCGAGCTGCGCAACGTCCGATTCGCCTATGCTTCCGGCAGCCGGACCGTCCTGGACGGGATCGACCTGGTGATCGAGCCAGGAACCACGATCGGCATCATCGGAGCCAGCGGGTCGGGAAAGTCGACGCTGCTCTCGCTGATCCCCCGGCTGTACGACCTTGCACCCAACCGGGGGGCCATCCTCCTTGACGGCCGCGACGTGCGCGGGTTGCAGCTTTCGGGACTGCGCCAGGCGATCGCGCTGGTGCCTCAGCAGGCCATTCTGTTCGAGGGGACGATTCGCTCAAACCTCCTCTATGCCGCTCCGGAAGCGACCGACGCACAGATTCGTCAGGCCCTCGCGGCGGCCGACTTCGCGACGACGCTCGACGCCATGCCGCTCGGACTGGATACCCCCGTGGGCGAGCGCGGTCTGTCGCTCTCCGGCGGCCAACGCCAGCGCCTTGCACTGGCGCGTGCCCTGATCGCCAACCCCGCCGTGCTCCTGCTCGATGACTGCACAAGCGCCCTCGACGCCGAGACCGAAGCGAACGTCCTTGCGGCCTTGAAG
>DAIDJG010000261.1 GCA_027451445.1 Singulisphaera sp.
GGACGAAATCCTCGACCTGATCGCATACTTGCGTTCGGGTGGGAACGCCAAGGACAAGGCGTTCGCGAGGTAAAGTTCCAACCGCGCGCGGTCTGGTTTCGAAGCTCATCGAGAGGGCCGGTCCTTGCCGGCCCTCTCGAATAAGGACAACAGATTGAGGCTGGCGATCCAGAGCCGTCCAATCAGGGCGTCTTATGAGAATCATTGATTACATCATTGGAATTCTTTTCTTTGCCCTGATAATTGCCGGCTTTGTGTCGGTGCAACGTCACGGCACCCTAACGCTCGGCCTCGGTGTCTTAGTTGTCCCACTTCTCCTTCGCATGCTGATCGCACACGGTGCGCACGGTACCGAAAAACGCGGACGCTATCTCCGTCTATTCGACTATTGCATGATCGCATGTTGGACTGCATACCTGGTTCTAATCATCGTATTTGGGTCGACGCCTCATAACAGCCATCTGGGTTGGCCGGACTGAGAACATCAATAGTCCCGCGACATGAAAAAAGGCGGATCCAGCGTGAATCGACGAAGGTTAATTCGCACCAAGTCCCGCTTTTTGCGGCCCAGCGGTGTCAGTAGTCGGTGGCCTGGAGCTCGTAGGCGGAGAACGCCAGCAGCGCGATCGTGATTGCGAACGAGGAGAGAATGGATAGCGCGGGTGAGAAGCCGCGCCACGACTCGAGGAGCGTGAAGACAAGAGGCTTCTCGAAATGACGGCTTGCGTTCAAGGCGTTGAAGAGGATTAGTCCGCCATCGATCGGTTTGGGGAAGATCCAGTAGGCCGTGTTGGCGAGGGCGACGGTTGCGGGAGGAAGTGATCGCGTTTCCACGACGTTGCGTGCCATGATGCTTCCATAATTGATCCCCCATGCCAGCAGCCAGAAAAGCACCGCACCGAAGACGCACGTCACGGTGCTCCGGCTGACCACTGCGAGCAGGACCGAGAAGCTGTAAAAAACGGCGAACTGAAGCAGAAGCAAAGGGATGCACCAAAGATAATCCAGGTCCCAGATCGTTGTCCGAAGACCGAGCGCGAACCACGTCGCGCCAACGAAGAGCACTACATGGAATGCGGCGAAGGTTAATACACCGAAGTACTTCCCCAAAAGCAACTGCCAGCGCGCGATCGGCTTGGCCAGCAAGGCAGCGGCCGCGCCGGGCTCCAGGAACGTCGGCATAAACCCCGCCGTCCAGATCAGCGCGAGAAGCAACCCGACCGTGCCGGCGATCCCGCCGGCCAGGACGAGCTCGAGGAAGTGCACGGCATCCGCTCGCTCGCGGCTTACAGGGAAAGACACAGCGCCAAAGGCGAGACTCATCCGGCCCTGGAGGGTTTCGATACCCTCGCGCCGCGCGCTCTCGGGGTCGTTTTCAAGGATGGGCCGGCCATTCGGGACGGTATTTCCGGTCGGGGCCGTGGCGGGTGGTGAGGGCGTGGGTAGAAAGAGGACCGTTTCGTTCGGGTCGTGCAGCGACACATCCCCCGAAATCGTGACGCTCAGGCACAGTAGCGCGCAGACCGCGGTGACGGTCAGCATCATTGCGCTAATTCCCGATGCCCAGGCCTGCCGGAACGTGTCGCGTATCAGTGGGCCCAGCGGCGCGAAGCGGGGACTTCCGTTCATCGGACCGTCGCCTCAAGAGCTGTAGATCGGGGTCAGGGCCGCTTCGAGCGTACGCTCCTGTCCGGTTGCCGGATCGCGAACCAGAGACGCAAGGGTTCCGAGATAGGCAAGACGCCCCTCAACCAGCACCGCCAGCCGGTCACAGACCTGGGCGACTTCGCCCAGAGCGTGGGACACGATGAGAACGGTCTTCCCCGCTGTCCGACGCTCGGCAACCACATCGTGGAGCAAGTGCCGCGCACTGAGATCGAGCCCTTCCGTCGGTTCATCGAGAACGAGCAAATCGGGCTCCGAAAGCAATGCCTGCGCCAACGCGAGGCGCTGCACCATTCCCTTGCTGAAGCGCGCGATCGGTTCTGCGGTGCGGTCGGCCAACCCGACTCTCTCGAGCAGCTCCGGAATTCGGCTTCGCAGCACGGGACCGGGCACCAGCGAGAGCTTACCGTAGAAGTCCAGGAGGCCGGCCGCCGTCAGGTACCGGGGAAAGGCCTGGTTCTCATGCATGTAGCCGACGCGCGTCAGTGTGCCTCGATCCGACAGCGGACGCCCCAACCGATTCGCGTGGCCCTCGCTGGCCTGGCAAAGACCGAGAAGAATCTTGAGCAGCGTGGTCTTCCCAGCGCGGTTCGGACCCAGCAGCGCGAACACTTCACCGGCCTCGACCGCGAAGCTAATCGGGTGCAACGCCCGGACCGTCCGCGAAGGTCGCATCGGGACCCGGTACACCTTCGAAACAGCGCTGAACTCGGCGGCATGGGCAGACATGTCTTCTCGATCACACAACCGCGCACGCGGAAAAACCACGTCCGCCTCGGGTCATCGCCGCCAATTGCATGGCAACCCTCTCGCGTCGCCGGGGCCGGAATCAAGTTTAGCTAAGAGTCTGTCCCACAAGTCCCGGGAGCGTGGAAAATGGGGACTGGCTCCGGCCGTCTTCGGACGGTGCCCGTCCCCATTTTCCACGCCCGCTCCGCCAGAAAAGGGGGACAGGCACCTCGAAGACTCGGAGCCAGTCCCCCTTTTCCGGCTCCGCTCCACTTCCGGGACAGACTCTCAGCTACTTGATCAACGCGATTTGAACTCCATTCTGCAGAATGCTTGTGAACGTGTCAATCATCGCGGACGACATCTGCGTGTCCGTTCCGTTGATGATCTGATTGGGGTTCAGCGGCGTGTTGGGACTGTTCTGCGTCCCTGCATAGTATTGCATGGTTTGCAGCGTCTGCTGGGCGCTGGCCGAGTTCGGCCCGGAGAACACAGGACCGAAGCCGATCGCGTACAGCCGGAACGGGTTCCGCTGCGAACTGTATGTCGTCGACAGCTCCTGGACCAGGCTGTAGACCTGGTTGAGCACCGACGAGTTGTTGATGTTCGTCGGATTGATCGACGGATACTCGCTCGACCCAGGATTGTTCATGTCATATCTTATTCTATAATATGTATATGATCCCATATTAACAAGGCTTGCAGTTGCGCTGCAGTTTGCCATGCCGTCGGTCTCGAAGATGACAACCTTCTGGGCCCCCTTGCGTCCCATACCTCCGGCCATGCCGTTGGGGAAGTTGATGGGGCTGGATTGGACGAAGCCTCGCAGTGTGGAGTCGCCGGTGGGGGTGACGGCGAACTGATTGTGGCAGTGCATCAGTGCCATCGCGAAGCACGTATCGCCGTCGGCGCGCGGCGTGTCGACGAAGTTGGCCGAGGGGACCGCTCCGGTCGCCGGATCCGGGTCGTACGGTGTGATCTCGGTATTATTCGGCGAACCATCGGCATTGATCGTCGAGAAGGGAAAGATCAGGGCAGACGACGCGTAGTCGTAGTTCGTTCCCAAAGGACTGCTGACGCAGTTGAACCGGCCCGCGCTCGCGTACGAGGAATTGCGCGGCCAACTGTACGGCACGATTGTGACCCAGTCGTTGGGATGGTTCAACTTCATCGTTTCGATCGAGGCCAGGTACGCCTGTTTGGCCGTGTACACCGGCGCCTCGTAACTGTCGCCGGGCTGCATGAAGAAGTAGTTACCGACATTTGAATCCATGTTGTAGTTTTGGAGATAATCGACCATGGCCATAGGCCCGAACCAGTAGCGCAACTGCGGGCGCTTGAGGTTATCGGTGTAGCTCATATACTGCGACGAGCTGGGCGGGTTCGTCATGCTCACGGTTCCGAAGGAGAAGTCGCCGCCGTATCCGGCCATCCCGCTGATGTCCTGGTAATTGCCTGCCGAGGTTTGCCGGAACCCGAGCACGTAGTCGATGAATTCCACCCAGAAGCGCTGGTCGGTGCTGCCGTAGTTCGGCCAGGTTCCCGTGATCGCCGTGGGGATCGAGCCGTAGTATTTGATCCGGCCGCCGCGCAACTGGTTGGGAAAGGGATTGGGGGCCTGGGTGATCCAGCGGAGGATCTCGTTGTAGTTGATCGTGTACGTCGATCTTCCCGGGAGGTCGAGCGAGCCGCTCGAGTTCGTCAGCGCGGTGTTATTCGTGGTGCCGAAGAAGCGCTGGCGCCAGTCGCACGGGGTCGAGCCCAGGTTGTCCACGACGTAATTCCACTGGTACAATCGCGCGATTTTTTGAAATTGCGAGTCGGTCGTCCTGAGCAAGCGGCCACCGCCGGGAATGTAGACTTTCGAGGTCAGGTAGGTGGCCAGTGACGAGCCGCCGTCATTGGGCCAGGGCCAGGTGTGGCTCCCCCTACTATTGGTCACGTTGTAAATGCCGTTCAACCCCGCGCCGGGACTGCCGTCGTAAGTCCCGTTGCTGAAATCGGAGTTGGAATAGCCGAAGTCGAGCAGAAACTGCTTGATCTGTGCGGAATCACTGCTCGTGGTGAGCGGTGTGCGCGGATCGGGCGGCCAGATGAAGAACGTCTTGCCGTAATAGCCCGGCCCTTGCGTGTAGCCGTAGAACGGCTGGTCGGAGTAATTGGTATCCCCCACAACGGCGTTCGAGAGAGTGCCGTTGGTATAGTTGGAGTACCCGTCCAGTTCCCACGAGGGATTCCGCGCCGTGGTTCCCAACACGTCCTTCACGGTCGTGGCATAGGTTGTGGTGCTTCCTGACTTGTAAAGCGGCACATCGCCGCCGGGTAACGAAGCGAAGGACGTGGGTGGGAGCTGGGGCTGAAGCGCCGTCGGTGTCCAGTTTGTCCCGTTGTTCGTTCCCGAGTAGGAATCGAAGGCACGGATCAGAGTGCTTGCGTAGGCGTCGTTCTGATAGAAGTTATTGACGTAGCACAGCGCATACGACGAGTTCGGGACCGTGGTATTGCTCGGACTGATCGTATAACTTTGGCTCGAAGAGATGCGATCGGAGTTGGGCCCCTGCAAGTTGGCGTTGGACCCCGAGTATTGCCCGAAGGTCGGGATCAGCGGGTCGGGGTTGTTGGTCGTGCGCGACGTGGGATAGAAGTCGAACCCGAGGCAGGTCCCGAAGCGCATCGATCCGGAGAGGTCGAGCGCCAGGGCGATGTCGCGCGGACGGTGGACGGCCTCGGCGGTCGCGGTGAGGTTCGGGAGCAGTTGGTTCCCGAAGACGTTGCTGAACGCACCCGGCACATTCTTGGTCGTGACCGTCGTGGTAACCGCCGTCGTGGGCACCCCCGCGGTGGCCGGGTAGTTGGCGTTAAAAGTTTGCGTGGTTTGGTTGTAATCGTACGAACCGTACGAGAGCTGCAACTGCGATGCGGGGACCGCCTGGCCGAGGACGACGTTCGAGGTCAGAACGTATTGTGCGTTATTGGTCGCGGCCGCTTGATTATAGTTGTTCGACGGGGTTCCGCTCAACGTGCGCGCCGCCGTGAGTGCCGCAAGATCCGCGGCCTGCTGCGTCTGTGTCTTGGCGATTGCCAGCATTCCCAGGTCGATCGCCAGGGCCAGGAAGCCGACCATGACAACGAGCGACATTACAACGAGAGGCAAGATCGTTCCCCGGCGTTGCCTGGAACGTGGTGAACACGGAGCTAGCAAGGTCGTCATAAGCGTTGTCCCATCCAAGCTGACAGGTCGCGTGATTTCACAAGCAAACTCGTGCAAACGTCGAGCATACGTCTCCCGGAGCGCGAATCGATCCGCCGCTGAGGTCTCAGGTCCCGCCCTCGCAGACCATCGTGACCGAGCTGCTCAGATTGTAATTGGTAGGCATCTTGATCAGCGGAATCACATTCATGAAGTGATAGGTTCCCGATACAGTCACGCTGACCAGGTCGCCCGGCTGAAGGTTGTTGACCGCCGTGGCGGCACCTTGGTGGACGCCGCTCACTGTCACGGTGAAGTTGCTCAACGCCGCGGTCTGCTGCCCGCCCATGTAGTTGGTGACGAGCGTTTGGACCTCGGAGCTGATGTTGGTATCCGTATTGTTCGCGAGCGCGAATCGGCAGCCCTCGCGGGCGGCGTTATCGAGCACATTCCCGACCATCAGCAGACGGCCATACTCAAAGACGCCGAGCACGATCATGAGTGTCATGAGAATGACGACCCCGGTTTCCAGCAGCGTCCCGCCTCGGCGACGACGCGATTGATACCTGCGCCTTCTCATCTGTGTTCCTCCAAGTCGGTCCTGGCCTTACTGAGATGGCAGCGTGGGCGTGATCTGGAACGGCGAATCGACCATCGACGCCCAGTACACCGTCGCGGAGAGCCGGCTCATGTTCGTCACCTGGGCCAACGGACTCCACGCGATGCTGCGGTAGGGCACCTGAAGGCCAATCTGGTAAATGTCGAGCTGGCTCATCGCGGTCGGATCCGTCACGCTGGTATGGGTCTCGTCCAGAAACGTGATCGTGAACAGCTCCTGGTTGGCGGTGTTGTCCCAGCACGTGTAGCCCGTCGTGTTCGCGGGGAGCACGGTCACCGGACTGATGAACGAGGTGGAGTGATTCGGAGGAAAAGCCGTTTGATCGGCGCTTTGAAGATACATGAGCGTGTTCGAAGCGACGGTCGAGAACGTGTCCTCACCGAGGGATGCGTCACGCGCCGCCTCTCGGGCGGAATTCCACATCACTTGCTCGACCTGGGTCATTCGGCCGACTTCCCACAAACCGCAGAGGACGAGCAGCAGCAAGGGCGAGCAGACCGCTAACTCGACTGCTGCATTACCGCGTCGCCTGGTCTCGCGGCGGAAAGCGCGTTCCGCAGCATGTGCTACGAACATGGGGAAAACTCTCCGATCGTCGCCACGCTTTTGGGTTTCGGGAATTCGATTTCCGTATCGGCTTCAATCGACGGAGTGCATGGACTGTTGGCTGAGAGAGCCTGTTGATCAACTGCATGCGCGCTTCCGCAACGTTCCCCTCGTCTCGACACGGCGTCACAGGGCCGCTCTGGAGAACTGGAGCGCTTTTACCCGAATCGGGAAAGCACGCGTGTTTGAAGTCCTTTGCGAGTGCGCAGCTTCGAACTCGCACATTCCGAGAAGCGGTTTGCTTGATCCGCAGACAGATTCGCGACAATCTCACTCACAAGATAAGGCGTGCAGCGTCTTGGCAGCGTGAAGCCATGCATGAAAGCATTGTGGGTATCCAATCACATTTAAAGTTCAACAGAAAGCGTCGCGAGGAGGAGCCTAATTCATTCGGCAGACTCTTGTCACGATGTTTATCTAGGTCAGTGTGAAGCGTCTGTCAACACGCCGGCCATATTCAACAACGTTCGGAGCGCGGTCCGCGTCAGGGCTTCTCGGGGTTCCCTGTTCTCGCGCTCTATACGAGCAGAGTCGCGCAGCGGTAGACTGCGCCTCACGCCTCGATAAGCTTCCGACGGTCTCATCCGCTCACCCCAAACTCGGAGTCGTTTCCATGGGACTCTCCCAGAAGATCGCCGTCTGCCTCTGGTTCGATGACCAGGCAGAGGCCGCCGCCCAGTTCTACACCGCGATCTTTCCCAACTCGAGAATCGTGGCCGTGACCCGGTACAGCGATGTAGGGCACGAGATCCACGGCCGTGAGCCCGGCTCGGTAATGACCGTGGAGTTTGAGCTCGACGGGCAATCCTTCACTGCGTTGAACGGCGGGCCGATCTTCAAGTTCAACGAAGCGGTCTCACTGCAAGTCTTCTGCGACACGCAGGCCGAAATCGACAGCTTCTGGGAAAAATTGTCCGCGGGCGGGGATCCGAAGGCCCAGCAGTGCGGCTGGCTCAAGGACCGGTATGGCCTGTCGTGGCAGGTCGTTCCGCGCGGCATGGCCGAGATGCTCAAGAATCCGGAGTCCGAGGCTTCAAAGCGCGCTATGGCTGCCGTCTTGAAGATGAAAAAGCTTGATATCGCTGCGCTTCAAAACGCGTTCGAAGGGTAGAACTCAGCCTGCAAACAGGAAAAACTGCCGAGCAGCGGATTTTGTAAGCTGGGAATCCACGACTGGCGAACACCTCACGATCGGCGGTCGCTTCGCAGAAAAGGGTAAGGAAACAACCGCGCAAAGCCGCACTGGAGCTCTGAAACCATTGACATTACACGACTTGCGTATTTCAGAGTAAGCCGCCGGCGGCGCAACTCTGAAACCGTTGCTCAGGGGAGGACGAGTTTTGGGGGATCGGCGCCAGAGGGAGTCCGAACCTCGGAAAATGTCCTGCGACGTAACGGTCGTGGCGTGCGAGCGTGTCCAAGGATTTCGAACCTTACGCGGCCAGGTGCCGAAGTTAATGAAGAGCGCTGGTTCTTGCCGGTCCCTCTCAAATCGAGCAACCCGCGCGCGAGGCAGGACATGGAGTCATGAAGGAGCGCCAGCGTCACCCCGCACTCGAACCCCTGGAAACGCGCGCGGCTCCGGTCGGGTTTATCCAGGGCCCGCCTGCCGAGCCGAAACAGCTCTTCCTCAATGGAACAGTTGAAGCGCGAGCCCAGGATTCAACCCGTGGTCAGGTCGAGATCCTCCGGATCGCAGGATCGGGTAGGCTCAGTTCGATCGGCCGTGCGACGGTGAACGGCCGACTGAAAGTCGAAGGTGATACCGAGCAAGGCGCGTTCATCCTCGATTCGCCCAGTTCGCGTCTCACTTTGGATGTGTCCGGATCATCGCAACCTGGTAACGTTTTCCGTTTCCACATCGTCCACGGTATGGGCGTCCTCCCCAACACCACGGCCCAGTTTGTCCGCGAAGACGGTGTGGGGACGCTGACGATCACGCTCGGCTCGGGAACGGGCCGCGTGCCGGTGACGCTCATGTTTCAGTCGTTCCATGTCGGTTGACGGCGAGGTCGCTCGGCGAACAGCCAAGTCCCTTACCGAAGGGGGCTGAGTCGGCCCATCGCGCAGAACCGCATGACCTCCCATCAAGCGGTCCGCAGCGTCTTGCGACCCACCTCGACTCAGGTTAGTTTGGAACCAGCCGACCCGCCCACGCTTACACTCCTCGAATTCACGACGAGACGTCACCACGGAGTTTGATGCATGCGACCCCTCCCGGCTCACGTCGGCCGCCGATCGTGGATTCTGGGCTTCTGGATCACCGCCACAGCTCTCACACTCGCTGCCCAGGCCGCTGGACCAGACACCGTCGATTTTTCCCGAGACGTCCGCCCGATCCTCGCCGACAAGTGCTTTCAGTGCCACGGTCCGGACGCGGCTCAGCGCAAGGGAAAGCTCCGTCTGGACACACCTGACGGCGTCCTCGGCAAGGGAGCCACCGGAAGCCAGGCCATCGTGCCGGGCAATCCAGATGAGAGCGAGGTGTTTCTCCGGATCACGTCCGACGATGCGGTCGACCACATGCCTCCCGCGAAGAGCAAAAAGACCCTGAGCCCCGCGGAGATCGACAAGATCAAAACATGGATCGCTCAGGGTGCGCCGATTCCGCGGCACTGGGCGTTCGTTACGCCCGTGCGTCCGCAGATCCCCAGGGTCAAGAACACGAACTGGCCGCGCACGCCGATCGACGACTTCGTCCTGGCCCGGCTGGAGAAGGAGGGACTCGCCCCGTCCCCGGCGGCCGACACGGTGACGCTGATCCGGCGGGTCAGCCTCGATCTAACCGGCTTGCCGCCGACGCCCGCAGAGGTGGACGCATTCCTCAGCGATGAGAAACCTGATGCCTATACCCGCGTGTTGAATCGGCTGCTTGACTCGCCTCACTACGGCGAGCGCTGGGGACGGCTCTGGCTCGACGCGGCCCGCTATGCCGACTCCGATGGCTACGAGAAGGACAAGTCGCGTCAGGTCTGGGCCTATCGCGAGTGGGTCATTCACGCGCTAAACCGTGACTTGCCGTACGACCAGTTCATCATCGAGCAGCTCGCCGGTGACATGCTCCCGGGCGCAAGCCAAGACCAGATGGTGGCGACCGGCTTCCTGCGCAACTCGATGATCAACGAAGAGGGGGGCGTCGATCCCGAACAATTCCGCATGGAAGCCATGTTTGACCGCATGGACGCCATCGGCAAGAGCGTTCTCGGGCTCACGATTCAGTGCGCTCAGTGCCACTCGCACAAGTATGACCCGATCCTTCAGGAAGACTACTACCGGATGTTCGCCTTCCTGAACGACGCCCACGAAGCGAACGTCGCCGTCTACACCCCCCAAGAACAGCAACGTCGTTCGGAGCTCTTCCGCGCCATTCAGGAGCTCGAAACCGGCCTCCGGCACCGGAACCCCGACTGGGCCGACCGAATGGCCGAATGGGAACAGGCGCAGAACGCGGGCCAACCCAACTGGGTCGTGATCCGTCCTGAAGTCGAAGAACTTTCTACGGGCGGACAGAAGTACCTGCCGCTACCCGACGGCTCGCTCCTCGCTCAAGGCTACGCTCCGACGAAGCACCGTGTGAAGATGACGGTGAAGGTCGATCTGCCTGTCATCACGGCGTTCCGCCTCGAGTTGCTCAATGACCCCAACCTACCGCTCAACGGTCCCGGCCGATCGTTCAAAGGGACGGGCGCCCTGACGGAGTTCGAAGTTGAAGCGGCACCTGCGGACGACGTCTCGAAAAACTCGAGCATCAAGATCGTCAAAGCCACCGCCGACGTAAACCCTCCCGAAACCCCGCTCGATCCGAGCTTCGACGACAAGAGCAAGCGGAAGCGAGTCACGGGTCCCGTCGCGTTCGCGATCGACCATAAGGACGAGACCGCTTGGGGAACCGACAATGGCGCCGGCCGACGCAACCAGCCGCGGAAGGCCGTGTTCACCCCCGAGAAGCCCGTGTCCAACGAGGGGGGTACACGGCTAACGTTCTACCTCCAGCAAAATCATGGTGGCTGGAACAGCGATGACAACCAGAGCCAAAATCTCGGCCGCTTCCGCCTTTCGATCACGAGCACCCCGAACGCTGAGGCCGACCCCCTACCGGCGGGCGTCCGTGAGATTCTTGCCATCCCTCGGGATAAGCGCACGCCGGCCCAGATCGCGACCGTCTTCGGCTATTGGCGCACCACGGTCGCTGAGTGGAAGGACGTTAACGAACAAATCGAAGCACTCTGGAAACAACATCCTGAAGGATCTTCACAGCTCGCATTGCAGGAACGTACCGAGCCGCGCGCGACACACATGTTGACGCGGGGTGACTTCCTCAAGCCGGGCAAAGCCGTCGCGCCGGGGGTCCCGGGCTTCCTACATCCGTTGCCGCCCGGAGCACCAGCGACGCGGCTCACCTTCGCGCGCTGGCTCGTCGATCGCAACTCGCCCACAGCCGCGCGATCGCTGGTGAATCGCGTCTGGCAAGCCTACTTCGGCACCGGGCTCGTGAGCACAAGCGAGGATCTCGGAACTCAGAGCGAGACACCGTCCCATCCCGAATTGCTCGACTGGCTTGCGGTCGAATTCATGGAGCGCGGCTGGAGCCTCAAGGAGTTGCACCGGCTCATTGTGACTTCGGCGACCTATGCCCAGTCGTCCCACGTCTCGGCCGAGTTGAGTGCGCGCGATCCCTACAACCGTCTGCTTGCCAGAGGCCCGCGCTTCCGAGTCGACGCGGAGGTTGTGCGCGACATCGCCCTGGCGGCGAGCGGCTTGCTCAACCCGAAGGTCGGCGGTCCGAGCGTGTTTCCACCCGCGCCCGACTTCCTGTTTCAGCCGCCGGTCAGCTACGGGCCGAAGATCTGGCCGGAATCCAAGGGAGACGATCGCTACCGTCGGGCACTGTACACGTTCCGTTATCGCTCCGTCCCCTATCCCGTTCTCCAAAACTTTGACGCCCCCAACGGGGATTTCTCCTGTGTGCGCCGAACCCGTTCCAACACGCCGCTCCAGGCCCTCACCACGCTCAACGAGCCGCTGTTCCTGGAATGTGCACGAGCCCTTGCGCAAAAGACAGTCCGCGAGGGGGGCTCGACCGACGCCGATCGTGTCGTGTTCGCCTTCCGCCGCTGCCTGGCGCGGAAACCGAGCGACGCCGAGGCGTCCGCTCTGCTCACGTTGCTCCACAAGCAAACCGAACGATTCGAGCAAGGAACGGCCAAACCGGGCGACCTCGCCGCCGTCCAGGGCTCGGATGCCGCATGGCCCAAGGACGTCGGTGTCGCCCAGGCCGCTGCGTGGACGGCGGTCTCTCGCGTTCTCTTGAACCTCGACGAAACCATCACCAAAGAATAAGGCACACCGATGAACTGCCAGGACCACATCTATCGGAATGCCGACGCCAAGCTGGTCGCTCGTCGTTGGTTCCTCCAGCAATGCGGCGTGGGAGTTGGCAGCCTTGCGCTCGGCCAGTTATTCGCGGAGGCGGGCTACGGCGCGACCGCCGGTGACGCCTTCGCCGCGCGATCGCCTCATCACACTCCCAAGGCGAAGCGCGTAATCTTCCTGTTCATGGCCGGGGCACCGAGCCATCTGGAGCTCTTCGACAACAAGCCCACCCTGGCTCGGCTCGATGGAACGCTACCTCCTCCGGATTTGCTCAAAGGCTACCGGGCCGCCTTCATCAACCCGAGCTCGAAGCTCCTGGGCCCAAAGTTCAAGTTCGCCAAGCACGGCGACAGCGGCGCCGAGCTTTCGGAGCTGCTGCCGCACCTTGCGAAGGTCGTCGACGACATCGCGATCGTGCGATCGATGACGACCGACGCCTTCAACCACGCGCCCGGCCAGATCTTGATGAACACCGGCACGCAGCAGTTCGGCCGGCCGAGCTTCGGGTCATGGGTGACTTACGGCCTGGGCAGCGAGTCGAAAGACCTGCCCGGCTTCGTGGTCTTCAGCTCGGGCAAGAAGGGACCGAGCGGCGGCAATTCGAACTGGGGGAGCGGATTTTTGCCCACCGTTTACCAGGGCGTCCAGTTCCGGGGCGCGGGCGATCCCGTGCTCTACCTTTCTAACCCGCCGGGTGTCGACCAGGAGTTGCAACACGACTCGTTGGAGACGATCCAGCAACTCAACCGGATGCGGCTCGATGCCGTGGGCGATCCCGAGATCGCCACGCGCATCAACTCGTTCGAGATGGCCTTCCGAATGCAGTCGAGTGCTCCCGAGGTGATGGACATCGGACGTGAGCCCAAGCACATCCTCGACCTCTACGGCGCCGTGCCGGGCAAACCCTCGTTCGCTAACAACTGCCTGCTGGCCCGCAGGCTCATCGAGCGCGGCGTTCGTTTCGTCGAGCTTTTTCACGAGGCCTGGGACCAGCACGGCAACCTCGTGAACGACCTCAAACACAACTGCCAGGATACCGACCAAGCCTGCGCCGCCCTCGTCACCGACCTGAAACAGCGCGGCCTGCTCGAAGACACCCTCGTGATCTGGGGCGGCGAGTTCGGCCGCACGCCCATGGTTCAGGGCGGCAACGACGGTCGCGACCACCATCCCAACGCTTTCACCATGTGGCTCGCCGGCGGCGGCATCAAGCCCGGGATCACGCTCGGCGAAAGCGACGAGCTGGGCTTCCAGGCGGTCAAGAACCCCGTGCACGTCCATGACCTGCACGCGACTCTGCTCCATCTGCTGGGGTTCGATCACACCCGGCTGACGTACCGATTCCAGGGCCGCGATTTCCGGCTCACGGACGTTTTCGGCCGGGTGGTAAAGGAATTGCTCGCGTAGAGGGGATCACGTTTGGCCTGCATGCGCGGTGAGGGGGAGAGATCCTCACGTGAATTTCCCTCGTTCCCACGCTCCTGCGTGGGAATGCAGTCCCCGACGCTCTGCGTCTCTTCGCGCCAGGAAAATGTGACCGACGAGCGGCCAAGACGGCGTTCCCACGCCGAGCGCCTGAACGAGAAGTTGCCTCAATCCACAACGCGAACGCCTTCCTTTTGCGTCAACTCCCGAAACAACACGCTAAGCCGGAGCGTCATTTGTCCCACCGCTCCCTGCCCGATCGTGCGGCCGTCGACGCGGATCACTGGTGCGAGCTCGCCCATCGTTCCCGTGCAGAAGACCTCATCCGCGCGATAGAGCTCGGTCAATGAATAGTCGTCTTCCCGGCAGGGGATACCATTCGCGCGGCAAAGTTCGAGGACGACGGAACGCGTGATGCCTTCCGGACACGCGACGGTGCGACTCGTCATGACCTGGCCGCGAGTCACGATGAAGACATGCGTCGCATTCGTCTCGGCAACAAACCCGCGCATATCCAGCATCAACGCATCGTCGGCTCCGGCAGCATTCGCCTGAATCTTGGCAAGGATCGAGGGAACCAGATTGTTGTGATGGATCTTCGGGTCCATCGAGTCCGGCGGCGTGCGGCGGATGGTGCTAGTGATGAGCGTGATGCCCGCTTTGTCATAGACCGGCGCTTTGAATTCGGCCAGCACGATCAACGTCGGCCCCAAACGGTTCACGCGCGGGTCCATGCCGGACGTGAACTTGACCCCTCGTGACAACGTGAGCCGAATGTGAACGCCGTCGCGCATTCCATTGGCCGCGAGCGTGCGTTTAATCTGCTCGATGATTGCCTCATGCGTCGGGATCTCAGCGAACGCCAGGCCCAGGGCGGAGCTGCGCAGACGGTCTAGGTGCTCAATCAGCCGAAAGATCCGGCCGTCGTAGACACGAAGTCCCTCCCAGACGGCATCGCCACCCTGCACGACGGAGTCGAACGGGCTCACCCCCGCCTGGTCTCGGTGCACAAGGTTGCCGTTGATGTTGACGATCAGGTTACGGTTCCGTTCGTCGTATTGCTGAAGCATCGGCGTTTTCCATTACGGGACGAGACGTTCACGATAGAGCCGTTCATACAAGGGGCGACATTGGTCAAGGAGCGGCTGAAGCGATTCCGGCAATTCCTCCGCACGCTCCGAATAGGGCTGGAACGATGTCGATTTCTCGACGCTTGCATACCAGTACTTGGCCCAGATTCCGTCTGTCGCCCGCCGCCCCTCGGGCCACGACAGCATCTCCTCGAGGAACGGTACCCCCAGGCGATCACATAACAGGCTCAACACGCCACGCGGGTTTTCAAGGACATCGCGTGCATCAATGACCGGCGGAGTCCGCCCGCTTTTCTCCCGCATCCATTCGAAGATCCTGACCTGTTGGGGAAGGCCCGTCGCCTCCGGCGTGGGGTTTGGCACGACCTTGGAGAGCGACAGCAGCATCTCACGAGGGTCGCGGATCAGGAACGCATGCACCAGATGCTCGAGCCAGTCGTGCCCGATTTCCGGAAGCAGGTGATGGGCCATGTGCTTCTGATAATAGATCGCCTTACCCTCGGGAATTTCGCCAACCAGTCCCGCGACTGCCTTGCGCCAGTCGGCTTCATGGTGCGCAATCACCTCCTCGCGGCCGGGGTGGTCCGTGCCGGTCGCCAGGAGGTAGTAAGCATACAATGGCTCGTCACAAACAAACGTATCGGGGCGGTTGCCCCATGATCGCAACATGGCGGTTGAGATGTTCCGAGGGCCCGACCACATTGCGATCCGTATTGGCTGAGTCATGTTCCAGCTCGTACGAGGATGTCGGTTCGGCCCTAATTCGTGGCCGACACGACGGGCAAAACAATCTGAGACGGGTGATCCGCGTCATGATAGACGGTGTTGTCGGCGGAGACCATCCGGCGATGGGTCGAGAGCGGGTCGCCCGTATTTGGATTCACATCAAAACGCGGGAAGTTGCTGCTGGAGACATCGAGCCGGAGATGATGGCCCTTCTTGAAGACGTGCGACGTCGGGTACAGAGTGATCGTGATCGGTACGGTTTGCCCCGGCTCCATCAACCGAGGCCGATCGAACGACTCGCGATAGCGCGTGCGCAAAATCGAATCGCCGATGTTGAGATCAAAGCCGAGCGGGAAATCGGGGTTCGGCGGGACCTCGTCAATCAGCTTGGCCGTGAAATCGGTATCGGGGGCGGTGGACGAGATCCACAGCCTCACCTGCACCGTCCCCGTGACTTCCAGGTCCGCCGCCAGGGGCTCCGTCCGGAAGACCAAAACATCGCGACGCTCGGAGAGCGGAAGGGTGTTCCCTGCTGCGTGCGTGTTTTCCCGGGCACGCTGGTCCGCACCGCCATTCGTCATGAGGCTGCCGTTGGACGAGATATTGCCGCCGATTGTCGGCACGGGGTGATTGGGGTCAAAGGTGTACGTCGTGCTCCTCGGCAGTCCGCCCTCGGTGGTTTCCTGGCTACGCGTGAGCCGGCCGTCACCCGTCAGATAGAGCGGCGTCGCCTTGGCGCGGGCCAGGGGCCACTCACGTTCGGCCCGCCAGTAGCCGCCGTGCTTCAATCGACCGCTCGCCGACTTGCGATCGTCGCCGGTCCCCATCACGTAGATCAACACAGGGGGATCGTCGTCGACACCGTTCTTCTCACCCTTGATCCACCGGTCGTACCAGCGCAGGCGCCAGGCCAGGAGGTCGATCGCGGCGTCGGCCGTGAACTCCACCTCGCCGGAGGCGTTCGAGCCCTGAGACCCGTGAACCCAGGGGCCGACCACCAGGCGCTGGGGCGACGTCTTGGCCTTCGACAACGCCTCGTAGTTCATGCAGACCTGCCGTGTCCATGAGTCGTACCAACCCGTGATATGCAATACAGGCACATCCGCATACTCGGCCACATGATCGACGACCGACATCCCCTTGATCTTCCAGAACGGCGACTCGGGGCCGTTGCGCATCGCCTGGACAATCCAGTTCTCATACTCCGGAACGACCCGCAATGGCGTGTCCCCCGGACGGATTGGCAGCGAATCCGCGTGCTGGCGGATCCGGCTCGCATTTTCGGTGAGCGCGGCCTTCAGTCCAGCATCGGCCAGCGCGGCGCGGCTGTTGGCAGCGTTCGTAAAGATCCAGTTCATCCACCGCAGCTCAAACGCTCCGCCGTGGCGCATTCCATTGATACCGCAGTTCGAATTGGAGTCGATCGGAATCATGGTCGTGAGATGCGGCGGATTCATCTCGGCCAGGGCATGCTGGGTCCCGCCGGGATAGCTCGTGCCAAACGTCCCGAGCTTGCCGTTGGACCAGGACTGTTTGGCGATCCACTCGACGACGTCGTACCCATCGTTCGCGTCATCGGCGAGCAGCCGCCACGTCCCTTCGCTTGCGAACCGCCCCCGCACATCGTTGGCGACAACCACATACCCACGCTCGGCGTAGTATTTCCCCTCTCCCGAAGCACCATCCTTGTTGTAGGGCGTCCGCGTCAGCAGAACGGGGAACCGCTCCTCCACGGCGTTACCATCCTTCGCCGGCCGATAGATGTCGGTGGCGAGCTTGGTGCCATCGCGCACGGCAATGGTGACGTTCTTTTCGACGACGAATCCAAACTCGGCGGGACGTTTGGTGACCTGAGGGGGTTCCGCATGCCCGGCCGCCGCGCCAAGCACGACGAACAACAAACCACCGGCCAATCGGCAAGTCGGGGACGCAGGCATCGTTCATCCTCCCAGGTCGTCAGTTCACGAGGCGAGCCAGCGGGCGGCGTTTGTCAGGATCTGAAGCGGGATCGGCTGCTGGAATACCGGGTACGTCTCGTGTCCGGGGCGGAAATAGAAGACCCGTCCCTTGCCGATCTTCCAGACCATTCCACTGCGGAACCATTCCCCGGGCGCCCAGCACTCTTCGAAGATGACCTCGTCCGGTGCGGGCACATGAAACGGCTCTTCGTACATCTCGGTTTGGGGAATCTCGAAGGTCGCCGGCACCCCCGCAACAATCGGATGCTCTGGCCGAAGCACGCGAACCGAGCTGGGCTTGCCGTCTCCTCGGTAGGACGGAAAGCAACAGTAGGGCAAATGCAGCGTCAGCTTCGAACGCCCATCCGGATACTTGCGTTGTTCGACGTAGGGCGTGAGCCGCGTCTCGTACTTGGGGAGTGTGTAACGGGTCGGTGGTGGCGCCTCCACGACCTCGCGCGACTCGTCCTTTGTGACCGGAAAGTCGCGCTGAAGGTCCATGCGAGCGCGCTCGTTCATGGCCTCCACGAACGGCGTGGACCAGTGCGCCGAGTGGAGCGCAATCAGCGAAAGCGCCCCTTGTTTAATGCGCTCCACGATCCGTCGACCCGTTTCGGGTCTGACGTCGCCGTTGCGAACGTGCCCCCACCAGATGAGGACCCTGCAATCCTCCAGATCACCCGCAGAGAGCCCCTGCTCCGGATCGTCCAAGCGCACCGACTTGACCTCGAAGCCCGACTGGCTCCGAAGATGCTCGGCGATTCGGTTGCCCAGGAAATTGGGATACGTCCCGCGCTGCGCTGGCTGCTGTTCGTCCCAGACGACAACCTTGACGGGCTTCCCGTCCTTGGCCGACGCGTTGGGCGCTGCGACCACCGAGGCAATCGCGGCGCTCGACGCGACCTTGAGAAAACCGCGCCGGGAATCCAGGCTGTCCATCGTCGAGCCCCCAACATTCCACACCGATCCGGGAACGCGGATGTCAGCCTAACGAGTTCGATCGCGCAAGCAAGGGGCTGGTGGGGCGCTACGAGCCTTCCAGACGCAGGTGCTCCATCGACTGACCGTAATCGCGCAGCTCGGCAAGTGAGGAGATGCCAATTTCCAGGTGTGTCTGCACGTACTTCTCATTCACCGCGGCATCGCTCTTCGCGGTCTTCACACCTTCAGGCGTCATCGGGCTGTCGGAGACGAGCAGCAATGCGCCTTTGGGAATGTGGTTGAAGAAACCCACGATGTAGATCGTGGCGGTTTCCATATCGATCGCCGTCGCGCGAATCATCCGCAAATAGTCCTTGAACTTCTCATCGTGCTCCCAAACGCGCCGGTTCGTGGTGTAGACGGTGCCCGTCCAGTAGTCGAGCCCATGCTTCACGAGCATCGCCGATACAGCCCGTTGGAGTCGGAACGATGGCAAGGCAGGGATCTCGGGCGGCATGTAGTCGTTGCTCGTGCCTTCGCCGCGGACGGCGGCGATGGGCAGAAGAAAATCGCCGACCTTGGTTTGCTTCAATCCACCACACTTGCCCAGAAAAAGCACACCTCTGGGAGAAATGGCCGAGAGTAGGTCCATCACAGTCGCCGCCATGGCGCTTCCCATGCCGAAGTTCAGGATCGTGATATCTTCGGCCGTCGCCGATTGCATGGGTTTATCGCGCCCCATCACCTCGACATCAAAACGCTGCGCAAACCGCTCAATATAGTTTGTGAAGTTAGTCAGCAGCACGTACGACCCGAACGTGTTCAACGGACAGCCGGTGTACCGCGGCAGCCAGTCCTTGACGATCTGTGGTTTGGTTCTCACGAGCTTGACCTCGAATTCTAGCGCTGGGAGGGGACGGCGGGGTTACCGCGGATTGGGGCAGCGACTTTGGTTTCACCGTCTTCGAGCAAGGCTCGCGCTGCCTCGGGAACCCAGCCGCTGTCCCAACGATGCGGGCGCTGGGGACCGTCAACATAGACGTGCGGAATCCCCCTCGACTTGAGCAACGCATGGAACCGCTCGTGCTCGTCCCGGAAGTTGCCATAGCCCAGGACGAACAGCCGTGTCCTGTCGCGGAGATCGAGCGCATTCTGCTCGACCAGGTTCGTCAGCCGATAGCGCTCAAAGTTCTCCTGCGTGCCGAAAATCGCCCCCATCCCGTACTTATCGGGCCTTCCCTGCATGAAGGGTGCATCCCATGCAACGGCCTTGCCGAACTGGTCGGGGTGCCTCAGAAGCAGGCTGAACGCTCCCCAGCCCGACTTGCTGAATCCCAGGAGCAGGCGACCGCCGGGAGCCGCCTGCGTGGGGTAGTGCGAATCGACGAACGGCACGACGGTCCGCAGTAAGTAACTTTCCTGACGGATCTCGGGATCGCTCGGATGATCGGCATACCACGGTCGGTGTGAAAACGTTGGGGCGACAAAGATCGCCTTCAATTGGTTGTGCAGGTCCTGTTTTCGGACTTCCAGGAGGCCGTCGCCATACGAGCGTTCGCGGCGTGCCTCGACTGGTAGGACGTAAATGACGGGGTACCGAGCGGTGGGATCCATGCGGTCCGGCGGCAGAACGCGAATCTCCGTCGTCCCTCCCTGAAATGCCGAGCTCACCGAATGAGAGAGGAAGCCGTCCCCGTCACGCCGAACGGACGAGATAGTCGGTGCGTTGTCCCTTCGGCTGGAGTTCGCGCTGGAGTTCGTGCCCTTTCGATGCAGGAACGTCACGGGCAATAACGCGCACCCCGGCTTTGCCTCGAGGAGCCGGTAGGCCTCAGCATGAATGACGCCGCATTCGGCTCCCCGGTTACGGTGCATCCGTTCGTGCGCCGTCCAGATCGCTTCCGGCGACTGGCTCTTATGTTCCAGCAACGCCCTGCGCTTGAGGTCGCGGACCGGTTCCAGGTCGAGATACAAATCGGGTTGGAACCCGAGCGTTTGCTGGTCCGTCATCACCTCGAAGAAGTAGAGGTTCCACCCCCCTTTGCGCTGGTATCTCTGCCAGACAAGCGAGCTCACCACGTGGTGGTTGGGATGTGTGTCGAGCGGCCAGTGGGTCACGACGATGTCGGGCTTGACGTCGTCCAGCCAGGCCGTAACCGTGCGTACGGTCGCGGCATCCGCCTGGAGCGTCTCGTGGGCAAAGGGGAAAAACTTCGGCGTTGCCCCCAGGACCTTGCACGCCGCGGTCGCCTCCTCGCGACGAACTTCCGCTTCCGGCCGATCGAAGAACTGACGACCACCCCGGAACACCGTCCCATACGCGAGGATGACCTCATGTCCCTGCTGAGCCAGAACGGCAATCAGGCCACCTGCGCCCGACTCAGGATCGTCAGGATGGCCACCGAAGACAACGATTCTCAGCTTCTTGACCTGCGGGTCAACAGCGGTCAGCCCCGGTGTTGCGATCGATAATGACAGCGATGCAAGGGCGAGCGAAACCAGCGCGTTTCTCATCGAGGTTCCCTCTTTTGGGACGACCCGAACCTCACCAAGGGTTCGTTTCGGGACCGTCCATTTCGCCATCATACCCGCCTCGCCACTCCTCTGCTGAGAGGTCACCGAACCTCATCTTGGTACATACGTTCGGATCAGATACCATCCGCTCGCCGAACGGTAGGATCGCCGTTCCTTCCCCTGGGTGGACACTGCGCACAAGGATGGATCATGGCTCGCCGTCCCGATCCATGCAAGACAAGCCCTACACGTCGTTTACGGCATGCTTCCGTGCCGTTGAGACGGTTTTTGACCGCGCTCGTCGCATGCCAAGTACTGATCAGCGTTACAGGCTGTCTCGGGGTCGGAATACGAGAGACCCGACTTCGAAACGCGATCTCCGAGCGTCGAGAACGTAAGGAGGCGCTTCACCACCTGAGCGGAGAGACCGGCGACGTTCTGGCGAGACACAATCTCGTCGATCTCGCAGCCAACGATCCCGCCGCAACCGCCCTCGCGCTCAGGCGCGAACTCGAGACCCGCCAGGAGCCCGGCGGCGATCTCGCTTTGGCAGAATTGTCGTACCAGGCGGGCCTGGAGTGGCAACCGCGCGCACCTCAGAAGGCCATCGCCTGGTATCGCGACGCCGCGCTTCTAAGTTCAGCCGCGCTCGATGACCGTAACAGCCCGTCGGACGCTGCTGTCACGGTCCACAATGGTGCCCTGGCCCGGCTGATCCGGCTGGCACAGGCCGAGTCGAAACAGCGCAACACCCATTGGCAGGCCGTCTTGAGTGCGCACGGAATCGACGTGAACGCCTCAGCCCCGTACCTCGATCCCGCGCGGATTCACGACGTCTTCGTCGCGACCGATTATCGCGTCAACGGGATGGACCACGTCTATCGAACGGATGGGCTCGGCGTCCCACTTGTGCTACACCGAGTCACGAGCGCGTCGGACTCCAGCATTCCCTCGGACGAATTCTTGCCGCGGGATTTCCGCGCGGGGACCACAGCGGTCCTGCGCCCGAGCGGCATCGGGGACCATCGCGCGACGCTGGTGCTGCTCGACCCGTTCGAGCCGGTGACCTTGCCGGGAGGCGCCGGCCAACTGCCGCTTGCCGCCGACCGGACCACTCCGCTGGCAACTCAGGTCGCGCGCGGTCAACTTGCGACCCTGGAGTTAATGGGTTTGCTCAAACCCGGCTTCGTGCGAGAAGCCGATGAGACGGGTCTCTACATGCTCCGCCCGTACGAACCCGGGAAAATCCCCGTCGTTCTGGTCCACGGGCTGTTCTCCAGCCCGCGTGCCTGGGTCCAAACGATCAACGAGCTACGGAATTCCCCCGCGATCGCCGCGCGGTACCAGGTGTGGGTCTTCCTTTATCCCACCGGATTGCCGATCCCGGCCAACGCGGCACGTCTCCGCTCGGCTTTGGTCAAAGTGCGAGAAGGTCTCGATCCTGCACATACCGACGCGGCACTCGATCGAATGGTTTTGGTAGGTCACAGCATGGGCGGAATCCTCTCCAAGATGATGGTGCAGGAGACCGGCCTCGCCCTCTGGAATGCGGCCATCACCGTGCCCTACGACCGCTTCAAGGCACCTCCCGAACTGCGGAAAAAGATGACGGACGCGCTGGTCTTCCAGCCCCTGCCCATGGTGCGTCGCGTGGTCTTTGTCGCGACGCCGCACCGGGGCAGCCCCTTGGCAAATGACCTCCTCGGCCGCGTGGTCTCCGGTCTTGTGCAGGGTCCGGAGAGCCAAATCGAGGGCCTCGCCGAGATCGAGTCGTTAAACGGCCCCAATGTGATCTCGCGCGAGCTGTGCGGGCGCCGATTGAACGCGGTGGGGAACCTGCGGACCGACAGTCCCATCCTGACCGCGCTCGACCAGATCCCGGTCACGCCGGGCGTTCCGTGCCATTCGATCATCCCGCTCATCGGCGGGTTTGCAAGCACCGACGGTGTCGTCGAATATCGCAGCTCGCACCTGGACTTCGTGGAGTCCGAACATATTCTCCCGGGGACCCATTTCTCGCAGGAGGACCCGAACGTGACTCGAGAACTGCGCCGCATCCTCGAAGAACACCTCGCACAGTACGGCGGCGCCTGAAACGTGCATCCTGACGCGGACTCGATGCGATCGGTACGATGAGAGTACGATTCTCTGCCACGGAATCGCCGGGTCGAGCACGAGGAGGTACCGATGATCGAGAAGATTGAGAAAACCGACGCCGAATGGCGCGCCAGCCTGACGCCCGAGGAATACCGCATCTTGCGGCAAAAAGGCACGGAGCGCGCGTTTTCCGGGGAATACTGGCAGACGGACACCCCGGGAGTCTATCGGTGTGCCGGGTGTGGGATGGAGCTGTTCACGTCCGACGCGAAATTCGAATCGGGCTGCGGCTGGCCAAGCTTCGACCGGCCTTTTGCCGAAGAGCGCATCGACGAGCACCGAGACACGAGCTTCGGCATGGTGCGGACCGAGGTCACTTGCAGTCGTTGCGGCGGACATCTCGGGCACGTCTTCCCCGACGGCCCCACATCCACCGGCCTCCGGTACTGCATCAACTCGCCCTCAATCCGGCTCGAACCTCAGAAGTGATCGTGCTCTGCGGCGAGGGCGACTTGCAGCGGCCGAGGATCATCGGTGTCACGATCTCGAGTGACCGCCGATTACTCGGTCTCTCCACCTCCGATTCGTCCCGTGATTGCGTCGTAAACTTCCTTGCGATGCACCGTGGCGTCGCGCGGACAGTCGATCCTCAAGCGCAGCTTGTCGCCCTGGATCTCAAGGACCGTAACCGTGATGTCGTCACCGATCGAAATGCTCTGACCCAGCTTGCGGGGGATGACGATCATGGAAAACCTCCGTGCATCAAAGGCTACGTCGACTCAAAAACACGCTTTTCCGATGCGATGGGGGACGAGAATTCGGTGAGGAGGGGTCATTCGCGAATCAAACGATCGGCGGGACTGCGATCCGGATTTTGTCCGGAGAACGCTCCGGTGTCAAACCCATTTCGAATCGGGTTCGGGTCAATCGACGGCCCATTCGTACAAACAACACAAAACACATTAAACAATAACATTTGCCCCCGTTTGAGTTCGCACGGGACTGGCGACTCGAGTGGCTCATCCTCTCTCATATCGTGAGAGATTGAAAGGCTCGGCGGTTCGAGGAATTCCCATGAGGTTGGCGTTGGTGACGGGAGCATCAAGCGGGGTAGGAGCGTCCGCTGCGATGCGCCTCGCGAATCGGGGCTACCGAGTCGTCCTCGTCGCGAGACGCGAGGCGGAACTGCGCAACGAGGCGAAGCGGATCGGCGCGAACGCATTCGTCGAGGTGTGCGACGCGTCGTCGGGCCAACAAGTGCTCGCGATGTCTGAACGGGTTCTCCGCGAACACGGCGTCCCCGACGTGATCGTGAACTCGGCCGGTGCCGGTGTGTGGAAGTATATCGAACACACCTCACCGGAAGAGGCCATGGTGCTAATGCAGGCGCCGTATTTCGCGGCGTTCAACGTCACGCATGCGTTTATGGCGCGCATGCTCGCGCGACGTTCGGGCGTTCTCATTCACGTGAACTCACCTGCGGCGTTTTTCCCGTGGCCGTCGGCGGTCGGATACACCGCCGCGCGCTGGGCGTTGCGAGGACTTCATGAAGGGCTCTGTCAAGATCTCGCGGGAACCGGTGTACGAAGCTGCCAGGTGGTGTTTGGAAAGATCGACAGCCCGTATTTCGACCACAATCCTGGAACGCGCTCCAAGCTTCCGAAAAGTGCCCGGCTGGCGCGGACGCTGAGCACCGACGAATGCGGCGATCTCATCGCGCGCGTCGCGGAGAAGCCGCGCAGAGACGTTTTCCACCCGTTCATGCTTCGGCTGTTTGTCTGGAACAACCGGATCGCGCCCGCCACGGTTCGTTGGATCGTGCGAATCACCGGGGCTCGCCGCGAGAGTGAGCCCTCGCCAACCCGGATCGACGCCCGATAATCGGCTTCTCCTACTCGAGCAGAACGATGCCATTGCGGTGTTCGTCCTCCGTATAAGCCCGAATGAGCTTGCCGGTCTTCCACGGTTCGAAGTGAAGCTCGATTTCCCCGTACTTGTAGATTGCTGGCGTTCGGTATTTGCGGCTCGTACAGCCCACATCATCTGGCGGACCGAGCGCCTCGACGACGTCTTCTCTCGTCATCCCGATTCGGATCAGTTCGATCACGCGGCACACTCCGACTCCATCGCGGGTCAGACACCCTCGCGATTTCTTGCTGTGGTCCGACCGACGTCGGCTCAGTGGACGCACAACCAAGTGAGTTGTTTCGTCAGGCTCGAATTCGGTAGCATCATTGCCTCAGGTACCAGTTGGAGATTCGCCAATGGAACAACTTCGCATCGAAGTCATCGATCGTGTCTATGCTGCGGTTCTGGCAGCCAAGACCCCGGCAGAGCGAATCGCGATGGCAAGCGCCGCGCATCGAACCGCGCGAACGATCGTGCGCAGCCGCGTTCTGCAACTTCACCCCGATTGGACAGACGAACAGAGGCACCGCGAATACCTGCGGAGATTACTAGGTCATCGAGCAGATCGATATCTTGAGGCACTCGGTTGACGCGCTGGAGCGTATGTACGTGCCATACCGGCTTCTAGGGTCGTTCGCCAGTATCGCGTACGGCGAGTCTCGCTTCACTCAAGACATCGAAATCGTCGCCGCGTTTCCGTTGAAGCAGGTCCACGAGTTGCTACCGGGAAGAAAACGGCTCAAAGGATCGTGGCGTTTAGCGACCAGTCGTTGGGGAGTTGCGGAATCCCGGCCGCCTCTTCCGCGGTGATGGCTCTCTTTGCACGAATCGTAAAGTGGATCCAGCCGTCACACCGAGGACAACGACCAGCGAATCCCATGTCGTTCCACCACGCCCGGACCAGCGGATCGTGGACAGACCGCCCGTGGTCTTCCAGGCGAAAGTCGATAGCCTGCATCGGCTGATCACAACCCTCGTGCGGGCACAGCGCCTCGTGATACACGATGTGCGGAGCCATTCGTCGCTCTTGGCCGCCCTGCCGGTACAGGGCGTGCATTTGCTCCCGTTGCTCGGCTGTCATATCAGGCTGCCGAATCATGATCGGGCCTCCTCGAAATACGATTGGAGACCGGTCGCAAAATGTCCGTTCGCACCGATGGCTCCCCTCGGCTGGAGGGGAGCCATCGCATGAGGAGAAGGGAGTGGAGGCGGCGGGAATTGCACCCGCGTCCCGAGATCCGTCAGAGTGGGCATCTACGTGTGTATCCGTCCCTTTGATTGTCGGCCCAAAGGCCCCGAACGGCAGGGTCCTCTTCGGCTTATCCCATCATGAGTTTAACTCAAGCCGCAACAGGCGGTTAGGCTCGAGCGATCCCGCATTGGCGTCTTCGGGCGGAACTAGCGGGAGAAGGCCCGCCGCGAAGCCGTTTCTGCTCTTTAGGCAGCCATACGGAGAGAGGGAGTCCTCTCGGCAGATAAAGTTTGGTCTGCTTTTTACGAGGCCTGCTGACCAACCTCGACACGCCACCTCACACGTCAGCAATCCGGTCGATCCTGGTTCGCCCCCTATTGGTGAGAATCGTCTGCTTTCGTTGCGTCGAGTTATTATTGGTTCTACGAGCCGTTGGTCAAGTCGGTTCGCGCGAATCGCGGTGCGATGGCTCGCGTCATCCTCGCCCGCGCAGGGCGCGGTCCATGTCGCGGCGCGCGTCCTGTTTCTTCATCGCTTCGCGCTTGTCGAACAACTTGCGTCCACGGGCGATGCAAATCTCGACCTTTGCCATTCCGTCCTTGAAATAGATTTTCAACGGGACGATCGTCAATCCGCGCTCCGCCGACTTCGATTTGAGCTTGTCGATCTCCCGTCGATGGAGCAGTAACTTCCTGGGCCGCTTCGGCTTGTGGTTCATCCGATTGGCCTGGAGATACTCGGGGATGTCGCAGCCGTAGAGCCAGACCTCCTCATGATCGATGCCCGCGTAGGCTTCCTCCAGGCTGGCCTTGCCGGTGCGCAGGCTCTTCACCTCGGTTCCGGTCAGGACGATCCCGGCTTCGACCGTCTCTAGCAGTTCGTACTCATGACGTGCGCGGCGGTTGCGGGCGACGATCTTGAAGGATTCGTCCTCGTCTTTGCCTTTCGCCTTACCACCGCCACTCTTGGCCATATGCGAACCGGTCCCCTCGGGTCCCTCGACGGAAATATGTGAGAATTATAAAGGCTACGAGCGGAACTCGCCAGTCGGGCCAAGCGTTGACCCCAGGTCGGGGCGAGCAGCCGCACAGGCGATGACCACTTTATCGACGATGGATTCCCGGTTCCATGCGTCAACTTCCAGCATTGGAGTGGACCGGGACCCGGGGCCGATGTCCGCCGAAAGGAACTCAGATCGGATTTTCGGGGGTAACGAGGAAGCGACTACGACGAATGTCGGGGGAAGCAATTGATTTCGCACGGCGATGAACCGTTCCAGGGAGAGTTCCCATCGAGGGTTGCGCTCGTAGAACGGATTAAGCCGAATTGCGACTTCTGGGATCTTCGCCGCCAGTGGATCAAACCAATCATCGGAAACGATCCAACCATCGGTCGGCGGGTCGTTACACCAACGTGTCAGAGGAATTTCCGCGAGGAATTGCTCCACAAGAGCCTCGATTGGGAGCTCGTCTCGAACGCGGCGGCGAAGTGATTTTCCCAGATGGATCGCCGCACTTCGCGCCCCCAGTCGGCTCAACTCGTGGATGAGCGACTCTCGGAACGGAGGGGACGGATTGAAAATGGCGACGTAGCTCGGGCGTCGGTCGAGATTTGCGAGAAGCTGTGCGACCGTTTGACCAGTCCTCGGATCAACCGCGCCCGGCGCGATTTCCGAGAGCGGTTCGAGGACGAAGCGGCGAAACGGAAGCCAGGGGTGCGGGACCCGGAGGTCCACCACCAGACCGCCATTGATGCGATTCTGTCTTGGGACGAAGTCGGCGACCAAATCACCATAAAGCAGGAGATCGAGATCGAGCGTCCGCGCTCCCCAGTGGGCGTCGCGGACGCGTCCTTCGCGCTTTTCGATGGCCTGAAGCGATCGCAGAAGTTCGAGCGGCCCGCGTTCCGTCTCGAGTGCCGCAGCCGCGTTCAAAAACGCTCCTTGATCCTTGGGGCCGCCGACCGGCAGGGTCTCGTGGTAGCGGCTTACCGATAAGACCCTGACCTCGGGTGTTCGACCCATCTCGGCGACGGCCGCGTCAAGGTGCGCTTTGCGGTCTCCCAGGTTGCTCCCTAAACCGACGAGGGCGAATGCTCCCATGCCGGAAAGCCCTTCTCAACCGAGCTGAGTCAAAGCTTGAGTCGCCCGATCCGATCGACGGCTTCGACCAACCGCGGCGTCTCGACGGTGAGCGCGGCACGGATGTAACCGTCGGCCGAACGACCGAACCCGAGTCCAGGTGTCGTTACCACGTCGGCCTCGTCAAGCAGACGACCGCAGAGTTCGGTCGACGTGTAGCCCTTCGGACACGGCATCCAGACGTAGAACGTCGCCTTGGGCGTGGGGACATCCCAGCCCAACTTCTTCATTCCGGAGACAAATGCGTCGCGACGCTCCTGGTAGAGCGCCCGAATCGGCGGAGTGAGGGTGTCGTATTCGTCGAGCGCGGTTTTGCCCGCGAACTGAATGGCGGTGAAGATGCCGGAGTCGGTGTTCGCTTTCACCTGGCCCAGAGCCGCAATCAACGGCGCACCGCCAATCGCGAAGCCGACGCGCCAGCCCGTCATGTTGAAGGTCTTGGAGAGACTGTGGAACTCGATGACGCTCTCCTTCGCACCCGGCACTTGAAGGATGCTCGGGGCGGGCTCCTCGTAATACATCTCGTTATAAGCGGCATCTTGCGCGACGACGAAGTTGTGCGCCTGAGCGCGTTCCACAACCGATTGCAAGAACGCCAGATCCGCCGTTCCACCCGTGGGATTGTTGGGATAGTTCAGAAACATCAGCCGGGCTCGGCTGTACACGTCGGTGGGAATCGCGTCGAGGTCGGGACGGAACCCGAGTTCCGGCTCGAGCGTCATGCTGTACACGTCCGCACCCGCGAACATGCTGCTGCTGCGATAGACCGGGTAACACGGGTCGGGAACCAGGCTGATCTCGCCAGGATTCAGCACCGCGAACGGCAGGTGCGCGATCCCTTCCTTCGAGCCGATCAACGGCAAGATTTCCGAGTCGGGATCGAGCGAAATCCCATAGCGCTTGCGACAAAACTCGGCGATCGAGCGCCTTAGCTCCGGCGCGCCTTGGTCGAGCGCGTACTGGTGAAACGCCGGGTTCTCGACGTTCTTTTGCAACGATTCGATGATTGGTCGAGGCGTGGGACGATCGGGATCGCCGACGCCGAGGTTGATCACGTCGCGACCCGCGGCGATCGCCGCTTTCTTCTTCTTGTCGATCTCGGCGAACAAGTACGGCGGAAGTTGACGAAGTCGTTCCGACTTCACGAACGGAGTGCTCGACATGTTTGATCGTCTCTCATTCATC
>DAIDJG010000262.1 GCA_027451445.1 Singulisphaera sp.
GCTCCGCAGCCGACTGAGGACCTCCTCGACGCCGTCCTCCAGCGCACGGACCAGGAACGGAACCCGGCGCCCTCCTGGCTCGATCAGTTCCTCCACGAACCTTCGGACTGGCACGCCCTTGCCTTGTGGCTCCAGCATCAAGGGCGGAGTGGTGAACGTTGGCGGAAGTCGGAAGTCGTGCGACTGATTAGCCGTGAGATCGCGCGGCTCGATGGGCTGCTGAACGAGCAGGTGAATGCCGTCCTCCATCACCCCGCGTTTCAGAAACTGGAAGCCTCGTGGCGAGGGCTGGAGTTTCTGGTCTCACATCAGGTCGAGGGCTCGAACGTCCAGATCCGGGTGCTGAACCTGTCCTGGAACGAGTTGGTGCGCGACCAGAATAAAGCCCTCGAGTTCGACCAGAGCCAACTGTTTCGCAAGGTCTACGACGAGGAATTCGGACATCCCGGCGGCACACCCTACGGACTGCTGCTCGGTGACTACGAGATCCATCATCGTCCCAGCGCAGCGCATCCGTTCGACGACGTCGACGTGCTCACCAAGGTCGCATCCGTCTCTGCCGCCGCGTTTGCTCCCTTCGTCGCTTCGCTCCATCCCAGTTTCATGGAGCTGGAGTCGTTCACTGACCTCGACAAGCCGCTCGACCTCGCCAAGACGTTCGATCAGTTGGACTACCTGAAGTGGCGCAACTTCCGGCAACTGGAGGACGCGCGCTTCGTCGGTCTGACCTTACCGCACATCCTCTTGCGCAAGCCCTACGCTGACAACGCGTCGCAGGACCTCGGGTTCCGGTTTCGCGAAGAGGCCGACGCGGCAACCCCTGCCAACTACTTGTGGGGAAATGCCGTGTACGCGTTCGGCAGCGTCGTGATGCGGGCGTTCGCCGAGAGCGGTTGGTTTGCCGGCATCCGCGGCGTCCGGCGCGATGTCGAGGCCGGTGGGCTCGTGACGCACCTGCCGGTCCTCTCGTTCAATACCGATAGCCCCGGTACCGCGACACGCTGCTCCACTGACGTGATCATTACGGATGATCAGGAGAAAGACCTGAGCGACCACGGCTTCATCCCGCTGTGCCATTGTTACGACACGGACAACAACGTCTTCTTCGGCAATCAGTCGGCCCAGGAGCCCAAGAAGTACAACGAACTCGCGGCGACGATGAGCGCCAGGCTCTCGGCGATGCTTCAGTACATGCTCTGCGTGTCGCGGTTTGCCCACTATGTGAAAGTGATCAGTCGAGATAAGCTGGGTGCGTTCAACGGGGCGTCGGAGCTCGAAGCGTTTTTGAATAAATGGCTCCGAGAGTATACGAACGCAAGCGAAACCGCCGGGCCGGAGACGCGCGCCAGAATGCCGCTTCGCGAGTACAAGGTTCAGATCAATGAGGTGCGAGGACGGCCGGGTACGTTCAGTTGCGTGTTGCACCTGCGACCCCATTTCCAGCTCGATCAGCTCGTGGCTTCGGTCCGGCTCAAGACGGAGCTTGCCCCCAGCCGCCCGTCCTAGCGTTAACCCCGACCGGCATGTGCCGAGGAGTGTGTTGTGAAGCCGCTCGAAGAATACCGCGCAGGCAATCTTTCGGGAGCCGTCGCCGCCGCCATCGAGGAGGTCAAGCAGAACCCCGGGGATCCCGAGCCGCGTTTCTTGCTCTGCGAACTGCTTTGCTTCACCGGTGCCTGGGAGCAGGCGGATAAGCACCTGGACGCCCTCGGTTTCCAGAACCCGACCCTGTTGCCGGGGATCCATCAGTGGCGCCAGGTTATTCGCGCCGAGCAGGCCCGACAACAGTTCTATTCGGAAGGGCGGGTCCCGGAGTTTCTCACTCCGCCGTCACCGGTGCTTCGGGCACTCCTGCAAGCGGCCATCGAAATGCGGGCGGGCAACACGGCTGAGGCAAGCCGGTACCTCTCCGAGGCCAACGAGAAGGCGACCCCGGTGTCCGGTGAGTGCGACGGTCAGGCATTCGAAGGCCTGCGCGACATGGACGACCGAATGCCGTTTGTGCTCGAGGTCCTGGCGACCACTGGGGTCTACTACTGGGTGCCTTACGACCAGATCGAATCGATCGAATTCGAGAAGCCTGTCCGCCTCCGCGACATCATCTGGCGCCAGGCGCGGTTGATCGTGCGCGACGGTCCTGACGGCGAGGTGTACCTGCCAAGCCTCTACCCTGGCGCCCCTGCCGAGACGGACGACAACCTCAGACTGGCACGTCTTACGGACTGGCGCGGCGGGGATGATGAACCCTTTCAAGGCGTCGGACAGCGCATTCTTCTGGTCGGAGACGAGGAACGCCCGTTCCTGGAACTCCGGTCCATCACGATAACGCCTCCAGCGGCTTCCTGATCGTTTCTCGATTTGGCCCTGAATGCGACACAGAGAGTCCCCCCTATGCCGGAGATTCGAGCCGAGCAACCCCTGGTCCCTTCGCTGCTGGACCGGCTTCTCGACGACCAGCCGGACGTCAGTCGCGATCCTCCGTCGAATCGGTATCAGGTACTGCGGGAAATGAAGCTCGCCGTCCGTCGCGACCTCGAGAATCTGCTGAATACACGCGTGCGCTCCGCGGGCTGGCCGGAGGGCCTCGATGAGCTGGAACAGTCGCTGGTCAATTACGGAATCCCCGATATGACCGGGGCGTCGATGAGCAGCGCCAAGGAGCGCGAGGATTTCGTTCGCCAGCTTCAAACCGCAATCCGAAGGCACGAACCCCGGCTGAGAAACGTGCGACTGCAACTGCTCACGAACACCGAGCCGCTGGACCGCACCCTTCGGTTCCGCATCGAAGCCATGCTTCAGGCTGACCCCGCGCCCGAGCCGATCGTCTTCGATTCGAGTTTGCAGCCGGCGACCGGAGACGTTGAGGTCAAAGGGGTCGGCGGATGAGCGACGACCTCCTCGCGTATTACAACCGAGAGATCACCTACATCCGGCGCCTCGCCGCGCAGTTCGCCGAGGCCCATCCCAAGATCGCCGGCCGGCTCCGCCTGGGCCAGGATGCCAGCGACGATCCCCACGTCGAGCGCCTGATCCAGGCGTTCGCCTATCTCACGGCGCGGATCCGGCACAAGCTCGACGACGAGCTGCCGGAGATTTCCGAGGCGTTCCTCGGCATCATGTATCCGCACTACCAGGCCCCCATTCCCTCGATGGCCATCGTCCAGTTCGAGCCCGACCCCGAGCAGGCGCAGTTGACCGCCGGCTACCTGATCGCGCGCCACTCTGAGATCGAGACCGATCCGATCCAGGGCGACCCCTGCCGCTTCCGAACGTGCTACCCCACGATGCTCTGGCCGATCGCCGTCGCCTCCGCCAGCCTCTCCCCCGCGCCTTTCACCGCGCCCAACACACCGTTCTCCACGGAAGCCGTTGGTGTGCTCAAGATCGTGCTCCGCTGCCAGGCGCCCGACGTGGGTTTCTCGTCACTCCCGCTGAAATCACTCCGTTTCTTCTTGAAAGGCCAGCCGCATCACGTCTTTCGGCTCTACGAGTTGATCTTCAACAACACCCTGGGCGTGGCACTCGGGCCGGTGTCGGGCTCCTCAGCGCCCGTCGTCATCCCCAAAGAGCGGCTCCGGCCTGTCGGGTTCGAACGCGACGAGGGGATGCTCCCCTACCCCGCGCGTTCGTTTCTCGGCTATCGCCTCCTGTCCGAGTTCTTTGCGTTTCCCCAGAAGTTCCTGTTCTTCGACCTCGAACTGCCAAACTCCAGCGCATTGAGCCGCATCGATCGGGAACTCGAGATCTATCTGTTTGTTAATCAGGTGGTGCCCGATCTGGTGCGAAACGTGTCCAGCGACACGTTCCGACTGGGCTGCACCCCGGTGGTCAACCTCTACAAACGACGCGCAGAGCCGACTTCACTGACACATACCGATTTCGAGTACCGCGTTGTCCCCGATTCTCGGCGGCCGCTGGCCCACGAGGTTTACTCGATCGAGAAAGTGGTGGCATCGTCACCGGAGGGAGATACCACGGAATTCATCCCCATGTTCTCGGTCCAGCACGGGCGGAACACCGAGGAGGAGGGCAAGTACTGGCACGCCGTGCGCCGGGCGTCCGAAGGGGCTGAGGATGTCGGGGATCAGGGAACCGAGGTGTTCCTCTCCCTGCTGGATTTAGGGTTGCGACCTTCCGCACCGGCCAATTGGGTCGTCGATATCGATACGATTTGTCTCAATCGGGATCTGCCGAGGAACCTCCCCTTCGGCGGCGACCAGCCTCGTCTTCAACTTAGCGAGGGAGGGGCACTCGTGTCGCGCATCACCTGCTTGACGGCACCGACGCGGACGCTTCGCCCCGCGCTCCGGCACGGCACCGTCTGGCGCCTGATCTCACACCTCTCGCTGAACCACCTCTCGCTCGTTTCCGACGACGATCAAGCGGTGGCCTTGCGTGAGATTCTCAGGCTCTACGACTTCAACGACTCCCCTGAGACGCGCAAGATGATCGATGGGGTGATGAGCATCAAGAGCCGGCACGTCGTCGGCAACACGCGCACGAACGGGCCAGCCTCGTTCTGCCGGGGCGTCGAGGTGTCCATCGAGTTCAACCCCGAGCGCTTTACCGGGAGCGGTCTGTTTCTGTTCGCATCGGTGCTCGAACGCTTTCTGGCGCTCTATTGCAACATCAATTCATTTACGAAGTTGATCGCCACGGTCAAGGGACGAGAAGGAGAACTGCGCCGATGGCCCCCAAGGCTGGGCGAACGGGAACTGGCCTGAGTGAGCGGTTGGTTCAGGCCCCCCAGCGCTTCAATTTTTTCCAGGCGGTCCGGCTCCTCGAGCGCTGGCAGCAAGAGCGTGCGGACCGAGGGCACCCCCACGCGCCCGTCGGGGGCGACCATCCCCCCGATGAGGAGATCGTCCGATTCCGCGCGCAAGCATCCCTCGGATTCCCCGCCAGCACCATCGCGCAGTTCCGCGAACCACTTGAGCACGCCGGCGCATCGGTTCCCCCGCCGGAATTGGTGGTCAACTTTCTGGGCTTGATCGGGCCCAGCGGCATCCTACCGCGGCACTATACGGAGTTGCTGATCCGCCGGATCCGGAAAAAGGATTACGCATTACGCGATTTTCTCGACATCTTTCACCATCGCCTCATTGCGCTCTTCCACAGGGCCTGGGAAAAATATCGACTGCCGTTCGCGTATGAGCGCTCTCAGTTCCCCGACGCCGAAGAACGCCTCGATTGCGGGAGTCGCGGACTCTTCAGCCTCGTGGGCCTCGGAACAGAAGGGCTCCGCGACCGTCTCGAGATCGACGACGACGCATTCGTCTACTACTCCGGCCATTTCTCGCACTACCCGCGCTCGGCGTCCGCACTTCAGTCACTGCTCGAGGATCACTTCGAGATGCCAATCGCCGTCCAGCAGGCGCAAGGGCAGTGGCTCTACCTCGATCCGGGGGACCATGCTCGCTTGCCAAGGCCTGGCGTTCCAGGCCGGAACAATGAGCTTGGGATGAACCTCGTCGTCGGTGCGCGCGTGTGGGATATCCAGAGCAAATTCCGCATCCGCCTGGGTCCGTTGAACTACAGGCAGTTCTGGTCTTTGATGCCCGACCGCGGCGCGGGGGGAGCACTGCGGCCGCTCTGTGAGCTCACACGCAAGTTCGTCGGGGCCGGCTTCGATTTCGACATACAGCCCGTGCTCAAACCCGAGGAAGTCCGTCCCTGCCGCCTGACGAAAGACGAGCCGGATTACCGCCCACACCTGAACTGGAACACCTGGATCTCGTGCCGTCCGTTTTCCCGGGCGCTGGACGATGCGTCGTTTTCTCCGAAAAAGCTTTAGACGACCTGAATGATACCATGCAATCAATCGAGTGCTGGGGTGCTCAAAGGGCAACCTGTTATCCACCTTTGATTGCTGGATCACGATCGAGGCCATGCAATCGGGCTGTTTCGCCGGAGAAAACGGTTGGAATCCATGAACTGCGGCGAGGCACAGGCCAGTCAGGTCGCTCGACCCGCGAGGGCGGACGGGGGATTCGAGCGGCTCACGGGAGCTATGAGGAACGGTCTTCGCGTTGTTTTTTGGAATTCGTGTCGCAATTCCGAGATCGACTCGTATGATCTTCAGAAACGCACGGAGCAGACGATCGAGACGTGTTTTGAATCCACTCCGGCAGGACGCATGACTCTCCCATCGGTTGCTCCAGAGGCCACTTACGAGAAACCCATTCGTGGTGATTCTCGGACTCGCGAAGAGCGGGAACGTCGACTTTCTCAACGAGTTGAATGCGACCCTCACAGAGCTGTCTTGGAAACGGTCCCGAAAGCCATTGGTAGGGTAGTGAAGCCCACCCATCGAAGTCTCGATTCGGTGGGTAGTGTCTACTCGGCAATCAGCGACGATGCGTTCGGGACGGTCTCCGAGAACGGTGGGCTGGTTGTGGATTACCAGTTCGGAGAATCGGTGGTGTCCGAGCCGATCGCGGCACTGCGATAGCGGACGAGAATCAAAGCGGCTAGCGGATCGAAAAACGCTTCAGCGGATGTCCTTACCAGTTTCCATTGTCCTCATGACCAGGAGAGTTCGACGTGGCGATTTACATGAACTACAACAGCATTCCGGGCGACGTGACCGAATCGACGCACGTGGGCTGGATCGAGTTGCACAGCTTCCAATGGGGCGTCGGCCGCGGCATTTCGAGCCCGACCGGGGCCTCGGCTGACCGCGAGAGCTCATCGCCCTCGGTCAGCGAGATCGTCGTCACGAAGAACACGGATATCTCGTCGACGAAGATTCTGAACGAGGCGTATCAGGGCACCGGCCAAACCGTGCAGATCGACTTTACCAAGACCTCCCAGGGTGCTCAGGAAATCTACCTGACTGTGACCCTCTCCGATACCTTGATCAGCGGTTACTCCCAGAGCAGCGGCGGCGACCGTCCCACGGAGTCGCTCTCGTTGAACTTTACGAAGATCGAATACAAATTCATCAATATGACCGATCCGAATACCGCAGGCAGCCCTGACACGGTCACGTACGACCTGGCGCTCGCCCAGGTGGTGTAAAGCGGCGGCGGTTCGTCGGACGGTCTTGCGAGCGGATTCGAACCCGGTTCCCGGGAAAGGGTGCGAGGCAGCGATGCCTCGCACCCTTTCTTTTTTCCGGGGCAGCGAGCACCGCGGGGGATCGTTCGACTCAGAGTCCGTCCCACAAGTCCCGGGAGCTTGGAAAAATGGGGACTGGCTCCGGCCGTCTTCGGAAGGTGCCTGTCCCCATCTTCCACGCCCGCTCCGCCGGAAAAGGGGGACAGGCACCTCGAAGACTCGGAGCCAGTCCCCCTTTTCCGGCTCCGCTCCACTTCCGGGACAGACTCTCAGCGTTCGATCAGGACGCTTGCCCGCCAGCGAGCGCGACTTTCGCCGCGGTACCCGTGGTACGCGAGGCACCTTATCCGGTGATTCCGGCACGATCCTCAGAATTGGAGCAAATGTTACCCTCGCGACAGTCGATACAGTTTATGCCGTGTCGAGCAAGTCCCCCTGAGCTATCCCTCTCGGCTCGCGGAGCCAACCAAATGGCGAGAACATCCTTGCGTGGCTGCCAATCCCAAGGACAAAAACCGCCTTAACTGGCGGTCCTAGGGATAACTTGGCACATTGGTGCGGTTCGGGATGTGTTGAGCAGGTCCCCGGAAGGGCCCATGGAAGGGGCAGTCCTCATGAAGCGAGCTTTATCCTTCGTTCTGGCAACAATCCCGATTGGTCTCGCCGTGTGCGGATCGTTCGAGACGCGAGCGGAAGATCCTGCGTCTCGAAGCGCTACGGCCGACGACATACCCTCCGCCGAGAGCGTGCCCGGAGATGTCGGGGCACCTCCCGCAGCGGCGCCTCCGCCACCCCAAATCACGAATCCATCTTCAGGGATCGCGTCAACAACCTTTCCTGACTTACCCGCTCCCGGGCAAATCCCTTCCGTGACTTCAACATCCCAAGGTGACGCTTCGACCCCTTTACCTCACCCCTATCAACCGTCCACTTCCCCCCAGATCCAGCCGTCCGCCCAGTCTGTGTATCCGAGCGATCAATCCGGCGGGTTCTTGAGCATGGGGGGGAATCGCGCCCTGGGAAGGCTCCGCAACCCCTTCAATTACCTTGGCCCAGCGCGCGGAGCGAGGGGAGCGCGGGGAATGGGTTACGGCCAGATGCCGACGAGCCAGGTCGGAGTCGATGGAGGTTATCCCCAACAATACCCAACGACGGCGCCGGGTGGTGGGAATGTACCGCCGGGTGGGATGGGGATGGGGGGAAGCATGGGAGCACCGGGCGCGACCGGCGCACCTGGCGCGACCGGCGCACCCGGCACGGCTGGCGGCGTTGCGGGCACGACGCCAGGTGCCGCGCTGCCTTCTGACCTCTTCAGCGCGGAGGGCGCGGCGGGCCCCGGTTTCGGAAGCGCTGCGGCGGCAGGCCCCGGGATCTTCAACATGATCGGCGATCAGAACTCGCTCGGAGGCGTGGTTCCGCCCAATCCTCCTCCCCGCCCTCCCGTGCTTCCCGGCGGCACCGGTGCGCACCTCTACCCCACGGTGCGGAACTTCAAGGTCGCCGAAAACCAGTCGCCCAGACCCACAGATCGTCTGTTTTTCGACTTCAATTACTTCAACAACGTGAGCGCAGCGGTCGATCGACGCGAGATGTCGCCAGTCTCCTACATCAAAGCGTACCGGTACATCCTTGGGTTCGAGAAAACGTTCAACAACGGCCTGGGATCGATCGGTATGAGGCTTCCGATTGACAACATCACCGCGAACGTCGGCCAGATTAACACGTCGGCGACGTCGTCATCGACAGGCGACCTGAGTATTTTCGCCAAGCACATCTTGACGCAAAACGTGCAGACCGGCAGCCTGACGTCCGTGGGCTTCATGGTCACCCCCCCCACCGGACCGCACAACTTCGCGGGCTCGACGTACCTTCAGTCGATCCACACCATCTACTTCCAGCCCTTCTTTGGCTGGATCTACAATCACAATAATTTTTACATTCAGGGATTTAGCTCATTCGATTTCCCCGCCGATCCGAACGCCGTGTCGATGATGTACAACGACGTGGGCTTCGGCTACTTTCTGTATCGCAATCCGGACCGGTCCGCATTCCTCACGGGATTGGCCCCGACCTTTGAGCTCCACGTGAATACGCCGCTCAATCACCGGGATCCGTACAACCCGTTCGACATCTCGGGAACGGCCGACGCCGTGAACCTGACCTTCGGCGTCAACTTTGAATTCTACAGGCGGTCGGTATTAACGATGGCCTACGTTCAGTCCGTGGCCAGCCCGAGACCGTTCGATGGCGAAGCCGTCGTGCTCTACAACTTCTGGTTCGGACGCTCGGCGCGGAGCAACATCCCGCTCAACCCACCGATGGCGGTTCAATAGCCGCCTTGCCCGATCACACGACGAACGAACGATCCCCACCCAAGTTTCATTGGGTGGGGATCGTTGGCGATTGTCGGAGGTCCCACGGGTGGGGAAGTCCACTCATTTGGGATTCGGAGTACGGGGCGTGAACAGGGGCGCGACTTTGGGACGGATCGCCGCAGGCGTCGCCGATGCCTGCACCAGGGCGTGCTTCGTCTTCGTGTGCTTCACCGGCTTCGGGCCCTTGGGGTGCTTGCCCGGCACGGGCAACTGCGGCTGGCCGGTGGCCACCGACAGCAAGAAGTCGTGAAGCGGAATCTCGCT
>DAIDJG010000263.1 GCA_027451445.1 Singulisphaera sp.
AGCCGGGCGATTTCCTGGCTGCCGAGGTTCGAGGTCATGATGATGACGGTGTTCCGGAAGTCGACCGTGCGGCCCTGCCCGTCGGTGAGGCGTCCGTCGTCCAGCACTTGAAGCAGGACGTTGAAGACGTCGCGGTGTGCCTTCTCGATTTCATCAAGCAGCACGACCGAGTACGGCCGGCGGCGGATCGCCTCGGTGAGCCGGCCGCCTTCCTCGTAACCGACGTAGCCCGGAGGGGCGCCGATGAGGCGGGCCACATTGTGGCGCTCGCCAAACTCGCTCATGTCGATGCGGACCATCGCTGCTTCGCTATCAAAGAGGAATTCCGCCAGCGCTTTCGCCAACTCGGTCTTGCCGACGCCAGTCGGTCCCAGGAAGAGGAACGAACCGATCGGACGGTTCGGATCCTGAAGCCCAGCCCGGCTACGTCTGACGGCATCGGCCACGGCTTTGACAGCGGTGTGCTGATTGACGAGCCGCAGATGGATCTGATCTTCCAGTTTGAGCAGCTTCTCCCGTTCCGTCGTGAGCATTTTGACGACTGGAATGCCGGTCCACTGGCTGACGACCTCGGCGATCTCTTCGGAATCGACCTCCTTCTTGAGCAACCGCTTCGCATCCTTGGCCTTGCTTTCGGTTTCACCCGCGGCTTCGGCCTGCGCGATTTTGGCCTCGAGTTCTTTCCGCTCACGGTCGAGGGTGGCGAGCGCCTGGTATTGGGCTTCCTTCGGGAGAACGCCTTGCTGCTGCTCGTGGCGGATCGCGGTCCATGCGCGGTCGTACTCGAGTTTGACGGCTTCGAGACGTTCACGGACCTTCTGCACGTCGCCCATTCCCGATTTCTCGAGCTCCCACTGCCGGCGGAGATCCTGGAGCTCCTTTTCGACCTGCGCGATGTCCTCTTCCACCTCGGCGAGGCGTTCCTGGGCGTGCTCTTCCTCCTCATTTTTCAGCATGCGCTGGGCGAGCTGCAATTGCAGCAGCCTGCGCTGAAGGACGTCGATCTCGGTTGGCACCGATTGCAACTCCATCGACAAACGGCTCGCCGCTTCGTCTACCAGGTCGATGGCCTTGTCCGGCAGGAAGCGATCCGTAATGTAGCGCGAGGCCAGCTTGGCCGCGGAGACCAAAGCCGAGTCCTTGATCTTCACCTTGTGGTGTAGCTCGTACCGTTCCTTCAAGCCGCGCAAGATCGCGATCGTGTCGTCGACCGACGGCTCGCCGACGAAGACGGGCTGGAAGCGGCGCTCGAGGGCGGGGTCTTTCTCGATGTTCTCCCGGTATTCGTCCAGCGTCGTGGCCCCGATGCAGCGAAGTTCACCGCGGGCGAGCGCCGGCTTGAGCAGATTGGCCGCATCCATGGCACCTTCGGCCTTGCCTGCGCCGACCACCAGGTGCAACTCATCGATGAAGAGAATGATCCGTCCTTCGGACTGCGTGACGTCCTTCAGGACAGCCTTCAAGCGTTCCTCGAACTCGCCGCGGAATTTGGTTCCAGCGACGAGCGCCCCCATATCGAGTGCGATAACCTTGCGGTTCTGAAGCGTCTCGGGAACATCCCCCGACACGATGCGCTGGGCCAGCCCTTCAACGATTGCGGTCTTGCCGACACCCGGCTCGCCGATCAGCACGGGGTTGTTCTTGGTCCTGCGGCTGAGGACTTGAACCACACGCCGGATCTCGGAATCGCGACCGATAACCGGGTCCATCTTCCCTTTGCGGGCCAGTTCGACGAGGTCCTTACCGTATTTCTCGAGCGCCTGATACTTGTCGTCGGGATTCTGGTCCGTGACGCGCTGGCTGCCCCGGACTTTCTGGAGAGCCTGGAGGATATCTTTTTCGGAGACCCCTAACGCGGCGAGGAGCTCTTGCGCTTTGCTTTTGACCTTTGTCAACGCTAAGAGCAGGTGCTCCACCGACACGTACTGGTCTTTCATTCGGGTGGCTTCGTCCTGGGCGAGGTCGAGGACCTTCGTCAGGTCGGAGCCGAGCGTTGTCTCCGCACCGGAAACCTTGGGCAGCGAGCTGAGGCCTTCCTCAGCCGCTTTGAGGATCTGAGCGGGATTGACGCCGAATTGGGTGAGCAACGACCGGATGACCGACTGCTCGGGATCGAGCAGCGCGACAAGAAGGTGCATCGGCTCAAGCCGTTGATGCCCTCGGTCTCGCGCCAGGCCCTGAGCGGCTTGAACCGCCTCCTGGCTCTTGTGAGTGAGCTGATCGAAACGAAAAGCCATATGCGAACCTTTCGGCACTGTGCCGTTGAATTCGGAAAGGGATTGCCTGTGAGAAACTTACATTCTCTCTATACGATCAATTCGTGAGAGAGTTCAGATTCTCGATGGTTCGAAGCGATTGGGCGATTAGCCCGGCTGATGGCGCGGAGCACCGCCGAGAATCTTATCAAAACAAAGAAGGGGGCTGGGCAAGGGATCTTCCCAGAGCCAGGCGACATCGATCCAAAAGCCGGGAATGGCGGATGCCGAAACACGACCTTCCGTCAGAGTCTGATGCTCGTATTGATCCCGTGGCCCGATCTTCGTGTACGCGTGCAAAACGTGGTGCAGATCGTCGATCATCCAGATGTCGGGAATACCGACTTCGCGATAGACAGCTAATTTGAGGCCAAGGTCGTGCTGGCGCGTGGACTTTGAAAGCAACTCGACAACCAGAAGAGCAGGTGGCTGAGACGCTGCAGCGTCGGCGGGCGGTCGGACGAAGATATCCGGCTCGGGTTTCCACTCCGAAGTCAGTCGGAGCACGGCGGGCCCCGTAAGAATTCTGCCGCTCCCTCGGGTCGAACCAAAGCTGATCAAGAGATGGGTCAGGAAGTTGGTTTGTTCCTGATGCCGGTCAGTTGCGGGGGACGGCATGTAGATGATCCCGTCAAAATACTCGCAAATCCGACCCTCGGGTGCGTACCTCTCAAAGTCCTCCGCCGTCTGTCCGGCGATCATCACCATGTAGTCGCCGTGAAGCGACGAACGATCGTACCACTGTTCGGCAGGTACGATCGAATCGTCTTGAGGAGTCTCTATCTCCGGCTGTTGTTTGATGACGGTCGACATGGCGAGCTCTCAGAAGAAGGGCGCCTCCGGCCAGTCGGTGAAGTCGCGCGCGGTCTGGTACTGTTTGAACCAGAAGACCACGTCTCCCACTGTGGTCTCGCCCCGTTCGACGTAAGTCTCCCACCAGCCGTCGGACGGACGGAGTAGGTTGCCGAAGTCACTGCGTGCCTTCGGCTTCTGGATGATCAGGGCGCTCAGGTCGGGCATTTTGTGCTCGAGGCAGATGGCCTGGAGCGGCTTGAGGAGTTTGGCTGAGATGGTCCGCGGAGTCTCCTTGACGCCGACTTCCTTGCAGCGCTGGCAGAGGTCGTCGTAGGAGATCCAAACCGTCGTCCGACGCTCCCGCGCGGCCTGGGCGAGGTCATGTGCGAGACGGACCAGCAGGGGATAGACCGCTCTTGCGCTATCGAGAGACATCGCGTCGGCTCCTCAGGGCAAGACGGCGCAGCAGAGGCGACGTCCAAGGGGCGAATGACAGGGTTCGCGCGGTGCAAGGGACGCCGCTTAACAACGAAAACGCGCCGGCTCGCGTGGGGGATCGCGTGCCGGAGCGTTCCAGGGCTATTGAAGTTAGATCATTTTTTCTCTTCAAACTCAACATCAATGACATCCTCGGGCTTCGGGGATGCGCCTCCATTCTGCGAAGGACCACCACCCGCGGCTCCCGTGGCTGCTCCGGCGGACGGGCCGCCGGGACCTCCCGGGGCAGCACCCGCCTGGTAGAGGTGCTCGGCCATGGCCTGGCTGGCACGCTGGAGGTCTTCGACCGCACGGTTGATCGCCGCGGCGTCGTCCCCCTTCTTGGCCTCGTTCACCTTCTCGATGGCGGCGCGGACAGCCGAGAGATCGCCCTCGGAGAGTTTTTCTTTGTTCTCGTCGATCACCTTCTCGAGCTGATAGACTCGCTGTTCGGCCGTGTTGCGGGCCTCGGCGAGGTCGCGCTTGCGCTTGTCCTCGGCGGCGTGCGATTCGGCATCGCGCTGCATGCGCTCGATGTCGTCCTTCTTAAGGCCGCCCGACGCCTCGATCTTGATCGTGTGCTCCTTGCCGGTCCCCTTGTCACGCGCGGTGACATTCAAGATGCCATTAGCGTCGATGTTGAACGCGACTTCGATTTGCGGAACCCCCATCCGTGCGGGGGGAATGCCTTCGAGGTTGAACTCACCGAGCAAGCGGTTGTCGCCGGCCATTGGGCGCTCGCCCTGGAAGACCTTGATCGTGACGGCCGTCTGATTGTCCTCAGCGGTCGTGAAGGTCTCCTTCTTCTCGGTTGGAATCGTGGTGTTGCGCTCGACGAGTTTGGTGAAGACGCCTCCCTTGGTTTCCAGACCGAGCGAGAGCGGCGTGACGTCGAGCAGCAGCAGGTCCTTGACCTCGCCCGTGAGCACCGCCCCCTGGATCGCGGCGCCGATGGCCACAACCTCGTCCGGGTTGACGCCCTTGTGCGGGTCCTTGCCGAAGATGTCCTTGACGATCTGCTGAACGCGCGGAATGCGGGTCGAGCCACCGACGAGAACAACCTCATCGATATCGGACGGCTTGAGCTTAGCGTCGTCGAGCGCCTTTAGCACAGGGCCTCGGCAGCGGTCGAACAGGCTGTCGGTGAGCCGCTCGAATTGGCTGCGGCTGATCGTCATCGTCAGGTGCTTGGGACCGGACTGGTCCGCGGTGATGAACGGGAGGTTGATATCGGCCTGCGACTGGAACGACAGGTCCTTCTTTGCCTTCTCCGCCGCCTCCTTCAAGCGCTGGAGGGCCATCTGGTCCTTGCGCAGGTCGATCCCCTGCTCTTTTTTGAACTCATCGGCGATGTGGTTGATGAGCGTCTCGTCCCAGTCGTCGCCCCCGAGGTGGGTATCGCCGTTGGTGGAGAGGACCTCGAAGACGCC
>DAIDJG010000264.1 GCA_027451445.1 Singulisphaera sp.
CTTGGATTGGGGACATCCTTAGAGTACACGCGCGGAGAACGTATTTACAGGATCAAGTTATTTGACGGACTCGTCGCGCAAAGCCTCAAAGATCTTGATCAGAATTCGCGGTTTTGCCGTCAATTATCTTGGTCACGCACACCGGAAGCGTTTGCCTGGGGATCGAAATCGACGAGTAATACTTTTGCCCTATGATGTTCCGCAAGCGAGCATGCCAGATTGAGGCAAATGGTCGTCTTGCCGACCCCGCCTTTCATATTCAGGACCGAAACAACCGCCGCCATGTTCGCGTTCCCAGGAGGTAAGCGTAAGGCTTTTATTCCAACGGCAGTCGGTATCGTATCATGAATGCCGCAAAACTCAAGGCCTTGCAAGGCCTTAACTTGAATTGCAAATCCTCGATTGAGAGACAGATGTCCGACCTACTCGGGGATGAACGGCCCGACGAATCCCGGCGGGTACACCACTTCCCACCCGGTCTCATTCTCCACCGCGACGACCGCGCCCGGTCGCAACGCGCCCCCGGCCACTGGGACATTCTCGATCACGTCCAAGACGCAAGCAAGGGCTGGCTGAAGGCTGGAGGCTTGGAGGAACACAACCATCAAGGGCTGAGGTCCAACGTAGTCGTACCCGTCGTCGCGAATGATGCCGCCGGACCGCTCGGCCAGAAGGTCAGGGAGCTGATAGCGGAGGTCGGCGTCCGGGTTCTCGAGTAGCTGAGGGTCGAGCCGGATCGCAAGCGTGGCCACTCCGGAAGCCCTCCGCTGCCGAGCAAAACGATCTCAGCCGGTCCACCCGGCCGAGCGACCTTCGATCATAGCCGATACCATAGCGCAGGTGTAAAGTGCGCCGAACTGACGCGCGGGTCGGCCAGATGCCCGGATCACCTATGGTCAGTCTGGGACCCGCGACCGTCCATGACAACTCGATCTCCCGCGCCATGGGCAAGTCGCAACAGACGGTGACCTTGATTTCACTTGCCCGCGCCCGTGACGGACTTGATGTACTCGACCTCAGCAGGGAGGTAAGGTTTGCCGTCACGGCGAAGGATGTCGTGGAACCAGACGGGGGGCTCGCCGTCGTAGGGTTTCTTCCACGAGTCCCAGGGGAATATGGTCTGGCTCTTGCCGTCGATGAAGCCCCAGTTGTACGCAGCCACCTTCTCATTCTTGAGGTAGGCGAGGATGGGATCAAACCGGCTGCCGTTGGGGCGAGCCATGTATTCGGTGCAGAGGACGGGCCTGCCATATTTCTTGAGAGCCTCGACGTCGGCCTTCATCTTCGCGGGCGGGTTGTAGTTGTGGAACGAGATGACATCGGACTGCTCGATCTGGAACTTGTTGATCGGAGTCAGCTTGTCCGGATTCGTCAGGTTGTCCTTCCAGACGCCCATGGTGAGAGGCTGGCTGGGGTTCAGGGGGCGAATCCAGGTCAGCTCCTGGCGGAGCAGTTCCCAGGAGCGCTGGGTCTTGTCCTTCAACTCGGTGGCGCCGTAGCTGTTGGCGTTGGGATTGTCCAGCTCGTTGAAGAGGTCCCAGGCGTGGACGCGAGGATCTTCCTTGAAGCGGGAGACGACGCCCACGACGTAAGCCTTCAACTCGTCATGACGGGCCGGGTCGCCGAGGATCGCGCGGCCTGGCGACTGCACCCAGCCGGAGTTGTGCAGGCCCGGTTTGGGATCGCGCTGCTTGCCGGGCTTCGGGTCGGTGTCCCAGACGCCGTCGAAAAGGACGAGCATCGTGCCGATCTTGTGGCGGTCGGCGATGGCAAGGTACTGGTCGACCCGCTTGAGGAAGCCTTCGGGATCCTGCCTGTAGGCGAGGTCGTGGAGGAAGACGCGCATGCTGTTGAAGCCCAGCTCCTGCGCCCAGCCAAGTTCTCGGTCAATGGTGGCGGGGTCGAAGGTGTCGGCCTGCCACATCTCGAGCTGGTTGATCGCCGTGCTGGGGCAATAATTGCAGCCGACGAGCCAGGGGTGGGCCTCTCCCCAGGCGCGGGCCTTCTCGACGGGCCAGGGTCCGTCCGCGGCGAGGACAGCCGAGCAGGCGAGGACGATCGAGACGGCCGTCGAAATGATCATCGCTGGCGTAATATTACAAATTTTCATGGTGGTGATTTCATTCGTTTCGTGAAAGAAGTGATCCGCGGACGCGCAAGCCGCAGTTTACCTCCATCAGAACCCTCGATCAACCAACGCCGGGCAAACGCTTGGGTCACCCGTCTCCTGGATCAGACGTCAGGATTCCTCTAGTTTCAATGTCTTCTGCCGCGAAAACTCCGCGGCCGCAATCGATATTCTGCCATTCCGCGACGTCTCGACGAAGCCCGGCGTTCTTGATGCCCCGAATCATCCGCTGAACCGATCGCGGGTCAACAGTCCATTCACGTCGATTTTGACGAACGAAAGAAAAACGGCGCTGGTCGCGATTTTCCATTCCTGGTGGGGAATCGCTCGAAGGTCGAGGCTCGTGGGGTTACGGATTAGAGCGGTTTTCTCTCGCGTTGCGCACGCCCGGACCACCCGACATCGTTTCATGTTTGGTGCCAGCATGTTTTTGGGAGGGCGAGGCTCTGTCCGAGCCAGCCTTGTTCGGAGGACGAGTCTTCGAGTCCTCTGAACATCGCGTGTGATGACGCGATTCCCGGATGCGGCACGCGATGATCCATCGGCTCGAAGACTCGCCGATAGATCAAGGCTGGCTCGGACGGAGCCTCGCCCTCCCGTGTGCGCAACGCGACCGTAAACCGCTGGAGGGCGATTCGGCTGCGCCGTCGCCGTCTGTAGCGGTTCCGTGCTGGCGTACGCGCTTCGCGGCGCTTACGCTGACTATCGCGGAGCGCGCTCAAGACCAGTCAACCGCGCGCCGATAATACCAGTGTGCTTTGCCAGTGCTCCGCGCCAAACCATTTTGCTACCCGGCGGTTCGCCGCCCGGTATTGCACCCGCCGCGAGCGGCAGGCGAGGCATCAATAACCGAAGCCGGGTAGGCAACCCCTACTCGGCTTTCGGTTTTTTCGGCGGTCACTCGCCCGGCCCTACCTTTTCAACCGGACGAGTTAAAGCGCATGCCCTCTGGATCCTCATTCGCATAGGACCGTCATAAACGAAAAGCTCTCCACGCCTGTCACCCAGCATCGGGGTCCGGGGGTTATGGGAACGACTTTCGTATCCTCTCAACGAGCTGCAGATCGACGAACGACAGGGCATGCAGGCAGGTCATGACCTCCCTCTCAAACCGAGACCGTGCGCACATCGCCACGGCAAGCTGGCGCGCGGCCTCAAGGATATGCCGCGCTCTCGGCCTCAACCCCTCGAGAATCAAGGAATCGCTCTGAAGGCCGAGGCAATGCTCCCCGGCGGCTCCGCCCTTGAGCTGCTGGAGTGCGCCTCGTGCCAGGGAGGCGCGGATCGCGGCAGGGATGTAGCGCTGCGCCGGGTTGGAGGAACTGACCGACGTGTCGTCGACCTCATTCAGGAGACTGCTGATGTGCGACTCCAGGGCATGGAACGCGATGGCCTTCCCAAGACGCGCGATACACCGCTTCCAGGCACGTCGATTCTCGTTGGTCCCGTCCCGCGGGGGAAGGTCGGCACCGATGGTGTTCACAGTTGATTCTTCCGTGCAAGGATACGGGCACCTGACGCCGAAAGCGGCGCCTGAGCCACCTCAGGCGAGTTGTGGCTACTCGAAAGAGCCGACCGGGAGTCGTTTCCCGGTTCGCCGTCGGTACACTATCCGGCCAGTCGAACGGAGTGCAGCGCCAGGAGGATGGCGTGTACAGCTACGCACCCTCGGAGACCGAATGTTCTCTCATGTTTTCCGCCGCGGCTTGCGCGGTGCAGCGGGGCGCTCAGCGGGCAAACGGTTCAAGTACTCTCGGATCTGACGTTCGGTCAGACCCGCCAGGCGCTCCTCCGGCGGCCTTGACTTGATCACATCCTCCAGCTCCTCCGGCGGCAGCGACTTGATCACGTCCTTCCGCTGCTCCGGCGGCAGCGACTTGATCACGTCCTTCCGCTGCTCCGGCGACAGTGACTCGATCAGATCCTTCCGCTCCTCCGGCGACAGTGACTCGATCAGATCCTTCCGCGCCACCGACATGAGCTTTGGTAAGTGCTCCTTGACAAACTGACGCTGGAATTCCTCCATCGTGTACGGCATCGGAAACCCCTCCGCGTGAAGCCCCTCGAACAGTTGCATCAGCAGGCCACTCGTGTTCCGCGAGTGCCGCTGGTAGGCGCGGCCGCCGAAACCGACCAGGTCCGGCGAGGCGCTGAACAGGTGCAGCGGGGCGTTGTGCGGTTCGCGCGACAGCTCGCCCGCGACGACCACACGGATCGTATCGGCGCCCCACTGACAATCATAAACACCCGCCTGAACCCTCTGCCAGGGTACCTGGGCCGATAGGTTTTGCGGGTAGCGGGCGGTCACCGCATAAAGCCGGAACTGGTCCTCGGCGAGCAGATCCGACGGCGAGCGGCTGACGAGCTTGCGGTAGGCCACGTAATGACCGAGCAGCTCTTTCATGGCCCAGGTGTCGAGCGCCTCACGGTGCGACTTGAAGGTAATCAGGTTGTGCGCCAGCAGTCCCTCCAGGCCGTCGGGTAAACGGCCTGAGAATCGCCCACGGCCCCGGCGGACGATCACCACGTCGAGCAGTTGCTGCTGCACGGACAGGTCCGCTTCAATTTCCACGACGAAGGGCGAACCGCTGAACAGGTCGGTCAGCAACAGGCCGAACAAGCGGTGCCAGTCACGCAGTGCTTGCCGTTTGCCGGCCATCGAACGCCCTCCTCCCGTCGGTGTCGGAGCCCGATTGTACCTTTCGTCAGGCCGTCTTGCCGCGTTGAGAAATCCGTTCAGCCCGTTTTTCTTGGCGAACCTTCGAAGTCGCAGGGTACCGGATCGCCACCTGTATCAAATAGATTGTTTTTGGATATTCATCGAATTTTCATACATCGAAGATACCCCAGGACATGCACTTTGCTGGTCTCCCGGCACGATTTCACCGAAACCAGCCGCTCGTTAAATTGCCTGTCCTCGGCGTCCGTCCACTCAGATCATGGATTTGGTGAAGAGTTCGTCCGCGCCCGCTGGCCTGTGGGTTTCGCTCGCTTGCGGGCGAGATTCCTCGGAAACGAGCCGCTCGCTACAATGCATGGGCGAGAGTCTCCGATCACAGGTGCTTCCCATGGAATCGCGACCTTATCACCGGGCCGCACGCCAGCATGGCTCGCTCGCCTTCGAGGCCGAGCTCCCGGCCTTCATCACCATCGGCAGGGGGTATGCCGCGGTTGAGGATGCCCACCTCGATTTCGCCTACAGCCGCGAGTATATCGATGAATGGACCGACTACGTCGATGCGGTGCAGCAGGCGACAAGGGAGGCCCTCGATGGAGGCCGCCCCTGGCCGGAGATTGTGGCCGAGATGTGCGCGAGGTTTCCCGAGCAGTTCCCCCAGTCCCTCGACCGTGTCCCGACTTATATGCTAAAGAGCCGGGAATCGCCTGACGGCCATAGAACGTATCTGGAATGGATCGCCCAGAACGCCCGCATTCTCTTGAACAGCAAGCTGATCTACGCGCCAGGTGACCTTAAGACCGGTCCACGGAGCACAGCCTACGCGCAGAATGTTCGCCAAAAGCGAGCGCAGCTCCTGCCGCCGGGACGGTTCCGATTCGAATGCGGCGAAGTCGACGAACCCAACGACCATCAGAAGGCCCTGTTCGACCGGCTCGAATCGGATCAGGCCGCGATCTTTCAAGAAGTCGCGGGCGGCTTGCGCGCATTGTATCAGCAGCAGGCCGGTTTCCTTGACCGAACCGACCCGTACCATCAAGTCATCTTCCCCCTCGACAACTCGGGCGACGTCCCCCTGGACCGATTCCGGATCCAATCATTCCTCCTGCACGAATCGGCCGACCTGATCGGGGTGACCTTCGACTCCCTGCTCGAATGGTGCGATGAGCACGGGTGCGCGGTCCTTGTCTCGGAAGGCCGGGTGAATGAGTTCGGCTGGGGCGGCTCGGACGTGCTCGGACAATTCGGCTAAATAACCTTGCATGAACCTGGGACGCGGTAGGAGGCGTGCTTGCGTCATTCTCCCCGACCCAGCCAGCTTGTGTGGCTGGTGAAGGAGGTCGCTGGCTAGCCCATCGCGCGTCAAGGTCTGTATCCACTCCCCCGACCCCGGCCACGTTGTGTGGCTGGGGTCGGGGAGAATGACGCCACCGCGTCCCGAGTTCGTGCAAGACTCTTTAAGAGACTCTGGGACAAAAACTCCCAGGACATGCGCTGTGAAGAAGACCCGGATGGTCAGACTAATGTATTAATAATATTAAAATATTATTACAACATTTGATTGATAAGCCTGAGTGGTTGCCCACCCAGGCCCCCCACTGATCCGTGCTCGCGCAATTAACGCACATGGCTCGTCATCCCAAGATTTCACTGCCGGTGATCCGTTCTGGCAAGACGGCCACGGACACGAGTTTCTGAGCACTCGCCATGGAGTCTTACAGACGGTCCTTGAAACTTTTGAAGTTGCGCGTTTCGGTTGTAGCATGCGAAAGACGTGACGCGGCATCGCGAGTCGACTTTCGCTCCGCGAAAATCAGCTCTGGATGCCCGTGCGCTAGCGAGAGTCGCGTTTCACAGAACAGAGGCCCCTTCGCGCTGATTTCTCGGCCTCCCGTCGCAGCCGCCCATGAAATAATCGCGACTTCAAAACTTGAAACGGCACCCCCTTCCCGCAGCGGGGTCCTTTGGTCCAGTTCCCCCGCTTCAGCGGTACTATGAAACGTTCCGACCCCCTGCCACCCGTCTCGCCGCACTTCGTTTGGCGATACCACGGTTTGCGCCCAGGTTTGCTCCCAGCAACCGGGACGCGCGGTCGTGGGCGACGGGGAGATGGTGTACCGGAGCACGAGCCGGTATTGCCGTGGAGGCGGCAGGGGCTCCCGGGTTCCTGGGCGACCCTTGTGTCCCTATGCCCTGCTCTAGGACCCCGGTACGACCGAGGACGTCAGGCTAATACGACGCCTCGACATGGTCCCCGCTTGAGTCAGCAACGAAGACTCCCGCAATGGAAGGTTTCGGGGTTCGGCCAGGCGGCCTCGGGACTGGCTGTTTACGCTTCGTCCTGGCGGTTACCCGACACGACGCAAAAATCGCTTCTCCCGGCGCGCCGGGACTGGCCAGGCTTGGCCGGGCGGGATTCGTTGACCCGCAGGGTTGCGACGAAAGGTTTCTGCGTTTGAGACTCGTTCCCCCTTTCCCAAGCTTTGCTGGCGCGATGACCTCATGATTTTTGGAGAAGCGCTATGGCGGCGCCGCTTGTGCAGAAGGCGATCGACTCCGATCCGGAGGAGGACGTGGCGATTGCCACGGAAGCGATGGCCGAAGGTGACCTCGTCCACGCGATGGCCCATCTCGCGTGGGCTCTGACCGCCGAACCGCAGCGCCGCGAGTGGCTTGATCTCTTCGATGAGATCATCGACGCCGCGCTCGACCCACTCGCGCTGGCTCCCATGGATCAGGAACCAAGCTTCGCGACCGTCGCCGCGCGCGCCTGCATTGCAGCACGCCTTGGCCGGACTTCGGAGGCCATCGCGCTCTTGCTGCGGGTGTACCCGGTTCGGCCCGATATCCCTTATCTCGAGTGGGCTGCCGATTGGCTGTCCCGGCCCGACCGCACTGAGGCGCTCGATATCGGCATCGTCAACGGCTCGCTGGGCCACTTGCTCGGCGCGTTTCCGGGAATCGTGGTCGCCGGTCCTGATCAGCGTGCATGCCTCGAACGTCTGCTCCCCTTTGCGCTACGGCTGCGGGATGCGCACCTGGCTGAGACCGTTCGAACAGGAATCTTGACGGATTCCAACCCGGCTGTCCTTCAGCGCGAGAGCACGTTTTACTTCCTGATCGGGGCCCTGCTTCGGAAGGCCGGGCGGCTCGACGATGGGCTGGCGGTGGCGAGCCAGGCACTTGACGACCTGCCCTGTTACGGGAGTGCACTCGAGGGGACCCCAGAACATACTCCTTGTTGCCTTTCGAGCGCGAGTTCGTGGTAAACGAATCAACTGCTAAAATGCATGCCCTTTGTGACTTCGCTTTTGCGTAACGCAAATCGATCACTAAAATGCACGTTCTTTGTGTCTGTGTTCGCTTCGGTTTCGAGTTGAGGTGAGGCTCCTGATGTTCACGTCGCCCTGGATGCTGGTGGGTCCCGTCCCGCTCGGGTTCCTCGCGGTCGCGGGTCTGGTAGCCTGGCGATCTGGGGGCTGGAACGGTGCTTCGAGCTGCTTCGTCGGCTTCGGCCTGTTTTGCTTCTGTGTCGGCATCATGCTGGTGTCCGGCCCGATCCGGACGTCGGCCCCGTCACGATCACGCATAGTCCGGTTTGCCCGGCGCTGGCTACGCTGGTATCCAGCGACGTCCGAGGCCGACCTGCGTGCGATCCTGGGCCGCCGGTTCAGCGGGACGGGACCCAGCCTCAAGCCCGTGGCCGCGAACGCCGAGGCGGACTCTGACCCAGCGATGATTGGCGAGGGAGGCTGTCTCGTCTCTCTGCTCGCGCCCGGCGCGATGACCCTCCGCCATCGGTTCTTCCCGGAGGCGCCGGCGGAGCCAGTGGAGATCGCGGCCGTGCTGGCCGAGTTGAGGGATGAGGGGTACTGGAGTCCCGAGTCGGCTGGCCAATAGGACGCCGCGGCGGAGCACGACCGTCAATCCGGGCCGTCTTCCTGATGGTGGAATCAAAGCGCTCGACAACAGCCCTGACGAAGCGAGCCGTCATCAAAGAGTGACCCCAGGACATGCACCTTCGTGCCTTTCGAGCGCGATTCCGTGGAGAACGAATCGCCAGCGAAAATGCATGTCCTACGGGAACTCTCTGCGAGCGCTTTCAGGCTTCCAGCCGGAGAGGGTTTCCGGCCGGACGCGGGGAAGCGACGAAAACGGGTTCAGTTCGTCAACGTCATCACAGTGTTGAAGGCTTTGCCCATGTCGTCGCCGAGTTTCTGAATGGAGTCGTCCAGCGCCGTAATCTGCTTCAGCAAGGCCGCGGCCGCCTTGGGAGTCGCAGCATTTGTGTATGCCACCCTGAGCTTGTCCAGGCGCATCTGCAAGGCATCGCCGATTTGATTGATCCGCGACAGCTTGTTACGTGCCAGCAGCAACGCTTTTTCCTGGGCCGTGACTTGCCGGGAGTTGATCTCGCAGGCACGGGCGATTTCCGTCAGGATCTTCGTGAAGCCATTGATGTCCTTGACAAACTCCGCTTCCGTGCTCGGCAAGTCGGCGGCGTACTTCTTCATTTTGGAGACCAACTCGCCGGTCTCCTTCATGATCGTGTCGACGTCGGGCGTCTTGGACTGAACTCGCTTGTCGAGGCTCTCGAGGAGGGCCTCGAAACCAGCCTTGCCACCCGGCTTCTTGCCTCCGCGCGCCTTCTCGGCGTCCTTCTTGATGTCCTGCCAGACCGCTTTCAGGTTGTATTTCTTGGTGAACAGTGGCATGTCAAAGCTCCCGCAGTGCTGGTTTTCGTCGCGACGTCTCCGCCAGTCCGCGACCGGCCTGGGAATCGTCGGACGTAGAACGATGTGTTGCACCGGCATCACAACGAATGAACGTTCAAACGCATGCGGCTGTTGTCACGCGAGCTTTGATGGGGTGGCTCGCGACTTTCAGGCTGTTTCGGCAGCGGAATCCCATTAGAGGAGAGCCGCCTGGGACCGTAGTCCATCGAACCGATCGATAGCGCGTTGATGAGGCACTAGCCCTTCAGCTTCTCGTCTGCTTTCTTCAGGGCTTCTTCTGCTTTCTTCTTCATGTCTGAAAGTTTCTTCTGTGCCGCGTTCAGCTTGTCGTCGGCGACTTTCTTCGCCTTCTCGAGGACTTCATCGGCCATGGTTGTTACCTCCGGATGGATTGGTGTCGGTCCGGCCTGACGGCCGGGTTCTTGAGAAGTGTAGCTCCTCTTGGCAGGTCGTTTCCAGACGGCCCTCCGCTGGGGCGCGGCTACGACTCCGACGGATTAAATTACCTCACTCGAAGGTACGAACGCAATGATTCTCCGATAAATCACGCTGGGTTGCCCGTGCCGAATAGGGAGCGTCGGGACACGCACCTCGTCGCCTTGCAAGCGCTATTCCGGGGACGCTGAGGCTTTGAGGCAAAACGATAAGTTTGAGACTGCAGGCCAGCCTGGCGTCGATGGGACCGGGGTCCATCGTTCGCGCTCATTACGCTCGTCAGATTCACCTCAGGCGAAGGGTTGCCGTTCGAAAAAGTGACCGGTCATCCGAATTGTCTGAGTTGACGGCACACTACTTGCCATGTTTAACTCAGCATCGTCAACGGGAAGCGCGACAGTCCCACGGCAACAGGAGCGCCGATCGATGCCCCTCCCTTCTCAACGCGCACTGGCTCTCAGCCCCGAGACGATCTCGCTTGGCGAGCGTGCCCAAAGAGCCGTCACGGGATCGCAGGTCCTCTGTGCCCAGGTCGCTGAAACACTTGCCGAATGTCGGGAATCCCAGGAACGGGCAGGGCTGACAGCGGCGCGATTGGAATGCCTCTGGCGCGCCTATCTTGCGAGCATGTGCCAAAACTGACCATGGATGACGGGTCCATGAACCGCCCAGCGCGCGACTCCGCAGACGAACCGTCGCAGGCCACGGCGGCGATGGAGGATGACCATCCACGGTCCGGGCGCGTTGACGCCTGACCTCGACCCGTGCTCACCCGCTTGATGGTACGTCGCTCGCACGGGATAGCTCGTCGTCGGGGCCAGGCCCCCAAACGATAAGACACAGATTGAGGATCGCCGCCCCAATGCGAACACCTTTCCAGCAAACGCACGGCTTCAGCCGCGACACTGTGGAACTCCTCGAACGCGCCCAGATCACACTCAGACAATCCCAGGCCCTTCACGATGAAATGACCCTGATGTTGATGCAGTGCCGGGAGTTGAGACGACGCGTCGGTCTGCCGTCGAAACATATCGAGGACCTCCTGCACGCCCATGATGCGCAAAGGGTTGTGCGGCCACCGCGGGGCCGGTCGTAGGCTCTAGCCTGGCCACAGACCTCCTACACCAGTCACACAAGGTGGCTGGGGTCGGGGAAGCAGATTCAGCGCGTGGTGCGATGGTCTAGAGCGCCCAACGGTTGGATTGCGCACGGTGACAACCAATCAAAGCACAGAAGCATCAGAACTCCCTCCCCCCATCGTGGGGGAGGGAGGAAGCTTTACCCACGCCCGTAACGTTAAGGCGCGTTCCATAGTTTGGGGTGATGTCGAGCGAGGTCCGTCGGTGGCTGATCGCGTCCTACCCAACAGTTAGGCGTTCTAGCCACAATACCGTTCGACGAGTTATAAGTTGAGGCGACGCATCGCCTTGTACCACCCCTCTCCCCTTGCGGGAGAAGGACGCCGCGCAGCGGCGGGGTGAAGGGTGAGGGTCTACGCGACGCGGTCTTCGGGCACCCCTCATCCGGTCGCTGTGCGTCCGACCTCTCCCGCAGGAGGAGAGGTGTGGGAATACGCCCTTGCCTCGACACGAGCCCCATCCAGGCTACTACCAAACAGCTTTGCGCGATTTGAACGGCATTGGACTTACTGAGCGTTGCAGAAATAACTTAACTCCTTCGCGGTGCCGAGGCCCTCAAGCGTTTCACGATCGGCTTGCGCCGATCACGATACCGAGAGCTCTTACACTAACCCGAAGCGCGAGCGAGGAATAAATATATAATGTCCTCGCTGGCGCTTCGGGTTAGTGTAAGAGGCCTTCGGTAGGTTGGGAGCCCGTTGCGCACGATCCGGCAGAAAAGCGGTCGCAACTTCGACCCTCGCCATCGGTATTCGGCGCCCAACTCGAACGTACAACGCATGAAGCTATCGAATTTCGACGGAACTCGGTTGAGTTATTTCTGCAACGCTCAGTAGGGGGCGTGAATGAGACGTCCGTGTAATTCCGCACGCGTGTCGCGCTTGAGAACGCTCGTATCACGGCCGTGCTCGAACATACATACGAAAAACACCTCAACTCGACTTCCTGCGCGCCACCGCGTAGGCCGCCCCACCTGCCAGCAGCGCACCCAAACCGAGGATTGCGGCCGTGCGTGCCAGGGCCCACTGTCGCGCCGGGCCGTCGAGCCGCACGTCGGGATAGTGAACCTCGGGGTAGCCACCGAGTGGGCCATTAGGGGCATCGTGCAGCGCCATCTGGAGCACCTGGGCCAGGTGGAGCGCCTCGCGGTTGGTCCCTTCCTTGATCTGGTGCTTGCAACTGAAGCCGTCGGCGACGATTAGCGTGTCGCGTGCTGCGTTGCGCACCGCCGGCAGGAGCCGCTGCTCGCCGATCTGCAGGGAGACGTCGTACTTGCCGGCCTCGAAGCCGAACGACCCCGCCATCCCGCAGCAACCGGCGTCAAGAACCTTCCCGAAGTCGACGCCCAGCTTCTGCAGGATCGCCTCCTCGTCGTCGACGCCCAGGATCGACTTTTGATGGCAATGGGCATGCACCAACGCCTTGCGTGCCAGTTTCGGCGGCTGGTATTCGGGCGCGCGGTGCGCCAGGAACGCGCTGAGCGTGAACGTCTGCTTGGCGAGCCTTTGCGCATTGAGATCGCGGGGGAACAGGCTCAGCAGCTCGTCGCGGAAGACGGCCGCACAGCTCGGCTCGAGGCCCACCACGGGGACGCCGGCCTCAATCTCAGGCCGCAGCACAGTGAGAACTCGCTTGAGCGTCGCCCTGGCCGTCGACAGCATGCCGAAGTCGTAAAGCGGACGTCCGCAACAGAGCGCCTGCCGCGGGACGAAGACGCAGAACCCCACGTCCTCCAGAACCTCGACCGCCGCCTTCGCGACCTCGGGATGAAAGTAGTTATTGAAGGTATCCGGCCAGAGGAGGACCCGGTTCCGGCCGACGTTGCGCGGCGGCCGTTGGCGCCACCAGGCCTGGAACGACTCGGGCGCAAAGGGGGGCAGCCGGCGGCGGTGGGCAATCCCCGCCATCCCCTTGAGCAGGTCGCTGGCGATCGGCGCCGAGCTGAGGAAGTTGACCAACGGAGGCATCAGCGTGCCCATGCGGGCCCACCATGCGATGAGCCCCATCGCGTACGCCGCCCTCGGCCGCACTCGCCCGGCGTAGTGGTGTGCCAGGAACTCGGCCTTGTATGTGGCCATGTCGACGTTATTGGGACACTCGCTCTTGCACCCCTTGCACGCCAGGCAAAGGTCGAGTGCGTCCGCCACGTTCTTATCGCGCCAGCCGCGTTCGACGGGGTCGCCCTGGAACATTTCGAACAGCAAGCGTGCGCGCCCGCGCGTCGAGTGCTTCTCCTCGCGAGTCGCCATGTAGCTGGGACACATCGTCCCTGAGTGCTCCTTGCGGCAGGTCCCGACGCCGATGCAGCGCTCGGTCGCGTACGCAAAGCTGCCCTCATCCTGGGGGAACTCAAAGTGTGTTTCCGGCTGGGGCCGGTGGTGGTCGGGTCCCGTACGCAGGTCCTCATCCATCTTGTACAAGGGCTCGACCTTGAACCCCGGGTTCATCTTGTTCGCCGGATCCCAGATCGCCTTGAATTCGCGGAACGCCTCGACGAGCTCGGGACCGAACATTTTCGGCAGAAGCTCCGAGCGGAACTGGCCGTCGCCGTGCTCGCCCGACAGTGAACCGCCGTACGAGACGACGAGGTCGGCCGCGGCCTCCATGAAGGCGCGGTATTTGCGCACGCCGTCGGCGGTCGTGAGATCGAAATTGGTTCGCGTGTGCAGGCAACCCTGGCCAACGTGGGCGAAAAGCGAGCCCGTGTAGCCGTACGAGGCGATGAGCTTGCGCAGGTCGCGGATGTAGGCCCCGACCACGTTGGGATGCACCGCGCCGTCTTCCCAGCCGGGCCAAAGATCGCCGGTGCCGGGCACGCGCGTGAGAGCCAGCCCCTGGTGGCGGATGTGCCAGACTTTGTGCGCATCGTCCTTGTCTTCGTAGAGCCGGGTCGAAATGGTTTTCACGTCGGCCTGGAGCCTGGCGATGAGGGCGTGCGCCTTGCCCAGGGCCTCGTCGCGCGTCTCGCCGCCAAACTCGATGTACAGCCAGCCCCTACCATCGGGCAGCAGCGGCATGTTCCGCAGATCCTTGGCTTTGGCCTTCAGGGCCTCGACCAGGTAGTCGTCGATGCCCTCGAGGCCGGTGGGACCGTGCTCCAGGATCATCGGCACGTGATCGCCCGCCGTGCCCAGGTCCGCGAAGCCGGCGAGCATCAGCACGCGCTCGGGAGGGCTGTGAATCAAGCGGCACGTGGCCTCCAGCACCAGCACGCATGTCCCCTCTGAACCGACCAGCGCTCGGGCCACGTTGAAGCCTTTTTCCGGCAACAGCTCATCGAGGCAGTAGCCCGAGCAGCGCCGGGGGATATCGGGGTAGCGCGCGCGAATCAGGTCGGCGTAGCGGTCGCGCAGCATCCTCAGCTTTGCGTAGATCTCGCTGCGACGTCCCCCTTCGGCGACGATGCGGTTCAGCTCGTCGTCACTTGTCGGGCCCACGCGCATGCGGAGCCCGTCGTAGGTGAGGATTTCGAGCGCTTCGATGTTGTCCGCCGTGCGGCCTCCCATCACCGAGTGAATGCCGCACGAGTTGTTGCCGACCATGCCTCCGAGACAGCAGTGGTCGTGGGTAGACGGGTCGGGCGCGAACGTCAGGTGGTGCGTCTCGGCGGCGTTGCGCAAGGTGTCGCAGATGACGCCCGGCTCAACGCGCGCGTTCCTGTGTTCGGGGTCGAGGGCGATGATATGGTTCATGTACCGGGACATGTCGAACACAACGGCGACGTTGCAGCTATTGCCGCTGATGCTCGTCCCACCGCCGCGTCCCAGAATCGGTGCACCGAAGCGGCGGCAGACCGCGGTCGCCTCGACGACGTCGTCCGCGTCGCGCGGCAGGACGATGCCGATCGGCACGCGGCGAAAGATGGCGGCGTCGGTCGTGTAGAGCGCCCGGCTGCCGGCGTCGAACCGCACGTCGCCTCGCACCGTACGCCGAAGCTCCGCCTCCAGGGCGGCCACCTCGACGTCCACCAGCGGCCGCGCCGGGCGCGTACGGAGTCCCACTGTCTTTTCGATCAACATGTTCGCGGTCCCCGCGTTCGATGTCCGGTTCAGCTCCCGAAGTAGTCCCGCACCTTGTCGCGGACGATCGTCAGTCCGAGCCGTGTCGCGTTGGGCTCTCCGCGCGCGAGGGCCTGGGCCATGTGGAGCACTTGCTTCGAGGAGGCCTGCGCCGGCATCGGCGGCTCGTAGGGATCCGTCACCGCCTCGACGACCACAGGCCCGGGCGTCTTGAACGCCAGCTCCAGCGTCGACTGCACCTCGTTCGCCTGCTCGATGCGATAGCCCTTCGCGCCGCAGGCCTCGGCAAACTTCACGAAATCGAAATCCTGCAGCCGGATGCCGAACTCAGGATTGCCGAGAAACACCATCTGCTCCCACATGATTTGCCCGAGCACGCCGTTCTTGATGACGACCACCTTGATCGGCAACCCATACTTGACCGTCGTGAGAAACTCCTGCATGAGCATCGTGAAGCCGCCGTCGCCGACGATCGCGACCACTTGCCGATCGGGGTAGGCGATCTGGGCCGCGTTCGCGTAGGGCAGCCCCGGCGCCATGGTGGCCAATGTGCCCGAGAGGGAATACATCTGGTTCCGCTTGATTCGAATGTGCCGCGCGGTCCAGGTGGTGATCGTGCCGCAGTCGGTCGTGAGGATCGCGTTGTCGGCGAGCAGGTTGCTGACCGCGCGCACCACGCGCTGCGGTTTCAGGGGGGCGTCTTCGCGCGACTCGTGCTCGTCCATCAATTGAAGCCATTCCCGGTAACGCTCTTGCGCCTTCTCCAGGAACGCGCGTTTCGTCCTTGGCTTGAGCTGAGGGAGCAACGCCTGAAGGGTCGCCTTGGCGTCGCCGGTCAACCCAATCTCGACGGGGTAGCGCATACCGATTCGCTCGGGGTCGCGATCGATCTGCACGGCCTTCGCCTGGCCGGGCTGGGGCAGGAATTTCACGTACGGGAAGTTCGAGCCCACGATCAACAGGCTGTCGCATTCCTCCATGGCATTCTCGGACGCCAGCGTGCCCACCAGGCCCAGGCCGCCGGTGGTGAACGGTGAATCGTCGGGAATGACCGCCTTGCCCAATAGCGCCTTGATCACGGGCGCAGCGAGGACCTCGGCCACCTTCTCGACCTCCTCGCCGGCGCCCAGGGCCCCTTGACCGACCAGGATGGCTGTTTTCTTCCCCTCGTTGAGCACCTCTGCGGCCTTCTGAAGCAGGTCCGCGCGCGGCACGACCGAATCAGGGTCGAAATGTGCCGTCGTATACGGCTCCCCCTTCACGTTCATCATCGAATAATGCACGTCTTTGGCAGGCCAGTCCTGGACGTCGACCGGGCAAACGATGTGCGCGACGCCCCGCCGCGACAGGGCCGACCGGCACGCGGAATCGACCAGGAGCGGCACCTGTTCGGGTCCTGTCACCTGTTCACTGAAGACCGCGACGTCGTGATAAAGTGCGAGGATATCCATTTCCTGCTGGAAGCCCGTGCCGATCAGGTCATGGTACGTCTGGCCGGTGATGGCGAGAACGGGTTGCACGTCGAGCTTGGCGTCATAAAGTCCGTTCAGCAGATGAACTGCGCCCGGGCCCGAAGTTGACAGGCAGACGCCGAGTTTGCGGGTGAACTTTGCATAGGCACACGCCATGAAGGCCGCGCCCTCTTCGTGGCGGACCTGAACGAAGCGGATCTTGTCCTGGCGTGTGCGCAGGGCCTCCATGATCCCGTTGTTGCCGTCGCCTGGAAATCCGAAAATGACGGACACCCCCCAGTCGAGCAAGCGGTCGATCAGCAGGTCCGAAACCGTCCTAGCCATGGTTGTAACTCCTTGCTGTGAGCATGCCTTCGACTCATTTCCGCGAGCCTGCGTTCGGGACGCAATGAATCCGCTGCCGTGATTCAAGGCGGGCTACCCTGAGACCACGCACGCGTTCGTGTGCGCCGGTTCGACGTCTGTGTCGTGCCGCCGCGGCTCGGCCCATTTCGTGAATGGGCCTACGCCTCTTCCAGGGTTCCGTTCCGGGGACGACTGAAAAAATGGCGGCGTCTTTCGTTTCCCTCATCGGTGCCGCAGCCAGCACGCTTGCCGGCCCTGTCCTGAGCGCTTTGCAATTCAAGAGGAGGGGAATGGGAATGCACTGCGGATTGAAATCGCGAGCCTTGGTGCTTCGCTGATGCCGTATTGCCGAAGCTTGGCGGGCATCGCGCCAACTGCGGAACCGCCGGAAAACCGGATGGAATTGCTACAACTTATGTGCCGTTCAGCACACTTTCCGCACGTCTCGGCGTCAAAATTCAGCGGAGATCCGTCGACCGTCGCCTCCGCTCTCCCAGGCCCGCATCATGTTGCGACCAAGCTGCGCGCCAGCGACCGACTTTGACACGCGGCGACGGAACGTTCGTGCTGCGGCGTCGTGCGGGTTTTACCCCAAACGAAACGGCTGATCGCTTACACTAACCCGACGCGCAAGCGAGGTACAATTATATAATGTTATCGTTAGCGCGTCGGGTTAGAGTAAGCGGCGCAACCATCGCCGTCACGCAGTTGCCGTTTGGTCGCCAGGTAGGTCCGTTTGGCATGTCGGCTGCAAGAATTTACAAAAAGGAGCATTACAACACTTTGATTGTTCAACGAAGGAGGAACAGACCATGACGACCGCGACTCACGCCAATCCGATCCCCAACCTGATGTACGACTGGCTCCAGGTTCTGACCTCGAAGGCGGAAGGCTTGAATGCCTACGACCAGTACATCCAGGACGCCGAACGGGAGGGCGCGACCAAGTGCACCGAGATGCTCCGCAAGCTGCAAGAGCAAGATGCCCGGCAGGTTGAGGAGATCAAAGAGCACGTCAAGATGATGTTCGACAAGTCGTAAGGGCCTCTCCATGATCGCGCCTTCCCATCGAAGGCGGACCTCATTTTGGAAGGAGATTCCTGTGTCGGGAATGAGAAAGCAAAAACCCAGCGACCGAGAGGCGTTGGGGCAGCGCGGGCGTGACACCGACGCGGAGCAGACGCGTGAAGCGCAGGAAAGCAATGAGGCGCGCAATTCCAAGCCGTCGATCCGCGAACGGATGGTTAACATTGGCCGGGGCAACCAGCAAGCGGCGCGGCACAATGAATCGAAGTAAGTCCCCGTAACGTCCACGATCGGCATCAAGGAAGAGCCGATCGCGTGGGACGATCGGCCTTTGCAAAAACGGGCCGCGCAGTGGCATCCCAGAGGTATGGGATCACCGAGACGGACGGAACGGCCCTGACCGCGAGCGCCGGTTCGTTCGGGAGTATTGGCTTCCCCAGCTCGTCGAGCGCCTCTCCGAGCAGCCGCGATCTCCCGCCCCTAACTCACCAGTGGGCGATCTCGAAACACGTTGATTCTATCGACGTCAACGGCGACGGCGACTATCATCTTTGCACAACACCGATCACGACGAAGGCCGAATCACGGGCTGGGCGACGTCGTGCGTTCTGATTCATGAAGCTGGCGACGGAGCCATTCGGAACCAACGGACTGCTGGCTGATGACCCAGTCGAGAGCCGTGGCGGAGGAATGTGTCGTGACGGACCATGACCAACGGTTCAAATCGCTGTTGAAAGAGTTCTTTGCCGAATTCTTCCAGACGTTTTTCCCCGACTGGGCCGCCCGCTTCGACTTCTCGACGGTGGATTGGCTGGAGCAGGAAGTCTTTACCGATCCACCGCAGGGCGAGCGCCGGTCGCTCGATTTGGTCGCTCGCCTCGGACTTCGTCCTGGGGTACCGCCGCCGGTGCCGACCGAGTCAACGGATCGCTGGCTGACCTTGATTCATGTCGAGATCGAATCGCGCGACGCCGCGGCGCCGCTACGACCTCGGCTGTTTTCCTATTACGAGCAACTCCGCCGAAAGCATGGCTTGCCGGTCTTGCCCATCGCGCTTTATCTGCGTGTGGGCCTGCAAGGGATCGGCTGGGACGTGTACGAGGAAAAGTACTGGGAACATCTGTTGGTCGCATTCGCGTACGCTTACGTCGGATTGCCGGCGCTCGATGGCGAGGTGTATGTGACCGGTGACCAACTTCTGGGCGTGGCCTTGACGGCCTTGATGCGTGTGTCACCGAACCGGCGTGCCGAAGTCCATGCCGAGGCGTTGCGGCGGCTGGCCGAGGCGCGCGAGAATGACTATCGGCGATATCTGCTTTTCGACTGCCTGGAAGCCTACGCGGCGCTGGATGAGGCTCAAACCCAACAACTGGCGGCGTTGCTCCAAACCGAGCGTTATCAGGAGGCCCAAGCGATGACGACATTCGAAAAGGGTAGGAAACAGGGTATGGAACAGGGTATGGAACAGGGTAGGGAAGAGGGGCAACGTAGGGTCAGTTCTCAATAACCCGGTGGAACTTGCTCTTTACGAAAACCGCGCGTGATGCTTCCTTTTGGGCATGGAACGGAAGCCTGATACGCAGACTGTTTGCGGTGTCGAGATTCGGTCGGAGGAACGGACTCCGCTG
>DAIDJG010000265.1 GCA_027451445.1 Singulisphaera sp.
TGAAGCCTGCATATTTTTGAGAGGGCAGGGCTCCGTCCGAGCCAGCCTTGTTCGGAGGACGAGTCTTCGAGTCCTCTGAACATCGCGTGTGATGACGCGGTCCACTTGGCGGCGCGCAATGATCCATCGGCTCGAAGACTCGCCGATGGATCAAAGCTGGCTCGGACGGAGCCTCGCCCTCCCGACTGTGCGCGACGGTGAAGCGGTTTGGTCTTACTGCCCGTCGAACCGGAACATCGCCGGGAGGAGCACCGCATCGGTGGGCCGCATGCCCGGGGCGGGACGACGCGCATCGTTCAGGAACATGTCCGCATCTTCTGGAGTCGACCGTCGCGTGTTATGCCAGCGCACATGGAGGTCAGCGAAGAGGACGTTTTGACCCCGGCCGCCGTGATTGAGGCTGTTGCCGTCGAGGATGGTTGTGCCATCCCGGTGCGGCGGTTCGTCGGCAAGAATCGCGAGGTTGGCGGAATGCAGTCCATGGATCGGGCCGGGGCGGCCCGGGGCATGCTGGTAGCCGACGTTGTACGCGTAGTCCCAGCAGAGAAGTTTGTGGTAGCGGTCTGGGTCCGTCAGTCGCAGCTCGGCAAGGGCTTGGTGGCCCGGGACCGGACTCTGCGACGACACGTGTGTGCCGTTGCAAGGACAGTCGAGCGTCGTGGGGTCGTGGAGCAACCCCGCATCGTGGAGCATCGACGCGAATGTCCCCACGTGTGAGGCCGGGTTATCGGGCGTGGCGTAAGGATAATAGTGGTGCTTGTCCGCATACTGAGCCATCCCCACACCCAACTGCTGGAGGTTGAACCCGCAACCCGCCTGATCCATGCGCACTTTCGAACGGTGGACCGCGGGGAGGAGTGTAAGGAGGCCGGCAAGAAAGATGCCTGCGGCAACCGCCACGTCCGTCCACCGAAAGGGGACTTTAACCGGGACCAGGTCGAGAATCATCCGCCGGCGGCTGCGGTGTTCGGCAACGTGCTGAATCGTGCGTGCCGCCAGGCCGGGCGGAGGCTCGATGAGTTCACCGTCGTCAAGGAGTTGGTCCAGCCCACGTTGCAGAAGGTCGAGCTTGAGTGCCAACGACGGGTCACCCGCCACCTCCTGGGCGGCCCTTTCCTGGGCCGGGCCATCGAGCTGGCCGAACGCGTAATCGAGCATCTCTTGAGCGTTCATGAGAATCAACCACTTCCGTCTAGATGGTCGGCCCGGGCCATTTGCTGAAGCTTGGCCAAAGCCGCATGCAAGCGTGACTTGACCGTCCCTACGGGAATCTTCAGGATGTCCGCGATCTCGCGATACTTCAGATCCTGGTGGTAGGCCAGGAGCAACGTCTGGCGGAGCGAGTCAGGAAGCCGTGCCAGGCAAGACCGCACCCACTCGCGCCGTTCTTCGCCTTGCAGCTCGGCCAACGGGCCAGGGCCTTCACTGGCCAGCAAGTCAATCAACCTGCCGGCGTCCGTCTCTTCATCATTCGTCGAGCGCTGATCGAGGCTGACCGTTGGGTGGCGTCCGGCTTTCCGCATCGCGTCCACCGCCTGGTGGGTCGCGATCGAGTACAGCCAGGGACGCACGGGGCGGCCGTTCTCGTACAGTCCCTTCTTCAAGTGAACCTGGAGTAGCGTGTTCTGAAAAACATCCTCGGCGAGCGAACGATCGCCGGTGTAACGGACGAGATAGCGATACAACTCATGTTCGTAGCGATGAACCAGCGCGTTGAAGTCTTCCGTCCGGCCAGTATCGCGGTAGCGGCTCAGCAACTCCTCGTCCGTGGCCGGGGCGAGGTCTTTGGCGGTTTCCGCGTCTGTGGCCTTGATCATGACTACGCACCGCCACGACGGAGAGTTCGTGGTCTCGTGACAGGAAAATGAAAAAAACTTCGCGCCAGACCCGCAATTCCGGATTGTTTCGGTGACGTAAGGGCTTGTCAACTCGTTGCTTCGGACGGGTCAACGATCGCCGCGCCGGCTGTGAACACCCTTCCTGCCGTGGCAAAAAACTGGTGGCTCGGTCGCGACGCAAGTCAGTGATTCGCAAAAACGTTCCCACAGGATACCAAACCGGTGGGGTCCTGCGAAACTACCCGCGGTATTCTGGGCAGGACGTTGCCTTCGCACTCTTTTCGGCTGTCTGTCAGGTCCGTTCCGAATCATGACTCGCAATGCGCCCAAACCGTCCAGGCGAGTGTTCACGTGTGTGCTCGTCGCCATCGCGCTCCAGACTCTGATCGCGGTGCCGACGATCGTCGCGAAGCTCCGATCGGGCCCAGAGGATACGGATATCTACTACCGGTATGTGACACTTGCGTGGGAGGGAAAGCGGCCGTACGTCGACTTTCGCGTGGAGTATCCCCCTTTCGCGATGGTTTTGTTTCTCGTGGCCAGGTTTATCGCGGCAGACGTCGCCGGTTTCAAGACCGCGTTCGCCGTCGAGATGTTGACGTTCAACGCAGGGACGGTCCTGCTCGTCGGCTCGTGGGTCGCGCGGCGGGAAGGGGCGGCGAGAGTTCCGTTTCGGGTCGCGTGGTACAGTTTGTCCTTTGTCATCCTTTCTCGATTGATCGTCGCGCGTTTTGACGCGGCCGCCGCCTTTTTCTGTTTTGCGGCGACGGTGTCGTGGTTCTCAGGCCGGCAGGTGGTCGGCGGTCTTTGGGCCGCAATCGGGGCGCTTACTAAGATCTATCCCGGAATTGTTCCGCTTGTCGCGGCCGCCTGGGACGTGACGCGACCAGGCACCGCGCGAGGGAAAGGCTTGCTCGCGTTTCTGGGAGTTTCTGTTCTCGGGATGATGGCCTGGCTCGCCTTCGCTAACTGGCATGGCGTGATCGAATCTTTGCACTACCACCTGGAACGCGGGTTCGAGTATGGAAGCGTGTACTCGGGTCTTCAAATGCTGGCCGCGAAGCTCGCGGGGGCCGAGATTTTCATCTCGAGAGACCATGGCTGTTTTTCGTCGATCACGCCCTGGTCGAAGAGTCTTCTGCATGCCGTTCTACCGATTCAAGCGCTGGCCATCGTGATGACGTGTGCTGTGTTCGTGCGTCGAGGGATGACAGAAGGGGTCAGGTACACGGGGGCGGCGATCCTTGCTTTCATCGTGACGGGTAAAGTGTTTTCGCCGCAGTATCTGATCTGGATGATGCCGTATATCGCCGTGCTCCATGGACCGATCGCCGTGAGGGGGCGTTGGCTTTTCATCGCGGTGTGTGCGGCGACACTGCTGGCGCCGTCGGGTCTCAGCTCGCTGCCGAGGACGAGTCTCTGGGTCATTCTCGCGTATAACGTGCGCAATGTTCTGATCGTATGGCTCTTCGTCCTCCTTGTTTGGGGGCGGTCCGCCGAGAGCGCACAACGTGCAAAGAACAGTGCGGACGATGCTCTCCGGGTGTTCGATGTACCCAAACCGTCCGAATGAACTCGGGTCTGTGGTTGGGTTGCCGATCGTTCCGGCGTCACGTTACGATGACAGTTTCGCCCGGACCTGAGGCATTGGACTTGACGCAACGCGCGGAAGGACGGTCTCGCCCGCACCCCTCACCCGGCCCTCATTGAGGGCCGACCTCTCCCACAAGGGGAGAGGTGTGTTGATTGCGTCTACGGCTCGCAGAGGGAAAACACCCCTCTCCCCTTGCGGGAGAGGGTCGCCGCATAGCGGCGGGGTGAGGGGTGCGGGATGTCGCGGCTCTTGCATCGATACCAATGAAGCGGCGGCGAGGGAGTCGGGGGAATGGCCAGAGAGTCGCGTTCGATCCGCCTCCGAGGGGTGCGCGTTCATAACCTGAAGGGGGTCGATCTCGATCTGCCGTTGAACCAGCTCATCGTCTTCTCGGGCGTGAGCGGGTCGGGGAAGAGCTCGCTCGCGTTTGACACGTTGTTCGTCGAAGGCCAGCGCCGCTACATCGAGACATTTTCGGCCTATACGCGACAGTTCCTCGACAAGTGGGAAAAGCCGGACGCCGACCGGATCGAAGGGATCCCGCCCGCGATCGCCGTCGCCCAGCGCTGGAGCCGGCGGTCGGCGCGGAGCACCGTCGCCACGGTAACGGAGGTCCACGAACATCTCGCGCTCCTCTTTGCGAAGCTGGGCCGAGTATTCTGCACGGCCTGTGGACATCGCGTTGAGCCCGCGCACCCGGAAACCGTTGCACGGGCGATCGATGAACTTCCGAACGGAGCGCGCTACATGATCGCGTATCCGATGGAGGTGCGCGCGGAGAGCGACCGGCTCGCACTCGCGAGCGCATTGCGCGAAGATGGCTTCACGCGTATTCAGGTTGATGGGACGACGATCACGCTCGACTCGGGCCCTGTGCCATTGCCGTCGGAAGGCCGGATCGACGTTATCGTGGACCGGCTCGTCCGTGGCTCCGAGTCGGTAGAACGGCGTCTCGACTCGATCGAGACGGCCTTCACGAAAGGCCTCGGCCGATGCCGGGTGGTCAGCGATTCCGGCGAGTGGACGTTTTATCAAGGTTGGCGGTGTTCGAATTGCGGCGCGGATTACGTCGAGCCGACTCCGCGACTCTTCCACTTCAATAACGCCCTCGGTGCCTGCCCGACATGCGAGGGGTTTGGCCGGGTCATCGATATTGACCTGGAGCGCATCGTTCCCGACGGCTCGAAGTCCCTGCGCGACGGCGCGATTGCACCCTGGACGACGCCTGCCTATTCAGGAATGCTCCAGGACTTGCTCGACGCTGCACCCCGGGTCGGAATACCGACGGATGTCCCGTTCAAGCGCCTTTCTCCGGAGCAGGTCCGAATCATCGTCGAGGGCACGCCCGGACAGGGTTTTCCCGGCTTACGCGGTTTCTTTCAGTGGCTGGAGAAGAAGTCGTATAAATTGCACACCCGCGTCTTCTTGAGCCGCTGGCGGAGCTATACGGTGTGTCCTGTCTGCCAAGGTGCCCGTCTCAAGCCGGAGGCGCTCGCTGTCAAGGTCGGAGGCCTCGATTTCGCCGCGGTGTCGGCCCTCAAGATTCGGGAGGCTCTGGCGTTTTTGGCGACGTGCGCTCAGGAGACCGAACAGAATCCGGTCGCACGTCGGATCCTCGAACAGTCAAAGACCAGGCTCGAATACCTCGAGCGGATCGGCCTTCATTATCTGACGCTCGACCGCCCCGCGCGCACTTTGTCGGCGGGAGAAGCCCAACGCGTGGCGCTGACATCGGCGCTGGGGTCCGGCCTGGTGAACACACTGTATGTGCTCGACGAGCCTTCCGTGGGGCTCCATCCCCATGATATCGACCGGTTGATCGGGATCCTGGCCGCCTTGCGCGACGCCGGTAACACGGTCGTCGTCGTCGAGCACGACCAGGAGATCATTCGGTCAGCCGACTTGGTTGTGGACATTGGGCCCGTCGCCGGCGAAGGGGGAGGACGGGTTCTCTATGTGGGCCCGCCGAGCGGGGTCGAAAAGGCCGCGTTGTCGGCGACCGGCGAATTCCTCTCCGGACGCAAGCGAGTGGTTGCGCCCGAGCGCCGGCGGAGCTTGACCCGGGGCAGCTTGCGACTGTCCGGGGCGCGCGGGCATAACCTGAAGACGATCGACGTGACGTTTCCTCTCGGTGTGCTTTGCGTGGTCACCGGCGTCAGTGGTGCAGGGAAGAGTACGCTCGTTGAAGAAACGCTCTATCCTGCACTCCAGCGGCGCCTCGGGCACGAACCGCTCCCCGCGGAGCCGCACCGCGAGATCATCGGCACGGGGGACCTCGATAATGTGGTGTTCGTGGACCAGTCGCCGATCGGGCGTTCGTCGCGGTCGAACCCAGTGACGTACCTGAAAATCTTTGACGAGATCCGCAAGATTTTCGCCGCGACCCACGAAGCGAAACTCCGAGGCCACGGCGCGAGCCGGTTCAGCTTCAACGTCGAGGGGGGCCGCTGCAACGCTTGTGAAGGGAACGGTTACCTTACAATCGACATGCAGTTTCTCGCCGACGTCCTGGTGCGCTGTCCGGAATGCAGAGGGACACGTTACCGGCCAGAGACCCTGGAGATCACGTATCGCGGTCGGAACATCGCCGAGGTGCTCGACCTGACCGCGCGCGAAGCGTTCGTATTCTTCCGGCACCGGCCTAAGGTTCAAGCCAAGCTGCGCCCGCTTCTTGACGTGGGGTTGGATTATCTCCGGCTGGGCCAGCCGGCGTCGACACTCTCCGGAGGCGAAGCCCAGCGCCTGAAGCTGGCGAGCTATCTCACCACTTCACCGGGTGCAATCACGCGTGCCTCGGGCCGAAATCGGACGCTCTTCATCCTCGATGAGCCGACGACCGGTCTCCATCCGGCCGATACGCTCAAGCTGCTCGATGCACTCAATTCCCTGCTCGACCTGGGCCATTCGTTGATCGTCGTCGAGCACAGCCCCGAGATGATGGTGAGCGCTGACTGGATCATCGACCTTGGGCCTGGAGCCGGAGACGAGGGGGGCCAGGTCGTGGCACTGGGCACTCCGGAGGACGTGGCGAAGGCCGACTCGCACACCGGCCGCGTTCTGGCGAAGTTGCTCGCTCAGCCGTAAGGACCATTCGAGGCGATCGCGCATCGACATTGAAACTGTTTTCGTACCGCTGGGATCGCGCCATGACTCCCGTTGAAGTGCGGCCCTTGCCTGGTTGTGAGGACATATCGAACCCAGTAAGCTCTCCGTTGGGGGTTCCTCAGAGCCAGTTGAGGGAGAGGTGTCGGGATGGAGTCGAAAACGATTGCGATCAACGGAACCAGGCTGGACCAGGTGCCAATGCCGATGGAACCTTACGGCGATGGCGTCGAGTTGAGCTTCTACTATCCCAAGAATCAGGTGCGGTTCGCTCGAGATGATCGTGGGCTGCACCTGGTTATGCCCACGTTCCTGGCGGTGGAACTCTACCGGACGGGCGTCCTCCCGCAAGACGTAAGCATTCCCGTGACGATTGCGATCGGCGGTCGGCCGGTTGGCAAACACTTGATCAGCGACGTGCGCTACCCTAATACCATCAGTAAGGCGCACGAGGTGAACTTCACGCTGACCCGCGTCCGACAACGAAGCCCGCGCACGTCGACCAAGCCCGTCCCGCCTCCTGTCGCGAGGGTGAAAAAAGGGATATACGTCACGGACATCACCCATTACCTCGACGAAGACGGTGAGATTGCGCCGCCATCCGGTCCCGCGCGCACCCTCGCGAGTTTTCTCGTGCTTCTGATCGAGGCGGCCACTGATCCCGGCGCAGCCGACTCGCTCAACACGGGCATTCGATGCAGGGCCAAGGACTGTCAGGGGATCGTTCGCACGCTCTTGCCGAAGGGAGGGGACGAGATTTCCTGGCTCTGTCCGACGTGCGGGCAAAACGGGGTGATTCGAAATTGGCAGAATACGAAATGGAATCAACTCGAACGCACGGGCGCATCGTGAATCCGCGGCAGCATCGTGAAGCGGCCTCGTGGATCCCGGAAGATGGAACGGAGGTCGTTTGGCGTTTGCCATCCGACCTCCGCCGTTGTTCCCGATTCAGCGATACTCATGGAATGGCACGCCGAGCACGAACCGAGTGCCCGCGGTGATTAGGGACGCGCCGTGCTTGACCGATTGCAATCCGACCACGCCCCCCGTGCGGACGAGACGGTCGCGCGTGCAGAACAGCACGGCATCGCCGAGCCCGAGCGCGAGTTCGCGGCGGTGCGACTTTCTTCCTTGGGGCGAATCGCAGAACAGGAACTCTCCTCCCTGGAAGCCGCCTGTGTCCGCGTTCTCCGAATCGGCTCGCGGGCTGAGCACGACGGCCAGTTGGATCGGGAAGAACACGGCGCCTCGCAAATCGCGGTGCAGGGCGTTGAATCCACCAGCACCGTACTTCAGCAGGATCGGCGTCGGCATCGTCTGGCCCGCATCATGACATCGGTCTCGGAAGCGGTCCCACTCCTCGGGAAAGCGCTCCGATTCTCCGAGCAACTGCTGCCAATCATTGGCGATCCGGGCCACGTGAGGATAGAAGGCGCGGCGGAGCCGGTCGACCACATTCGGAATCGGTGCGGCGAAATAACGGTAGGTACCCTGGCCGAATTCCGGCCGGTCCATGACGACGGTTTTGGAGAAGAGCCGGTCGTCGTCGAACAGGCCGCACAACCCGTCGCAGGTTGGCGCATCGACAATGCCGGCGATCGCCGCACAGCCGTCGCGCGTCAACCGGTTTGCCAGGGCGTGCCAGTCCAGTGTTTCCAACCGTTGCGGCCAATCGTCTTCCGATTCCGGCGACGAGATTTCGTTTGGCTCGACCGCGTCCGCTGCCGGCAAGTTGTCATGCGACGGCAATCGGCCAGCGAGCGCCTGATACTCCAGAAGCCGCTCCGCGTACGATGCGTTTTCGGGAGCGTACTTCACGGCCTGGGTCTGCAAACCGAGGGCCTCTTCGAATCGCCCTTGCCGCAGACGCAAGCTCGCCAGCCGAGCGTAGGGATCGGCGAACGTTGGAGCCAGACTCAGTGCGGCCGCGAAGGACCGGGCCGCCTCGCTGTCTTTGAGTCGGAGGCTGAGAATTTCGCCCTGATCGTTCCAGAGGACAGGGTTGTCTTCCTGGGTCGACACGGCCCGGCGAATGATCTTCTCGGCCAGGTCGAGGTTGCCCTGGCTGGCCGCTTCCCACGCCTGCTCCGCCAGCACGCGCGCACGCCGTCGCTCTTTCTCTTTGAGTTTCTTCGGGTTCATACGATCTTCCTCAGTGCGCAGCCCTAGCCGCGATCCCGATCGCAGATAACGGCAAGCGGCTCGCTCGATGATGAGTTGGTGTGATTTCGGAGCACGTCCTGGTCCGCGCGCACGCGGAGCGCACCCGTTGCGGGTCGACGATGCTCTAACTGAGGAAGACCTGGCGGATCAATCGCATGGTCGCTAATCGAAACGAAGCAGGGGCGAGGTCAAAGGCCTTTGTGCCCCGATATACGACATCGAGTCGTGGTCCAGACAGCCCCGAGGGTTGAAAGGTTCACGTCGTCCGGAATCCTCGTAGATACGACGGTATGGTTCGACTTAACCCAACCTCATCGCGTGACTTCTCTCAGCGACACTTCAGAGGAGTTCCGCGATCGGCTGCGCGTTGTGTTCGACCAGAGTTTGGGGCCGACCTTCGAGGTCATGCACCCAGGTGTCGGCAACGTTGATTCCCAGGTTTTTGTAGAGAGTGGCGTAGAGCTCGGCGAACGTGACCGGGCGTGAGACGGCTTCGCCGGCGATGCGGTCGGTGGCGCCGATCACCTGCCCGGCCTTCATCCCGCCCCCTGCCAGGAGGGCGAGATTCACCTGTGGCCAGTGGTCTCGGCCGACCTGGGCGCTGATTTTTGGGGTCCGGCCAAACTCTCCCATCACCACCACGGTGCAGTCGTCGGCGAGGCCTCGGAGGTGCAAGTCCTCGACCAGCGCGCTGACGCAGTTGTCGAAGATCGGGAAGTCTTCCGCTTCGCGTACGAAGATGGAGTTGTCGGCGCGACCTTCGGTGTTGCGGCCCCCGTGCCAATCCCACTTGCTGTAGTTGAGTGTGACGACCCGTACCCCCGCTTCGATGAGGCGGCGGGCCATCAGCAGGCTTTGCGGGACGCGCGGGGCGCCGTTGCTGTCCATGAACTTCGTGGGGTCGCCCGTGCCGTAGCGGTCGACGACTCTCGGATCTTCCTTCGACAGGTCGAGCGCCTTCGCCACCTTGGACGACGTCAACAGCGCAAACGCCTGCTCGTTGAAGGCGTCCAGCGCGTGCATCGATCCCCGGGCGTCGGCGAAGCGACGGACGTTGTCCATGTCCTTCAAGAGGGTCTTGCGGTCGGCCAGACGCTCGACGCTGATCTCCCTGACGCCGAGATCTTTACGACCGGGGTTCGCCGGTCGGAACGGGGCGAGCGCCGCGCCCAGGAAGCCGGGTCCCGGTTCGTTGTACGGCGGATGCGTGCAAGGATAACAGAGGCTGATGAAGCCCGGCACCGCCGGTTCGACGTTCCCTTGCAACCTGGCGACGACCGATCCGAACTGGGGCCATCCTCCGGAGGGCTTCGGCTTGCGAGGGTCCCGTCCGTTGAAGACCTGGACAGCATCGTGATCGGCCTGGTTGCCCACGAGCGATCGGATGATGGTGAACTTGTCCATCATCTTCGCCATTCGCGGAAACGCTTCGCAGATCTCGATCCCGGAGACGTTGGTCGCGATTGGCCGCCAGGGGCCGGCAATTTCGGCCGGCGCCTTCGGCTTGAGGTCGAACATGTCCTGATGCGGAGGGCCGCCGACCAGATAAATGAGAATCACCGACTTCGTCGACGAGCGGATCCCCGCCTGTGCCTCCGCACGCAGCAGCTCGGCCAGACTCGGGCCGCCGAGTCCGAGAGCGCCGATCTTCAAGAACCCACGGCGGGTCAGACGGGAGGTTTGCGACATTGGGACGCTCTCGTAGGAAGGTGGGCCGGTATCGGCGGGTATTCCGGAAGGTATGCCGGATAGGGTTCGGCACGCTTTACGGTGGCGAGAGTCTATTGAGGATCGCAGTTGAGTCAGGTACCCATTTTACGTCGTCGGCCAACCTCGGTCTACGACTTTACGCGAGCCGCCGTGGGGAATCGTTTCTTCCCGCATCGGCGCCACGAGCGAGGTGGGTATTGCAGAGGGCTACGCTCCAGTTCGTGTGCATCGCCAAGGCATCCGGCAGCTTCGCACCGCGGGCTCGCCCCCAGCCACGCGAGGGTTTCCATTGTCGCTCACCAACTGTTGACCGCCTACCCAAAGTGCCTTTCCTCAGGGTTCGGTGACTCGATACCCCGCGATGTGCCGTCGCTGGCCGCGGTCAATGTCCCGATGCGGTCACAAGACCTCAATGGGATAGGTCGTCATCCAGATGTCGAGCTGCTCATATCGCGCCTTCAACCGTTCCTTGAAGTGCAGGAAGAACTGTCGATGTTCGTCCTCGTCGGCGACCTCCACGAAGACCCGGACCAGGTCATCGCGGTAGAACTCGCCTTCGTGTTGCCAGAAGCCGCGGATCGTCTGCGTCTCGGACGAGACGGCCCCGAACCGTTCCTCCAGTTCGAGCAACGTGTCGGCAACGAGTTCGTCGGGCACGGGCCGGCTGTCATTGAACCGGAGCGGAAGCAGGATCTCGTAGCGACGGAGTGATTTGCTCGTAGGTAGCGGGGCCTTCGACCTGGAAAGCGATATTCTCAGTCGCCAAGAACCCCAGCGCCCCCTCGGGGACGAGCATCTCACCGGTCGCCCAACTCTTGAAGGGGAAGCGTCCGGCAAGGCGGCCCAACGCCCGTTTTTTGGCGTCCACGTCGGTGAAGCGGATTCGGATCACAGAATCTTCCCGCAACCTCGGGTCACGGCCCCAGTGAGCTTTGGATGACAAAATGACTTTATCGCTCATGCGGAGCGACGACAATGGTTTTGGAGTGGATCATCGGCCGCGGAGATCATTTTGGAATGTCTGGGGAGATTGGGTTCTCTTGATTCGGTCGAGGCTTCGGCCCGTAACGACCATGCGGATTGAAGATCGTCCCAATCTCATGCTTGACCAGGATCTCCTCCGTCTTGCCAGGATCTCGTCCGAAGTGGATCGCGTCACAAACACCGCGCCAACGGGGCGACACGAGAACGATTTGCACGCCCCTTGCCGCCTACGATGCTGGCCCTCAGGGAGTTCCCGTGGCCAGGCAAAGCGTTCGTTCAGTCGTTGGGGGGTTCAAGCACATTTCGCCATCGGCTCGGCACCTCCGCGAAGGCCGCCTGATAGGTGGCTTCCAGCGGCACCATGATGCAGCCGTTGGGCTCGAGGAACAGAGGCATGTCGGGCAGGGGACGTCCGACGGCAAATGTTTCGACGTAAGCGCGCGTCGTGAGGTCGCACTCGTAAGCAACGAGTGTTAGGGGCTCGTCAGGGCTCGTGACGTAAGTGTCGTCGCGGACCTGGTCCCAGATGGCTCCGTGCACACCGTTCGGGTCGCGTCGGCCCGGGGGAAACGGATCGATGATCAGCAAGTGAATGCGGTGTTCGAGTAGTTCGCATGCTTTATCGACGAAGGCCCGGAAAGCGGCGCGGTTTGATTTGTTGCCGGGAGAGACGATCTCAACGATGGCGACGATGCGATCGCGGCTGACGTGACGCACGACGACCGAGCTTTTCTTCCGTCGGTAAAACTCCGAATCCGATTCGGCCATGTAACGGGTCTGCGGGCGCGTCCGCAGAAGCGTGGCTGTCACTCCTGCGCTTCTGTTTTCGGTAACCCCCGGGTCCTCTTTCACGAACCCCTGGAGCGTGAGTACGTCGGGTCCGAAGCCCGCCGCAGCCTGCTCAGGCATTGCGTAGTAGGTGTCCGGCAATAAACCATGGTTGAACGCGCGGGAAATCTCGCTGACCCATCCGTGGTGAAACGCCTGGAAGATTCCTGGTTCCACCTTCGTCCAATCGTGCATCGGCATGGCTTCTGGGCTCCTGATCAGCTCGGAGTGGCGTTCAGTATACTCCGCGCTGCGGTAAACCCGCGAGCGTGTCACACGTCCTCCGAATCAGCCGACGCTGGGTACGCGGTTTCTGCAAGTCGATCGGGCGAACTTCTCAAGCGGCATCGTGTCTGCACTCAAATGCTTGCTTCCGGGGCGTGGCCGCCGTACGGTCTTCGTTCCGGAGTCGTGAGTCGGGACGATCGGGAAAGGATAGAGATCCCATGAGCCAAAAGAGCGGATACACCGGACCCTTGGAGCAGGTCGGTACCTGCCAGTGGCGAATCCCCAAATCGTACCGCGATGATATGCGCGTCGACGGCCTGATCTTCGCGGACGACAAGCTGATCGAGCAGATCAAGAAGGATCAGGGTCCCGAACAGGTTGCCAATGTGGCAACCTTGCCAGGTATCCAGCGGGCGAGCCTGGCGATGCCGGACATTCATTGGGGCTATGGCTTCGCGATCGGCGGCGTGGCTGCGACCGACCCGGAAGAAGGCGGCGTGATCTCGCCCGGCGGCGTCGGATACGACATCAACTGTGGCGTGCGGTTGCTTCGCTCCAACCTTCAGTGGGATGAGGTCAAGCCGCGCATCCGGACGCTGGTCGATCAGTTATTCCGCGACGTGCCGACCGGTGTGGGGCAGTCGGGGAACTATCCGTTCGAGAAGCCCAAGCTCGCACAACTCATGGAACAGGGCGTGGCCTATGTGGTCAAGCAAGGCTGGGGTACGCCCCGTGATGTCGAGTTCACCGAGGCGCACGGCCGGCTCGACGGAGCCGACCCGGATCGGGTCAGCGACCGCGCTTACAGCCGCGGGTACGATCAGTGCGGAACGCTCGGATCGGGGAACCACTTCCTCGAAGTGCAGGTGGTGGATCGGGTCCTCGATGAAACCGCTGCGGAGGTCATGGGCCTGCGCGAAGGGCAAATCACCGTCCTGATCCACTCAGGGTCGAGAGGGCTTGGGTACCAGGTCTGTGACGACTACCTCGACGTGTTCAAGGGGGCGCCCAAGCGTTACGGGTTCTCGTTGCCGGATGCTCAGCTTGCCTGCGCGCCGGTCCGAAGCTCGGAGGGACAGGCGTACCTCGGGGCGATGCGTGCTGCGGCGAATTATGCGTGGTGCAACCGGCAGTTGCTGAGCCACCAGGCCCGCGAAGTGTTTGCTCGCGTGTTCGAGGTCCCTTGGGAGCAACTCGGCATGGACCTGATCTACGACGTCGCGCACAACATCGCCAAGTTCGAGGACCATGATGTCGGCGGCGGTTGCTGCAAGCAGGTCTGCGTCCATCGCAAAGGGGCAACGCGCGCGTTTCCACCAGGCCACGCGGAGATTCCGACGGCGTACCGCGGAATCGGACAACCTGTCATCATTCCGGGCAGCATGGGCACGGCGAGCTGGGTGCTGGCGGGATTGCCAGGGAGCATGACACAGTCGTTCGGCACCACGTGCCACGGCGCGGGACGGATGATGAGCCGCACGGCGGCCGTCAAGCTCGCTGCGGGACGGAGGATCGACAAGGAACTCGATGCCCTCGGAATCATTGCTCGCGCTCGAGGGCACAAGGGACTGGCCGAGGAGCAGCCGGCGGCGTACAAGGACGTCGACCAGGTCGTTGAAGTTGTCGAGAAGGCGGGGATCTCGAAGAAGGTCGCAAGGCTGCGACCGGTAGGCGTCATCAAGGGATGATGACGCCGATTCGCCACGCTCGCCAGAGTCCGATCGAGCTCGATTCGTCAACTCAGAAACGCCCCTCTGCGGAGTCGCATGGGCGTTCGGCTTTCTCTATAATCGAACGGTCCCGTCGGCCTGAACAAGGGATCGTCGTTTATGAGCCTTTCCGAAACTGCGATCGATCTGGAGCAAACGCTTCACGACCGGTTCGGCCTGGAGCAATTTCGCCCCGGCCAGCGCGAGGTGATCGAGCAGGTCCTCCAGAAGCGCGACGTCCTCTGCGTCATGCCGACGGGCGGCGGCAAGAGCCTTTGCTACCAGCTACCCGCCCTGCTCTTGCAAGGCCCGACGCTCGTCGTCAGTCCGTTGATCGCCTTGATGAAGGATCAAGTCGACGTGCTCCAGGGGCGCGGAGTGCGCGCGACCCTCATCAACAGTACGCTCGACCCGTCCGAACAGCGGGCCCGCATGCTCGAAATCGAGGCGGGGCAGTATGACCTCGTGTACGTCGCGCCCGAGCGGTTTCGCAGCCAGCGATTCCTCGACGTCATGGCCAAGGTCCGTCCGGCGCTCCTGGCCGTCGACGAGGCCCACTGCATCAGCGAGTGGGGCCACGACTTTCGGCCCGACTACGCCCGCATCGGCCAGGCCCGCCGCAAGCTCGGCTCGCCTCCCTGCATCGCCTTGACCGCGACGGCCACGGACATGGTGCGTCGCGACATTGCCGAGCAACTCGACCTTCAAGACCCCGCGCTGTTCGTCACCGGGTTCGACCGGCCGAACCTGGGCTACGCCGTCATCGAAGCGCGCCGAGAGGGGGACAAGCTAGCCGCCCTGGCGGACACGCTCGATCAGAACCCCGGTCCCTCGATTATCTATGCCTCGAGTCGTGCCCGTTGCGATTCGATCGGCCAGTACCTCGAACGCGAGCTCCGCCGGGAAACCGTCATCTATCACGCCGGGATGAACCGCGAAGATCGTGCCAAGGCGCAGGATCGTTTCATGCGTGGGGAGGCCGACGTGGTGGTGGCGACGAATGCGTTCGGCATGGGAGTCGATAAGGCGGACATTCGTTCGGTCATCCATTTCAACATTCCGGGAACGCTCGAGGCGTACTATCAAGAGGCGGGCCGCGCCGGGCGAGACGGGCTCCCTGCGCATTGTCTTTTGCTTTTCGCCCACGGCGACCGCTTCCTGCAGGAACTCTTTATCGAGAACGAGTACCCGCCGTCCTCGGCCGTCTTTCAGGTCTATAACTTCCTGCGCGGGATCGACGCCGATCCCATTGAGATGACCCAGGCCGAAATCAAGACGGCGACGGGGATCGATCTCAACGATTCCGCCGTCGGGACGTGCCTCAAGATTCTCGAAGGTGCCGGCGCGATCGAGCGATTCTTACCTCGCGAGAACATGGCGATTGTCCGAATCAACGTCGAGGAAGGCGACGAGACGAGTTTGGCGGGTCGTTTGGGTCCACAGGCGAACGTTCAGCGCATCGTGTTGCTTGGGCTCGAAGGGCTGGTCAACCGCCGGTTCGGCGAGCCGATCTATTTTCAGCCCGACGAGTTCGCCCATGCGCTCGGTATCGACCGCCCAGCCTTGAATCGTGCGCTCAAGGCGTTGACGTCAGACCTCCCGGTTGATTACGTCCCGCCGTTTCGAGGCAATGCGATCCGGGTCATCGACCGTGAGCGGAAGACGACCCAACTGCAAATCGACTTCGCTGCGCTCGAAAAAAGGAAGCGCCGGGAGTACGACAAGCTCGATCGGATGATCCGGTACGCGCAAACGAAGAAGTGCCGGCGTGCCTTCTTGATGGGCTACTTCGGCGACCCGAGCGCGGATCGCATCCATTGCGGTCACTGCGACAACTGCGAACCGTCGACCTTAGGCGCATCGTCGGCCGCACGTCCGATCGCGACTCCTGCGGGCAAGGAAGTGATCCTCAAGATCCTCTCGGGGGTGGCCCGCGCCAAAGGGCGGTTCGGCAAGCTCACCGTCGTGCAGATGCTCAACGGCTCGGGATCCGAGAAGATGGACCGTTCGGGATTGAAGCGACTGAGCACGTTCGGAATCCTCGCCGACTTCACTCAGCTTGAACTGAGTCAGGTCCTCGATGCGCTAACGGCGGCCGGAATGGCCGAGCCCATGGAGCGCGATCGGTTCCCGGTGATCCAACTCACCGAGCGGGGCTGGGAGTTTCTGCGCTCTCAAGGCGCGGAGGAGCTTTCACTCGCCCTCGAGGATTATCTGCACCGAAAGGTGTGCAACGGCGGTCTCGAACGGATCACCCCGAAAGCCGAGAAGGAACCGGCGGCGGAGGTCCGCGGACCGAAGCCGGAGCCGCGTGGACGCGAACGGCTCGAGGAGCCCGACGCGCGCGAGGTGCTCTCGTCTTTGCTTGGGCCGCCGGCGGCGGTCGAGGCTGGCCCTTTGCACGAGCAACTCAGGGCCTTGAGGACGGAGTGGGCTCGGGAGGCGAAGGTGCCGCCGTACTGCATCTTCGCAAACTCGGTGATCGATGAGCTGGCACGAGTACGGCCGCGCAGTCCGCAGGCGCTGGCGCAGATCAAGGGGCTTGGTCCGGCCAAGATCGAGCGGTATGGGAAGGCACTCCTTGAGGCGATCTTGAACAGCTCCGCGCCGGTGGCCGAGCCGGCTCCCCGAATGTCGGAGCTTACGCGCTCGCCTGACCCAGTTCGCTCGGAACCCGCAAGGCGCGTCGAGCCTGCTGAGGAGCGTGTCCAGGCGTCGCCGCTTCCGCGCAACGATGCTCCCAATCCTCAAGCCGTGGCCTACGTATCGACCGAAGAATGGACCTGGCGCCTGTTGGACCGCGGTTTTTCCCTGGAAGAAGCCGCCGCGATCCGGGGCCTGGACCAGAGCGCGGTGATTCGCCATGCGGTGTGGATGGCCAAACGGGGTCGCCGCATCGATCCCCGGTCATTCTTGCCCGAGATCGTGGCGACGCGCTGGAGCGCCTGGCACGCCGAACGAGGTGAGGCCCCGCCACCACCCGACCCGGAGGCGCCCTTGGCGCTCTGGGGTCTCTTCGTCGCGTGCATCAATGGTCGGGGAGAGCTTGGCTGACGACCGCGTGTCTTCTATAATCGCAACTCAATCCGGGTGCGCACGATGGTGTTGAGGGAGTGCTAGGTGTTATGAAGTGCTTGATCGCGTACTACATCGACGGCAAATGGTATGGCGAGGAAGTTGCCTGGAAACGTTCCGGCAGTGGCTCCTACCGTGAAATCACCCGCATCGAGATTCCGCAAACTCGGGCCGAGATCGAGAAGTTTGCGAGCGAGAAGAACTACGTGATCGAGTGGCGTCAGCTCCCGGCCGAGAGCAAGTCCGCCTGACGCAGGCTCAAGATCCGAGCGGTTTGCGACGCCAGATGATCTGGCACCGGTTACCTTCCGGGTCAGGGAAAAACGCGGTGCGGAAATCGTCGTTGTCGACGAAGCTTTCCGTCTCAAAGGTGAGACCGCGCGCCTGAAGGTCTCGGTAGGAGGCGTGGAAGTCGTCGACCCAGAAGGCGACGTGGCACACCCAGCGCTGATTGACGTTGGACTGCCCTTTGATCCGGCCGATGATCTCCAGCGCCATTCCCCGATCGTCTGCCAGGAAGAAGCCGGGCGGGCTGCCGGGGTTTTCGAGGATCACGCGCATCCCGAAGACGTCGACGAAGAAGTCTTTGAGCGCGGGGGCGTCGTCGGCGAAGAGCGCGAAGTGTTCCATCTTGGCCATGGCGTTTACCTCGATTGTGACGAGTTCGTTTGAGCCCAGGCAATTCGTAGGATCGACGGGTCCAACGTGATCACTTTGGCCGCTTCTTCCTGGCCAGATCCATGATCGTTTTCCACTCCGCTGCGCTGACCGGCTGGATCGAGAGCCGGCTTCCCTTGCGTAAGAGTTCCATACCTGCGAGTGCAGTCACACTGCGCAACTCCGGCAGGCCAAGCGGCGGATCGATCGCGCGCACGGCCTTGATCGAGACCTGATACCAGGTCGGGTTCTCGGTCGTGCTCTTGGGGTCGTAATGCTGGGCTTCAGGGTCAAACGCGGTCGGATCAGGGTGGGCCTCTTCGACCACCTCAGCGATCCCCGCGATCGCAGGCGGGTCGGCGTTCGAGTGGTAGAACAACACCTGATCGCCGTTTCGTACCTCGTCGCGCAACAT
>DAIDJG010000266.1 GCA_027451445.1 Singulisphaera sp.
ATGATCGATCTCGAACAACGCGATGTTGGAGGAGCCCATTCATGAGCGCGCCGACGTACTTTCGAGACGCCGCCGATTATCACGACTGGTGGTTCTTCTCCGGCACAGCGCTGGGGGGTTCGAGCGCGGGCGAGACGTTCCGGATGTTCCACAATCAGTTGTCCGAGGCGGGCGCGCACACGCTGATCGCGGCCCGGTTCCTGGACGAGAACGACCAGGGCATTGATCCGCAGCTCTGGCGAAGGGCGTTTGTCTTCGGGCAGGTGGGCAACCAGGTGTCGCTCACGCTCAGGGCGCTCGAAGCGATCGGTGCCGGCGGGGTCGCCGGGGCACTGCGGTCGACGCCGGCCCCGCCTTCCCTCGTCTCCAGGGCGCAGGAGGTGTTGAAGTCGGGCGATTACGACTCCCCGAGGATCTCGGCGATGATTCAGGAAGCCCGCGAGAACGTGGCCGTCGGGCTCTCGCACGTTCTGGGAGAGGTCCCCGAGGAACTCCAGGCCACAATCCCCCAGGCCCGGACGCCCGCGGGGGTCGAGACCCGTGAAGAATTCCAACGCCTGCTCGACGCCTACGTCGCCGCCCACCAGGACGACCTCGCCCGCGACGTGGCGCGTTACGGCGACCCGCGGCAAGCGCCCGGCTTCGATGCCGAGGCCGCCCGCGAGGAACGAGCCCGGCGGATCGCCCGTCTGAACTTTCTGAAGTACCAGCGCGGCAAGATCGACGACCTTCGCGAGCACTTGCAAAAGCTCCGCGACCTCGCCGGGACGGACCCTCCCGAATCGCCCCGCCTGAACAAGGCGCTCCGTAAGGTCCTGGGCGAGTACGCGGAATTCGCCGACAGGCCGCCCGAGAATCTGATGGACGAGCTCAAGGACTGGCTCCGCGCGGTCGAGCGGTTCCGCGATGAGCACGCCGCGGTCCTCCAGCCGAAGGCCACGCAGAACGAGGGCGTCGCCGCCCGGCTCGCGGCGCTAGGTGCTTACGAGGTATCGTACGAACGCGAGACCCCCTCCCTCGCCTGGGTGAAGCCGGCGGGGCTGCCGTGCCCCTGGGCTGACATCGGGCTCCACTTCTCGATCGTCCTGGCGAAGCGTCCCGATCCCGCCGAGGTCGCGTCGGCTCTCGATGCGCTCTGCGACGAGGCCGAGCGATTTCAGGCACGCTGGGACACGCTTCTCCCCGAGCTCGAGCGGTTCATCATCGAACGGTTCCACGCCATCGCCGACCAACTGCCCGACGAGAATCGAGCTCTTTGCGAAAATGACGACGGGGAGATCTCGGACAAGAAGATCCTCGAGGCCGTCGAGGGAGGCAGTCTCGCCCTGACCCGTCACTTCAACCAACCCGTGCACGCCGAATTCTCTTTTGCCGTACCGTGGGACGAGGAGCACGGGATCGAGGTCCCGCTCGACGAGGCGGGCAATCCCCTCCGGTATTTCTGAGAAGCGACACGAGGAATTCAGGCCATGGAGTCGGAGGAAACTCGGATTCGGAGCGAGCAGCCAGCCGTGAATCTTGGAGGTCTCTTGACAACCGTACTCCGCCTGTCGCGCGTTCAGTCCGTGGATGCCTGGCATCGATAGGATTTTAGCTATGACGATGCCTACGAATCTACGAAGCCGGCGATTGCGGATATCCTGCGTGCTCATCGGGTGGCTTTTCTTCGTGTCGATTGCCGACGCACAGCAGGCCCCGCGGAAATCGCTACCTCTCGGCACCACGCAAGGGATCGGGACGTCAAAGCTTGCGGGGAAGCCCACCGAGGTCCTGGGTGGACGGCTCACGGTGCGGTTGCCCGATGGAGCCAGGGTCGAAGCCCGGCCGTTCGACATCATGTCCGCACCCGAGTCCGAGGAGCATGAAACCCGAGTCATGTTCGACGCCGGCCAGGAGCGCCTTGTGCTCCTGGCCCACGAGTGCTTTGCTCTCGCGGGTGATGATCTTTTCGAGGACGTGAGCAAGTGGGTCGCCCAATGGAAGGGCAAATACGAGATCGAACGCGTTGCGGTCGCAAACGGACGCATCAAGGCCGTGGCCGTGATTCCACGTAACGACCCGGATCATACGCGCAGCGACGATGCAACGTTTGTCGAGGGCGTGTTCGTTCAGTCCACGGACCGGACGATCCAATCGCTCGACGTGTACGTTAACGCGGTTGCGGAGAAAGACCTGAAGGGATGTAAGGCCGTCGCCAGTCAAATCCTTCTTTCGGTGGCTCCAGGCAAGAGGACCTTGAATCTGGCCGCGGGCGAGCGGCGGCTGTACGTCTACTCCAAGGACAGGGAGATCTCCGTCACGGTGCCGAAGAACACCGTGGCAACCAAGCAAGTCGGTCCCGACTTCCTTGTCCACCGGCTGATCGTTCTCGGGCCGCTCGCAGCCGATTCCGACAGCATCCTCATCTACGCGGGGTTCGCCCCTAACTACGAGCCGGGCGCAAAAAAGGGCGACGGCATGCTGCTTGGGAAACGAGTCGAGTGGCACGGATTCCCCAAGGGGGACGGAGTGCAGACGCTCTGCGACCTATCGATCCCTGGAAACGACGATCTCAAGTTACACATCATCATCCATGCGTCGACCGACATCCGGCTTCAGGTCTTGAAGCAGTCGGTGGAGTCGCTGAAAGTGGTCGATTCGAAGAACCTCCAACCGAGATGAAAGCAGGGAATTTGATCGCTCCTCCAAGCGCGCAACGTACTGAGAAGACTGGTGCGGATTCTGGCCGGGCATAAAATCAGCGCAATCTGCGAGGTCTGTGCCACCCCTCGAGCACTCTCATTTGCTCCATCAAACCTGGCCAAGCTTTCTCAGTCCCTGCTCCGAGAATTTCGATCTCGGATTTGCCGTCCGCGCGCACAGCGAACCTGCCCGCCCGTCGGGCGGGGTCTACGCCAACGGCGTTGGCTGGTGAACTACGCCGCAGGATCCGCCTGAGATTGCTCTGTCAGAGTGACCCCATAGCCGAGCCTCTCGAGACGCATGACCAGGTAGCGTCGCAAGCGCTCCGGCTCCAGCCGGTCAAAGTAGTCGGGCCCGAGTTCGGAAAACAGATGTGACACCGATGTTCCGCGTGACACAAGCGCAGCTACTGCGGAAGTCGAGTTAAACGATCGAACACCGGTTGATAGCGTTTGCGGGTGGCCGGCTTTCCGAACCAGCGCTCCATCACACCTATAGCGTCCGCGGCCCGGCCGCATAGCACCATCGCTGCGACGACACGAAGCTTCTAAGCCATGACGTTGATGACTCGAGCGTCGTTCTGATCATAGGCGCTGCATATCCCTGCGGGAGTCGAGTAGAGGTCCAGGAAAGGAATGGTCCACCGCTGCAGGAACGACTCCATCTCGCCAACCACGCGCGGCACGGAATCCGGCTGAAAGACGAACCACCGCGCGTGGGCTGCTTTTGCAGAGGTGAACTCAATAGGTTGTCTTAAGGTGGGAACTCAATAGGTTGTCTTAAGGTGGTGCCCGAAACGCTGGCTAGAAGTGATACATCGTCACCAACC
>DAIDJG010000267.1 GCA_027451445.1 Singulisphaera sp.
AATCAACGGAAGTTTGCCACCGCGGACAGCGTAATGGAGCGCGGTGAGCCCAAATCGTCCGCGGTCCTCAAGGCTGGCCCCATAATCGAGAAGGACGTTGACCCTGTGGAGTTCGTTGCTGCTCACGTCCGGACGACATGCGCGCGGCAGCATCCAGTCGGGCACCCGTTTTCCGTGAGCAATCAGAAGATCCGCGACCGGCCGTTCGGGATCGTCGAGGCGGCCGAGCAAGCAAGTGCGCTCGACGTCAGCGCCGTGTTCGATGAGCACTCGGACCAGGTCCACACGGTCCATGACAACCGCGAGCGTCAAGAGTTTGCCGCTGTGACGGCGGACCTCAACATCGCGTTCGAGAAGCAGTTTCACAGCCTCGATGTTGCCGCTACAAACGGCGTGGCAAAGCAAGGTAACTTCCTGAAAGTCGTCGGCGGGATCAATCGCGTGCGCGAGGTCGGGATTACGTTCCAATTGACTTCGAAGTGCGGAGAGATCGCCCAGCCACGCTGCGGTGAAGACGTCGTCGATCGCACCGTGCGCCAAGAGAGGTGCGACGAGTTGGGGATGCCACTTCTTGGCGATGGCCAGCGGAGCGACGGAAACGGCGGTTCCCATGTGGACTTCGTCGCAACCCATCGTGGCGTACAGGGGATCGCACGCCGGCGTGGTGCAATCGGCCCCGGCCTTCAACACCAGGTCGAGGATTGTTGCTCGATTGCGGTAGGTCGCCACCCACGCCAAAGTGCGGTTATCCTGCCCGCGCCGGGTTGCGAGCACGGGGTCCTTCGCGAGCGCCTCGCGGACGATTTGTGTGCGTCCTTTTGCCGCGTCGTCCAGAAGCTTTTCGAATTCCGCCTGGGCCGGATCCTGAACGCCGCCGCAGCTTCGGTGGAGATTATCGGGATCGGTCTCCGGACTATGGATCATCGCCTTCGCGACGCGCGCCAACGGCCGCATGATCGACTCAGTATCGAGGCCGCGCGCGTCCAGCGCCTCGCGCATGCAGCGCAGCCAGGCGGCTGCCGCCTTGGGGCTCACATAACGCTGCTGGTGCCTCCGGAGCAGACCGCCCGTCAGATCGTCGGAATACCCTCGACCTCCGCCGAACCACTGGATGAAGAAAGGCGTCGCTTCACTGCTTTCGAAGCGAGGAAACGCGGTGCGCAGGACTTCGTCGCGCTCCATTCGCCGATAGAGGTCAGCGATGAGCCCCGCCACCCCCACAGCACCGCCGAGCGCATCCCAGAGCGCTCCGCCGGGATACGCGACCAGGTGCTGCCCGCGGTGCTTCAACTCGTCGAATACGCCATCGTGAGGCGGATGGGAGTTGGCCGGGTAACCGCGCTCACGTAAGGACATATCGAACGGCCTCCACCATCGCCTGGTCCCCACCCATCACAACCTGCTCTCTCCGATGATAGGCGATCCCGCTTGTGCGTTCAACGCACTCATGTCTTCATTGCGACTTGCGAAATGGCATCGGATTCGAGAAGCTTTTGTTCTCCACACTTACCGACGAGGTCCGCCGATGAAAGCGAAAAGGTGTCCGTTCTGCCATGAATACATCAGCGTCGCGGATTATCCTCAGCATCAAGCAAAGCACCTCAAACTAAGGCCCGACGGCCAGCACACCGACTATGTCAGTTTGCCCGAGGACGAGCGCGAACTAGGCGGCCTCGCCGGCGTTCCTTCGGTCTACGTTCACCGACGCTGTGGTGTCGCCACCGGAATGCCCGAGGACATCATTCGGAGCTACCTCAAGAACCCGTTCTTGTACACGGCAGGACGGACATTTTGTCATGGATGCCACACGCACGTTCCGGATCGCGAGTGTGTCTGGACCGAGACCGGCGAGGACCTTCAGAGCTACTTCGACGGGCTCCGGGCCGCAAAATCCAGGTCGAACAAAAACGTCACCATCCTGCTTTACGTGATCGCCATACTGGCCGGCCTGGCCGTAGCGGCATTGATTTGACGTCGGCTTCCGCAGTGAGTCGACTGATGTGCTTCGGCGGTCGGCGTCCCGACCTACCGCACGATTCTCGTAACTACACGCTTTCCCCGTCGGTGCTTTTCCTGTTAAGTGTTAGGGACTGCGAATTTCGTTCACAGCCACGCCACATTCAGGTGAGGACACTCGGTGAAGAGTTTCGATTACGCGGCTCCTACGTCTTTAGCCGAGGCGTCCGCCTTGTTAGCGCACGCCAATGGCCAGGCGCGAATCCTCGCGGGGGGAACGGATCTTCTGGTGCAACTGCGCGAGCACTTGCGCGAGGCCGACCTCGTTGTCGACGTCAAACGGATCCCCGAGTTGATGGAACTGAGTTTCACTCCCGAACAGGGACTGCGGCTCGGCGCTTCTGTGCCGTGTTACCGCATCTACGAACACGCCGAAGTCTCGGCGGCATATCCGGCGTTGGCCGAAGCGGCCCGTATCGTGGGCGGTTGGCAGATCCAGAGCCGCGCGAGCGTCGGCGGTAATCTTTGCAACTCCTCGCCGGCCGGCGATACGATCGCGCCGCTGATTGCGCTGGGGGCGAGTTGCACGGTCGTCGGCCCGGAAGGCACGCGCCAGGTGGCCGCCGAAGAGTTCTGCGTCAGCCCTGGAAAAAATGTCCTCCGGCGCGGTGAGCTTCTGTCGACGATCGTGTTCCCGCCCCCCGCAAAGTCTGGCGGTTCGGCGTACGAACGGTTCATCCCGCGAAACGAGATGGACATCGCCGTCGCGGCCGCGGGATCGTGGGTCGAGCTCGACCCGAGCGGCAAGACGATCAAGAACGCCCGGGTGGCCATCACGGCTGTCGCCCCGACACCTCGGTTCGCGGCGGAGGCGAGCCAGTGGCTGGCCGGGAAACCGGCGACCGAGGAAACATTCGCCCAGGCCGGCGAACTTGCGAAGAAAGTGGCTTCGCCGATCACCGACATGCGCGGAACTCAGGAGTTTCGCGTTCACCTCGTGGGCGTGCTTACCAAGCGCACACTGGCCAAAGCTGTCGAGCGGGCGCGCGGTTGAGACAGTGAGTTTCCACTCCAGACGAAATTCGACCAATCGTTCGCGGGTTGTTGGCAAATTTCCACCCCGAGTTCAAGGGAATCTCCCCTGTGTCCAAAAAGATCCATGTTTCCACGACGGTTAATGGTGAGTCTGTCGAGTTCCTCTGCGAGGCGCGACAGAGCTTGCTTGAAGTGCTCCGAGAGAACCTGAGCCTCACGGGTGCGAAAGAAGGCTGCAACAACGGCAACTGCGGCGCCTGCACCGTGATGCTGAACGGCGTGCCCGTCAACAGTTGCATCGTCCTGGCGGTCGAGGTCGAAGGTGCTGCGATCGAGACGGTTGAGGGCCTCGCGTGCCACGGCCATCTGCACCCAATCCAGAAGTGCTTCCTCGAAGGCGCAGCGCTCCAGTGCGGCGTTTGCACGCCGGGATTTCTGGTGACCGCCAAGGCTCTGCTCGACAAGAACCCGAACCCTTCCGAACACGACATCCGCTTCAACCTGGCGAACAACCTCTGCCGTTGCACGGGTTACGACAAGATCGTGAAAGCCGTCCAGGCCGCCGCCGCAGAGTTGCAGACACGCTGACACCCAAATCCAGAGGATACCGATCATGGCTCACGCCAATGAGCTCTACCTGGGCAAGCAGGACTACCAGGTGCTGGGCAAGCGGCCCGTGCGGCACGATGGCACCGACAAGGTCACCGGCAAAGCCATCTACACCGCCGACGTCCAACTGCCGAACATGCTGCACGGCAAGATCGTGCGCAGCCCGCACGCCCATGCCAGGATCAAGTCGATCGACGCCAGCGAAGCGCTCGCCATGCCAGGAGTTTTCGCCGTCGTGACCGCGGACGATTTCCCCGACTTGACGGAAAAGTTCGCCTTGATGGGTGAAGCCGGTCAGGTCAACCTCACCGAACTCGCCGCCAATTGCCTCGCGAAGGGAAAAGTGCTGTACCGGGGACACGCCGTCGCCGCGGTGGCGGCCGCCAATGTCCATATCGCCGATGAGGCTGCCTCGAAGATCAAGGTGGAATACGAGGTCCTGCCCAGCGTCACCTGGGTCCTCGACGCGATGAAAGACGACGCCCCCCTGCTCCACGAGCACCTGCGCACGGACTCCATGGGCAAGAAGGCGGATAAACCGTCCAACATCGCCGTTCACTTGCAGTTTGAAAAGGGCAACGTCACCGACGGTTTCCAGCAGGCCGACGTCATCGTCGAACGTGAATTCCGGACGGCGAGCGTGCACCAGGGCTACATCGAGCCCCATGCCGTCGTCGCGCTTTGGAACGAAGACAGCCGCCTGAAACTGTGGACCGCGACGCAGGGCTCGTTCAACTGCCGCCAGCAGGTCGCCGAACTGCTGCAGATTCCCGTTTCGCAGGTACTCGTGGTCCCTTGCGAGATCGGTGGCGGATTTGGAGGAAAGATCACCGTCTATCTCGAGCCTGTCGCGGCGCTTTTGAGCCGCAAATCCGGCCGCCCGGTCAAGATGGTGATGCAGCGGAACGAGGTGTTCGAAGGCACCGGCCCCACTCCCGGCTCGTTCGCCAGGGTGAAGCTTGGAGCCAAGAAAGATGGCACGCTCGTCGCGGGCGAAGCCTGGCTGGCCTACGACTGCGGCGCCTTTCCCGGCGGCATGATCGGCCCCGGCTGCATGTGCGTGTTCAGTTGCTACGACCTGCCGCACGCGAAGGTCGACGGATTCGACGTCTGCAACAACAAACCCAAGACGCAAGCCTACCGCGCCCCTGGGTCCACGCAGGCTGCGTTCGCATGCGAACAGGTCATCGACGAGCTGGCGGAAAAGCTCAATATCGACCCGATCGAACTGCGCCTCAAGAACGCCGCCAAGGAAGGAACGCGCCGGGTCGACGGGCCGGTCTATCCGCGGGTTGGCTTTGTCGAATGCCTGAATGCGGCGAAGAACAGCGAGCATTGGAAGTCGAAGCTTTCGGGCAAGAACCGGGGTCGAGGAATTGCAGCGGGGTTCTGGTTCAACATCGGTGGCGCATCGAGTTGCTCGGCCAGTGTGAATGACGATGGGATCGTTTGCCTGGTGGAAGGTTCGACCGATATCGGCGGCACGCGCACGAGCATCGCCATGCAACTGGCCGAGACCCTGGGAATCGCTGCCGAAGACGTGCGGCCTCAGGTGGGTGACACCGATTCCGTGGGCTACACGTTCCTCACAGGAGGGAGTCGCGTCACGTTCGCAACCGGGCTGGCCGCCTACCAGCTTGGCCTCGACCTGCAAGAACAGATGAAACAGCGAGCCGCATCGATTTGGGACTGTGACCCGACCTCGATCACGGTTGACAAGGGCGTCTACAAACAGAACGGTCATTCGCTGACGTTCAAACAAATCGCCGCGAAGATTCCCGAGAACCAGCTCGACCCGGTTGTGGGACGTGCGTCGGTCGCCCCCGAGGGCTCGACGAACGCGTTCGGCGTTCACATCGCGGATGTCGAGGTTGATCCCGAGACCGGCAAGGTGACGGTGCTTCGCTACACGGCGATCCAGGACGCGGGGAAGGCCGTACATCCCAGCTACGTGGAAGGGCAGATGCAAGGAGGCGCCGCGCAAGGGATCGGCTGGGCGCTCAACGAAGAATACTTCTTCGACGCCAAGGACCAAATGCGGAACGCCAGCTTCCTTGACTACCGCATGCCCACGTGCCTGGACCTGCCGATGATTGACACGATCATCGTCGAGGTCCCCAACCCGTCGCATCCTTATGGCGTGCGAGGCGTCGGCGAAACCCCCATCGTGCCGCCTCCGGCAACGATCGCGAATGCCATTCACGCCGCCGTTGGAACGCGCATGACGCAACTGCCGATGTCGCCGCCCGCACTGTGGAAGGCGTTGTCGGAACGGGCCTGAATTGTGGACTCGTTGAAAATGCCCGTTGTTTTTATCCCGACACCGATGCGCGACCTGACCGATGGTGTGACCGAGGTGAATGTCACGGGGAACACCGTCGGTGAGGTCATCGATGCCCTGGAACAGCGCTTTCCCGGGATCAAGTCGCGTCTCTGTCGCGGGGATAAACTGGCTCCCGGCTTGCAGGTCTCGATCGACGCCACAATGACTCTGCGAGGCCTGCGCACCGCGGTCGCGCCGGCGAGCGAGGTCCATTTTCTGCCCACGATCGGGGGAGGCTAAACGGCTAAGTCGGTGCGTGTGTCGCGGGGCATGATGATGAAAATTACGCGCTGCTCGACGGCAGTCGTCGAGTCTAACTACGACTACACATTCGTTCGCATCCATGCCGACAATGGCGTATACGGAACGGGCGAATGCTTCTTCGCGCCGGGCTTGACGTCGGCGTTGCGCGCGATGTTTCCGCTGCTGATCGGCAGGGACGCGCGGGAGGTGGATCGGCTCGCACGGTTGCTGTGGCGGAAGGGTTCGGGTGCGGGTGCCGTTGCCGGATACCTCTACAATGCCGTGAGCGGGATCGAAACGGCGTTGTGGGACCTTCTCGGGAAAAGCACGGGCTTGCCCGTATACCAGTTCCTGGGCGGGAAGGTCCGCGATGAGGTCCGCGTTTACGCGGACTGTCACGCCGGAAACAACCTTGAAAGCTGGGATTCGATGCTTGTCGAGCGTCGGCCTCGGTGGCTCGATGAAGCGATCGCGCGCGAAGCGGACCACGACGTGCGCTACGATCCGTCCCTGTACTGGGAACGCGCGCGGGCGATGGCAGCGGCTGGGTTTGATGCGCTCAAGTTTGACATCGACTCGATCGTGATCTTGACGGGGGACGAACTGCACCGGCCTCTCCATCGCTGGGAGATCGATCGAATGGTCGAATGCGTCGCCGCCGCCCGCGAGGGAGCGGGCGACCGCGTGGACCTCGCGGTCGATTGCCATTGGCGGTTTGCGCCGTCCGAGGCAATCCGCATCTCCAGGGCTCTCGCAGCGTATGATCTGCTCTGGCTCGAAGACCCCTGCCCTCCCGAGAACTGGCGTGATATAAGCGAGATTCGCATCGCGGGAGGCTGTCCGATCCTCACGGGTGAGAACCAGAACCGCCGACACGGCTTTTGGGACCTGGTCGCCCAGCGGGCCGTCGACCTCGTGGCGCCCGACTTTCAAAAATGCGGCGGGTTGCTCGAAGGGAAACGCATCGGCGAGCTCGCCGAATTGCAAGGGATTCGCGTCGCACCGCATAACATCGCGTCGCCACTGGGTACAATCGCAAGTGCTCATGTATGCGCAACCTTGCCGAACTTCACGGCGCTCGAGTTTCACGGGAGCGATGTTCCGTTTTGGAGTAAGCTCGTAAAGTTTACCGGTGGAGACCGGCCCGTGATCGAGCGCGGTCGAATTCCGATTCCTGAGGCGCCCGGGCTTGGATGCGAATTGAATGAAGACGAGGCGAGAAGGTACTCGAAGGCCGGCGAGACGTTTTTTGACGATTGATCCGAGAGACTGCCGGAGTGCCTCGGTATCGAGTACAGAGAACGGTTATGCTGAAGGAACTTTGGTTAGTTCACCCCGATGAGGACAAGTGCGAAGCGTTCCGGACTCGATTCGACGGTCTGCCGAGTGTTCGTGTCATCCAAGCGAGATTCGAGGATTTGGGGCCGCACGACTGCTTCGTGACCGCCGGTAATTCGTTCGGCATGATGACGGCGGGAATCGATGCTGCCGTCGTGAACGTCTTCGGCGATGTCCTGTTGCCACGTGTGCAACAGCGGATCCTCGATCAATACTTCGGCGAGCAGCCCGTCGGAACAGCATTCGTGGTCCCCACGGACCACGCGAATGTCCCGTTTGTCTGCCACGCCCCGACGATGCGAGTACCCGGTAGCATCGAGGGCACTGATAAGGTGTATGTGGCAACGTGGGCGGCGCTGCTCGCGATCCAGACGCACAACCGCGAGAGCGACCAAATGATCGAAGTGGGGGCGTTCCCAGCGATGGGAACGGGGTTTGGCGGCATGCCCGGCAGCGAGGCTGCGCGGCAAATGGCTGCGGCTTATCGACACTTTTGTGAACCCCCGCACCGCATTGACTGGGATTTCGTCGTCGAGCGGCAGAAGGCGATTCATTACGACGGAGGCAGGCAGGTGTGCCGGTAATCGGCTTTGAAGCCAACATGCCCATCAGTGGATCGACCGGATCGCGCCAAGAATGCGACACGCTATGCGGGGATAGACGGTAAAGCTGCGAGCAGATCCATAAGTACGTCGGGATCGACCGGCTTCACGAGGTGATGATCGAATCCCGCTTCCTGTGCGCGGCGTTTGTCCTCGTCCTGGCCCCAACCCGTCAGCGCAATCAGGACGATGTCGCGTCCCCACGGCCGATCCCGAAGGCTGCGGGCCACGTCATAACCGTTCATCCTGGGCAATCCGATGTCCAACACGATGACCTCAGGGCGATAGGTCTCCGCGGTTTCGAGCGCTTCGACTCCGTCATGAACGGTGACAACCTCGTTCCCAGCGCGGCGGAGGAGGCGGCCCATGGTAATCGCCGCGTCATGGTTATCGTCCACAACCAAGATACGGTGTTTTCCCCCTTGTCCTCCCCGCGGAGACGCAGACCCAGACGGCGGTGTAGGAGTCGCCTCACCAGCGAGTAGAGGCAAATGAACGATAAACTCACTCCCGGCGCCGAGCCCGTCGCTCGTCGCTTCGATCCGACCACCATGCATTTCCACCAGGGTCTTTACCAGCGTAAGCCCGATGCCAAGTCCCCCTTGGGAACGCTCGAGCGAATGGTCGACCTGAGTGAACATCTCAAAGATTCGCGGAAGCATCTCATGAGGGATACCGATCCCATTGTCCTTGACCCGCACGATCGCTTCATCCCCGACTCGTCTCGCAATGACGCAGACTCGCCCGCCACGATCCGTGTACTTTGCCGCGTTGCTCAGCAAGTTGGAGAACACCTCAGCCAAACGGGTAAGGTCGCCTTGCAGCGGCATTGGCTCGGTCGTCATGTCGACGTCTAATGTGTGCTCGAACGATTCCGCATACGGACCCGTCGCTTCGAGTGCGCTCTTGAGCGCGTCGGCCAGATCCATGCGCTCTTTCCGAAGCTCGAGCTTGCCGAGTGTAATTCGGGAGACGTCGAGAAGGTCGTCGATCAAACGCACCATCTGTTGCAGTTGCCGTTCCATCAAACAGCGTGCTTCGCGGACAACTTCAGGATCGTCGTTTTCCTGTTTCATCAGTGCCAGAGCGTTGCGGATCGGCGCCAGCGGGTTTCTCAATTCGTGCGCGAGGGTCGCGAGGAATTCATCTTTCCGGCGATCGCCCTCACGCAAGGCCTCTTCCATCCGCATCCGGTCGGTGATGTCAATCGCCATCCCGCCCACCCACATGGGCGTATTGTTCGGCCCCAGGATCGGAAACTTGCTGACGATGGAGTAGTGAACAACCCCCTCGTCGTCTGCGAGTGTTTCGATGACCTGGATCCCGAGCCCGCTCGCCAGTGCGCGGCGATCGTTTTCTTTGAAACTCGCCGCAGTCTCCGGCGGAAACAGTTCGTCGTCGGTTCGCCCGTAGAGCTCCGGTCGAGGCGCACCGAAGGCCTTCGCTGCGGCTTCGCTGGCGTAGACATAGCGCCCGTCGATGTCTTTGATCCACGCCAATCCGGGCAGTTGCTCCATGAACCGTCCAAACCGTTCTTCGATCGTGCGCAGCTTCTCTTCAGCCCGTTTTCGCTCGGACACGTCTCGAAAGACGATGACGACGCCTTCGGTGCCGCCATGGTCGTCCTGAATGGGGGCCGTGCGAAGTTCGATCGTCAAGGTCCTTCCCGGACGCGAGACGAGCTCTTTCTGCTCCGAAAGGGCCGCGTTACTCGCCTTGAGCACGTCGGTACTCGGGTGGCCATTCGATGCATGCTTCGCCGTATCCACGGTGCAGAAAACGTCGGCTAAAGGGCGGCCAACCGCATCAACCGTCGACCAACCGGTGAGCGTCTCTGCGACAGGGTTCAACGAGGTGATCCGACCGCTGGAATCTGTGGCGATCACGCCGTCCGCAATACTTTGTAAGGTAACTCTCAGCCGCTCGCGCTGTGCGCGCTCCGCTTCGAGAGCGTGCTCGGCACGCCGAGCGTGGTCCACTGCCTTGCGCTGGGCGGCGCGCATTGAGCCGCCGAGCAAGCAAATCACCAAGCATGCGAAGCAATAGCGCCACGATGTAACTCGGCCTTCCGTGCTCCAATTCGGGAAGGAGCCCTCAATGTCGCTTCCAAAGAGAGGGATCACCACCAGGCAGAGCACGAGCGCCGCCAAGGAGGGCCCCAGGCCGCAATACCACGCGACGAATACGAGCGCGGCGAAATACACGATCAGCGGGTAATGACTCCCGACAGCCGCAGCCAGCGTCCACTGGGCGACCGTCGCCAAGGCGACGACCAGCAATGCCAGGGCATAATGTCGGATCGTACTTCCCAGGAATGACATAATCGAAGGACTGATCCTGAATCCCGAGGTCAGCGAATTCGGTGGCCTGGTTCCCAATGCGAATTGCAACGAACCACTCTTGGAGCACTCATCATAGAGATCATGCGAGCGCCCCGCACGCGTGATCTCTGGGCACGTCGCTGCATTCCAACGTGCTGCCAGGAATCGTCGCGCGACCTGCGGTCGTTCGCCTCGTCTTCATTATCAAAAAATGTTGCGCGACATCTTGACGAACCCAACTCCAGCGGCTATAAATTCAGTTGGATTCACCCTCCCGGGGGGGAAGGGGTGAGTCCACCGGGCCGGGCGACGTCTACGGATGCCGTCCCGGCCTTTTTGCTGCGCTCGGCCGAACTGTGAATACTTCGCGCGGCCGCTCGAATCCCTGAGTGGACCCAGCGCCCACTGCATCGAGAAACCGTTCACCTTCAACGCCCGCTGTGATGCCTCGACGCAGCAGGGGTTTTCTGCTGCGCCCATCGGATGATCCAATTCCTTCAACCAGGAGAGCGTTCCGATGTCCACGAAACCTCGACCGTGCGAAATCTGCGGACAGTTGATCGACCCCGAGCGGCTCGAGGTGCTGCCGGAAACACGGCTTTGCACCGAGCACGCACGCCAAATCCAGAATCTTGGCGGTGAGTTCCGCATCGTCACTTCACAGGAGAGAACGTCTAAGCCAGGGAGCCTGAAACGAAACTACGGCGGCGTCAACATTGAAAAAAGGCGCAATCGTCGCGCCCTTGCTCGCCTCCGCGCCGATTTTGAACGGGAGCAGAACTGAATCGGGATGGGGCGGTCCTGGACGAGGCGACGAGCAGTCGCCTCGTCCAAACGGATAGGTCCAATTGGCTGACTTGCCACACGAAGTGAGGCTCCGGAAAACCGCTCAGAGTTTCCACCCCTCACGGAATTCGGGTTTGATGAGCCGCGCGGCGGACGGATGGTTGGTGACACGACCCGTTGCGGGGTCAAAATCGATCGACTCGCCCAGCCGGACGGCCACGTTTCCCAGCAGCATCGATTCGGTAAGGCGTCCTGCGTAGTCAAAGTTCGACCAGGCGATCTTGGGATCGTTTTCGCGGATTGCCCGCACCCATTCGGCCTTGTGTGCAGGGTCGGATTTCCGATCGCGTTCTCTGCGCTGTTCTTGCGTGATCGTGGGCAATTTGCCCTCAAAACGATCGGCCGGCAGAAGGACTTGGTCCGCGCCGTAATCACTTGGCGAGAAGATCGAGCCCTTCTCTCCGACGAGCAGCGACCCACTGTCAGGCGGCGTCTTGCCGTAAAACAGTTCGGGAGCCGGAAGGTTCCGCTTGCCGTCCCTGGCCCCTTCGTACCAGGTGAGCTTCACCGGCGGGAGGTCCCCCCGAGCCGGATACTCGTAAACGATCGTTGACCACGCGGGATAGGTTTCGGAGTTGACCTCGCTACTCGTCGCGGAAACGCGCGTGGGGAGGTTCAGTCGCAAAGCCATGAACGGCAGATTTGCGGTGTGGCAACCCATATCTCCGAGCGCACCAGTCCCGAAATCGAACCAGCCGCGCCAGTCGTGAGGATGGTAGACCGGGTTATACGGGCGCTCGGGCGCTGGGCCGAGGAACAGGTTCCAGCTCAGGAACGGCGGGACCTCCGGCGTCTCACTTGGCCGGGCAACAATATCCGGGGCTTGCTTCCAGTACTTGAAGGGACGGTTCGTCCAGACGTGCACTTCGCGAATGGGCCCGATAATCCCCGAGCGAATCAACTCGATGCCGTCGCGGAATCCGGTGTTGGAGGTCCCCTGGTTCCCCATCTGGGTGGCGACCTTCATCTCGGCTGCGGTCTCGCGCATCAGGCGTGCTTCGTAGGGCGAGTGCGCGAGCGGCTTCTGACAATAGACGTGCTTCCCCAGCCTCATTGCCATCACGGCCGCCGGAGCGTGGGTGTGGTCGGGAGTGCTCACCGTCACGGCGTCAATCTTCGGGGCAAGGTCCTCGAGCAATTTGCGAAAGTCGTTGTACTGTTTTGCGTCGGAGAATTTCTCCGCTTTTTGACCGAGTCGGCGCTCGTCCACGTCGCACAGCGCGACGATGTCGCCGTGTGCGGCCACCTGATCCGTGTCGCCCGAGCCTTTTCCCCCCACTCCGATGCAGGCGAATTGCAACCGCTCGTTCGGGGAACGGTCCGCTGCACGCAGCACGCTCCCATGGACCAAAATCCCGAACCCCGCGAACGACGAGGCCTGCAAAAAGCGACGACGACCGAGCTGACGGCCCATACGATGCTCCTTTCCCGTGACCCCGAACTGGAACTGACCGTCTATTGGAACGCCGAGGGGCGTCGTAGGCCAGTCTGCTCCGACGGAAAAGGATCAATTCGTGCCCAGAGCAGGAACGGACGTCAGCGCTCAGAACGGCACTGGGCTGATGACGTGGCCGATCGGCAAGATAACATTGTTGAGGAGCTTGTACGGGCGGTAGCTGTTGAGGACCTGATTGAGACCCTGCTGGTATTCAAGGGGGCCCGGCGTGTTCCCATGAAGCCGGAGGGCGAAGTAAAACTGACCACTGGGCCGCCCCGCGCCCGTGTCATCGAGGGGCACACCACTCGTGTCCGTCAAGAGCGACGCGGGCGAGGGCGGACTGACGACGACTATCCCTCTCGCCCACGAGGAGAGCTGAACCGCGTTCGCAGGGACGAGCGCGACGGAACGATGGCCCATGTGATAATTCGCCGCGCCAAGCGGAATGGTGAGCGGCTGAAGATGACTCCCCCCAAGGAGTTCGAGGACTTGATAGTTCCCGGTGTCGGACACCGGCCCCGTCGCCATGTCATGCGTGAACCTCAACACGACCCCGTTGAGCATGCCGTGCTGAATCACCACATGGCCGTCCCGAATCAGTGGGAGAGAGGGATTGAGCACGCCCGCAGCCGAGGTGAGCTGAGGGTTGAGCGGCGCCACCCCAGGCTGAGAAACCGTCGCTGCGCTCAACAACGCCCGCCCTTCAAGCGACTGCACCGTGGGTGCAAAGGCATGCCGCCTCCGTTCTCCCCCGGCTCGTCGCCCCTCGTTCTCTCGTGGCATCCGGTTCCGAACTCCTTTGGCCGAGCGACTCGGGGGCGCCTCGCTTCCTCCCCACGGATCACTCCTACTCCTTCATCGGCTGAGAGGGTGGGATTTCATGAACTTTGACGATGAATCCGGTTAAGACGACGATTGAATCCTCTTTTTTGATAGCTTACGGAATTTAGGAAGCTCACAAAGAGATCGACCCCGCACGGTGATCTGCCCGGTGGATCCTGAGGCCCGCGTGTTTGCGAACGATCCCAAGAGACGACAGCTTGAGTTCAACACGGCAAGCCGCAATCAGTGGGAGCGGTTCGCGCCTCACCGGCAGAAGGTTTCGTCCCTTTTAGGCGCGGGTAAGGAGCCCGCGAACACACGGCTCTGCGTTCTTGGAGCGGGCAACTGCAACGATCTCGATCTTTCGGCGCTCTTGAAGGCGCATCGTGAGGTCTACCTCGTAGATCTGGACCAGCGGGCTCTCGAGCGGGGCTCGGCGCAACAACGCGTGATCGACCACCCGGCCTTGCGCCTGTTGGGCGACGTCGACGTAAGCTGCGTATTCGACCTGATTCGGAACTGGTCGGCTTCGACGCCGATTTCGCCTGAAGATCTCCTCGCACTCGCCGACTGGCCCTCACAACGACTGTCCCTGGCACTCCCTGGGCCTTTCGATGTGGTGGCTTCGTGCTGTCTGCTCAGCCAGTTGGTCAACAGCATCTACTGGACCGCCGGCGTTGATCACCCCCGTTTCATGGAGTTAATTCAGGCCGTGCGAGCCGGCCATCTGCGGCTGATGAGCCGGCTTGCCGGTCCGGATGGAGTGGCTGTGCTGGTCACCGACGTGGTCTCTTCAGAAACCTTTCCAACGCTGGAGTCCGTTCCCGAATCGGCGCTCGCGGGGTTGCTTCCCCAACTCGTCCAAACACGGAACTTCATTCACGGGATGCACCCGGCAGTGCTCATGTCGGTGTTGCGGAAGGACTCCGTGCTCTCGACGACGGTAAAGTGGGTGGAAACAGCCCCGCCCTGGCGGTGGAAGCTGCACGAGCGGGTCTACCTCGTTTGTGCGATCACGTTTGGAGCCGACGACGCGGTCCGAAGAATCAGGACAGCGCTCACCGTGAACCGCTGAGTCCATTCACCGCCACCCTCGGAATTCTCGATAAGGACGTTCATCCCAAACCGACTCCAGGAGCTCGACCCCAAGCCCAGGCCCGGTGGGACAAGCGATTTGTCCGCCCTGGGCACGCGGTGGCTCCTTGACGATCGTCGTCGCCTGTGCGTCGTCCTCGGCGGAGCCGATGGTTTCGAGCATGGTGAAGTTGGGAATCGCCGCCGCGAGTTGAAGCGAGGCCGCCGTGGCGAGGGGGCCATTGGGGTTATGAGGGGCGAGCCCGACTCCGTACGATTCTGCCAGCGCTGCAATCTTTCGAGCCTGCGTGAGCCCCCCGCAATTGGCGATGTCGGGCTGAAGCAAGTGCACGGCGCCGGCTTTCAGAAATGGCAGGACGCCATGAATCGTCGCCCAGCGCTCTCCCGCGGCGATTGGCACTCGCGACGTGCGCGTGACTTCGGCCAACATATCGGCGTTCTCAGGCGGAACCGGCTCCTCAATGAACATGAGACGGAACGGCGCAAGGGCATCGCACAGCCGTTTGGCGTTCGCAACATTCAAACGGCCGTGACAATCGACCGCCAGCTCAACGTCAGGGCCGACGGCTTCGCGTGCCGCCTGAAAAAACAGCGCGATTCGATCGAACACGGCGGTCGGCAAGAACTCCGTCTCCTTGAGCGTCCGCGCGATCGCTCCTGGGCTCCCGGAATAGCCCACCGGACGGTCGACGGCCCAGTCCGCGGGCTCCGCGCCGTAAAAGAGTGGAAGGGTCGTTTTCAGTGCACGTACCCCGCGCTCCACGCACTCGCGCGCCCGGGTGGCAAACACATCCGGCGACGGACCCGCCGCGCAGTGCACGTAGACCGGGACCGAATCACGCGTCGGACCGCCGAAGAGTTCGAATACTGGCACTCCGAGCGCCTTTCCCTTCAGATCCCACAGCGCGACGTCGATCGCCGAAAGTGCCGTGGCGTGCAACGGCCCGCCTACCCAGAAGCTATCGCGATAAAGCGTCTCGGCAAGGTGCTCGATCCGCCGCGCTTCCTGGCCGAGCAGCAGCGGACGGAGGTCGGCCAGATGGGCGGCAATCGTTCCGCTGGCCCGCTTCAACACGACCTCGGAGACCCCGGACAGACCCGAATCCGTGTCGATGCGGGTGAGGATCGCATTGCGGAAACCGAGGGGGACAATCGCGGTCTTAAGGTCGACGATTTTCATCGCATCCGTCTCATGTGAATGACAATAGCGTTCGTTTGACTCGGGGCCGCAGGCAAGCGCGCTTCGAGGATCCCCACGAATAACCGCTCACCGGATCGTTCGCGAGCAAAAACGCCGGCCGTTTTTCCGGAGGCTTTTCGGACTTCCGGACTCGCCGTGCCACACTGGTTTTTGACAGCACAATTTAGTATCTAATTGTGGTATAATGGGTTACGTCAACGCTCCGCGGGCGTGGCACCATGCGCACTATCCTCCTCGACGGTGTCGGGCTCGACTTGCCGGACGGTCGGTGGCAGTGCCACCCC
>DAIDJG010000268.1 GCA_027451445.1 Singulisphaera sp.
AAGGGGGGGTAGGGGGGGCAGAGGCCGTCCGATCGGTGCAATTCCGCCACGAGTGACCAATGATCGCAGACCTCACGCTCCGCGTGAGGCCTGCGGTAACCGGCAACGACAAAACCTCGCGCTACGGTTAAACGCCGTCGCAGACAGGCGTCATGATGGAAACCTTCGTTGTCCTCGAAACGAGCGTACGCGAAAGGCCACGTCGATTCCGAACGAAGGAAGCGCTTGCGGAGGCAAAGCAATGAACCGATGGCGGCGCTTTAGGCCCACCCCCCCAACCCCCCCTTCCCAAGGGGGGGAGTTATATGATTCGCCGCCGCGACGGGGGTGGCCATAGCGTTAAGTTAACGCGTAAGCCCCCTACCCCCCCCCTTCCCAAGGGGGGGAGTTATGAGGCTTCCCAGTGCGACGGGGGTAGCGCACCGCGATGCCGTGTACGAGCCCAACGTAAATCGCTCTGATCCTCGATCCGATTCTCCGAGGGAATCCGACGGTCATGGTCAACTTCTTCATCCGCCGTCCGGTCTTCGCCACGGTCTCGGCACTCCTGATGTTGCTGATCGGCGGCATCTGTGCGTTCCGCCTGCCGGTCGCACAGTTTCCACAGATCGCCCCGCCTCAGGTCCAGGTGACCACCACCTACACCGGGGCCGACGCATTGAGCGTCGCCCGTACGGTCACCACGCCGATCGAGCAACAGATCAACGGTACCAAGGGGATGATCTACTTCAACTCCGACAGTACCAGCAACGGCGTCTCGAACATCGTCGCCACGTTCGACGTCGGCTACTCGCAGGACATGGCCGCCGTCGACATCCAGAACCGCGTCCAGACCGCGCAGGCACAGCTCCCTCCCGAGGTGAAGCAGTACGGAGTGTCGATCAAGAAGACGTCGACCGACATGGTGTGCGTCGTCAATCTGATCTCCCCCGACGGCCGGTTCGATGCCAACTTCCTGGACAATTACGGGCAGATCTACGTCGCCGACGTGCTGAAGCGCATCCAGGGGGTCAGCGACGCGAACGTGCTCGGCCGCAAGTACGCGATGCGGATCTGGATCGATCCCGACCGCCTGTCGAACATGAAGATCGCCCCGAGTGAGGTCATCCAGGCGATCCAGCAAGAGAACCTCCAGGCCGCCGCCGGCAAGGTCGGAGGCCGACCGGTTCCGACTGGGCAGGACTTCGAACTGCCGATCACGCTCAAGGGACGGCTCGAGAAGGCAAGCGAATTCGAAGAAATCATCGTCCGCCGCGGCGACGATGGCTCGATCGTCCGCATCAAGGACATTGCCCGCGTCGAGCTCTCGTCGGAGAACTATGAGTCCGCGTCGTACATCGATGGCAAGCCGGCGGGCGGCATCCTGATCTACCAGTACGCGGACGCCAACGCACTTGACATCATCCACACGGTCCGCCACGAGATGGACCAGCTCAAGAAGAGCTTTCCCGAAGGGCTCGACTACACGATCGTTTACAACACGACGGATTACGTGGATGAGAACATCAAGGAAGTGCAGCACACGTTGGTCGAATCGTTCATCCTCGTGATGATCGTCGTCTTCGTGTTCCTCCAGGGGTTCAGGGCCACGATCATTCCGATGCTGGCAATCCCGGTCTCGCTCGTGGCCACGTTCGCCGTCATGGGAGCGTTCGGCTTCTCGATCAATTCACTCACCCTCTGCGGGCTGATCCTGGCGATCGGCCTGGTGGTCGACGATGCGATCATCGTGGTCGAAAACGTTGAGAAGTATCTCCACCGCGGCCTGCGTCCCCTCGAAGCGACCCGCGCAGCGATGGCTGAGATCACGACGCCGATTGTGACGATCACCCTCGTCCTGGCCGCCGTGTTTGTCCCTGTCGCTTTCATGCCGGGGATGACGGGGATGCTCTACAACCAGTTCGCGATGACGATCGTCTTCTCGTTCGTCTTCTCCGCGTTCAACTCCCTCTCGTTCAGTCCTGCGATGTCTCGGCTGTTCCTGCGTGCCAAGCAGGGCCAGACCCGCTTTTTCCTGTTCCGCTGGTTCAACGCTGCGCTCGGCTGGGTTGAGAATTCCTACGATGCCGTCCTCGAATGGACGGCCCGCCACTGGTGGACGATCGTCGCGCCTTCCCTGGTGCTGCTGGCTCTCACCGGCTGGATGGTTGTGACCCGGCCCAAGTCGTTCATCCCGACCGAGGACCAGGGCTACGTCATCTGCGTGATCCAGACTCCGGACGGCACCAGCGGCGAAAAGACCGCCGCGGTCATCCAGCGCGTGGAGTCGCTCATCCGGGGCGAGGAGGGCGTCGCGCACACGGTCGCGCTCGAAGGTCTGAACGTGATCACATCAACTAACCAGACGAACTGCGGCGTGGTCTTCGCACGCCTGAAAGACTGGCAGGAACGCAGAACGCCCGCGCTCCGGGCCGCCGGCCTGGCGCAAACGCTTCAGGCCAAGGTCGGCGCCGTCCGTGACGCCCTCGTGATCGTCCTCCAGCCGCCTCCCATTCGCGGCCTGAGCCAGACCGGCGGGTTCGAGTTGATGATCGAAGATCGCGCGGGCAAGGGCGTCGAGGCGCTCCAGCGAGTCGTCGACCGGTTCCAGGACGCCGCCCGGAAGCGGCCCGAATTGGCCGGCGTCTTCTCGACCTTCTCCGCCCGCGTGCCCCAGCTCAAGTTCGACATTGATCGCACCAAGGCCCGCCGGCTCGACGTGCCCGTTTCGGACCTCTTCCTGACGCTCCAGGCCAACCTCGGCGGCTACTATGTCAACGACTTCGACCTGTACGGCAAGGTCTGGAAGGTCATGGTCCAGGCCGAGGGAAACGTGCGGACGAAGCCCGAGGATATTCAAAACCTCTACGTCATGAACCGCAAAGGCGAGCGTGTGCCGCTCAGCTCGCTGGGCGACGTCCGCTACGCCCTGGGTCCGATCGACGTGCCCCACTACAACCTCTACGCCTCAGCCAAGATGAACGGCGGACCGGCGCCGGGCTATAGCTCGGGCCAGGCACTCGACGCGATGCACGAAGTCGCGGCCGAGGTCTTGCCCGATGGTTACAGCACCGAGTGGACCGGCACGACCTTCCAGGAACAGAAGACCGGCAACCAGGCGATTTACATTTTCGCCCTCTCGGTCGTCTGCGTCTTCCTGTTCATGGCGGCCCTCTACGAGAGCTGGATTCGTCCCGCCGTGATCGTCCTCACGGTCCCCCTGGCCATGTTCGGGGCGATCGTCGGTCTCTGGCTCTACGACATGCCGCTCGACGTCTTCGGACAGATCGGCCTCGTGATGCTGATCGGCCTGGAAACCAAGAACGCGATTCTGATCGTCGAGTTCGCCGTCGAAATGCAACGCGATCGGGGGATGAGCATCATCGAATCGGCCAAGGCCGCGTCGCGCGAGCGGCTCCGGCCGATCCTGATGACGTCGTTCGCCTTCGTCATGGGCGTCCTGCCCATGGCACGCGCGACGGGCGCAGGGGCGTATAGCCGAAACTCCTTGGGGATCGTGATCGCTTTCGGAATCGCCGTCAGCACGATTCTCGGACGGTTCGTGATCCCGATTTACTATGTCCTGGGCGAACGACTGATCCAATTCTTCGCCCGAGGCCGCGACGAGTCCGACTCGCCAGCCGCGGAAACCAGGTCCGGCCACGTCACCTCGACCCACGACATGATGCCGCTCGGTATGCACCAAGTTTCCGTCGAGGGGTTGAAGGCCGGGTCCCACGGCGCTAAGCTCTCATGAGGGAGGCGCTCTCCATTCGCCCCCGTCTCTCTCCAGTGGGGTGGACACGTGTTGAGCTCGAAGTTGAGCGTCGGCATTCACATGATGACGATCTTCGCCCTCAAGCCGGGCGAGTCGCTGACCTCGGAGTTCCTCGCCGACAGCGTGAACACCAACCCGGTGGTGATCCGCCGCCTGCTCGGCTCCCTCCGCGCCTCGGGGATCGTCGAATCGAAGACCGGCGTCGGCGGCGGCTGGTCGCTCCTGGTCGACCCCGAGCGGCTCACGCTCCTGGATATCCTTCGCGCCGTCGAACCGCAGAACGAGCTCTTCGCCTTGCACCGTAGCGAGCCCAATCCCGAGTGCCCTTGCGGCCAACATATCCAGAGCGTGCTCACTGAGGTTTACGATCAGGTCCAGGATACCATGACCCGTCAGCTTGCAGGGATCACGATCGCGTGCATCACGCGCAAGATCCTGGACCGGTGGGAGGGCGCCGAGAAGGCTACAGCCGATCACCTGTCCGCGGAGGAAGTGTTGTCGGATCGACGTCGGAAGAGCCGATCTCATGCTCAATAGATGAGAGGGCTGCCGGGCGAGCGTCCCCTTCCCCACGCAGTCAGGGGACAACATGTTCTCATTTTTGCGCAAGACGTCATCGACGAGGTGCGCCGGGGCCTGGCCGAACATGCGGCGACGCCATGATCTGCGACTCATCGACTCCCGAGTGCCCGGTCCAGGTTGAACGCCGCACTGATCAGAGCCAGGTGCGTGAACGCTTGCGGAAAGTTCCCCAGGGCCTCGCCGCTGTTTCCGGTCTGTTCGGAATAGAGCCCGAGGTGGTTGGCATAGCCGAGCATCTGCTCGAAGAGCAGCCGCGCGTCATCCAGCCTGGAAGGATGGGTGCGACCGGCGCGCGTGAGCGCTTCGGCAAGCCAGAAGGAACACATGTTGAAGGTTCCCTCACCGCCCGATAATCCATCCGGCGCCGCGGCGGGATCGTATCGATAGACGAGACCATCCGCAGCCAGGCCGCCGGCGGCGACCGGCTTGCGGATGGCGTCGATGGTGCTGAGCATGCGCGGATCGGTCGGGGCCATGAAGAACACCAACGGCATTAGCAGGCTCGACGCATCGAGGGCTGAGGAACCGTACGCCTGCACGAACGTCTTACGATTGGGGTCCCATCCTTTGGACATGACTTCCTCGTAGATTTCGTCGCGCACCTTGAGCCAGCGCCCGCGATCGGCGGGGAACGAGCGCTTGTCCGCAAGGCGCAAGCTGCGGTCGAGCGCCACCCACGACATGAGCTTGGAGTACACGAAGTGCCGACGGCCCCCACGCACTTCCCAGATGCCTTCGTCCTGACGTTTCCAGTTGTCGCACAGCCAATCCACCAGCCGGCGCAACCGGATCCAATTATCATAAGGGACAGGCTCGACGTACTTGTTATGGAGGTAGACCGCGTCCATCAGCTCGCCGTAGATGTCCAACTGCAATTGGCGATGAGCGCCGTTGCCGATCCGGACGGGGCGCGAACCGCGATAGCCGTCCAGATGGTCGAGCGTCTCCTCCGTGAGCTCTGCCCGGCCGTCGATCCCGTACATGAGCTGGAGCGGACCAATCTCATCGCCGTCGGCGTCGCGCCAGCGTGCCTGGAGCCAGTCGCGAAACGCGGCGGCCTCCTCGGTGAAGCCAATGCGGAGCAGGCCGTAGAGCGTGAAAGCCGCGTCGCGCACCCAGGTGTAGCGGTAGTCCCAGTTGCGCTCGCCGCCGATCGCCTCGGGCAGGCTACACGTGGGCGCCGCGACGATCGCGCCGGTCGGCTGGTAGGACATCAGCTTGAGCGTAATGGCCGACCGCTGGACCATCTCGCGCCAACGACCGGTGTAGGTACACTTCGACAGCCAGCGCCGCCAGAAAGCGACCGTCTCGCGGAACAGTTCCTCCGCCTCGCAGTCGCCTGGGCAATGGCCGAGCCGGTCTTTTGGGTTATCGAGCAGTCGGAAAACGAACGTTGCCTTCTCGCCTTCGCCAAGCACAAAATCGGCAGCAACTCCGTTCCCGTCTCGTTGCAAGGACATGGGGGCAGCCAGTCCAAGGCTCAGCCCCGGCCCGTCAAAATGGGCGCCGTGGACACTGAGGTGGACTTCGTGGCCAGCGCGGGCGTAGTCGAAGGCGGGCCGGCATTCGAGTCGGAACGGCAACTTGCCTCGGACGACGCGCACGCGCCGGATTAGCTCGTTCGGCATCGCGCTGCGGCCGCCGACGGGCATGTAGTCCTCGATCTCGCCCACGCCGTCATTGTGCAAGAACCGCGTGACGAGCACCGCCGTGTCGGGCCAGTAGAATTGCTTGTGGCTGACGCGTTCGCACGCTGGTGCGATGGAGAAATACCCGCCCTTCTCTGCGTCCAAAATGGCCGCGAAGATACTCGGAGAATCGAACCGCGGCCAACAGAGCCAGTCGATCGAGCCATCCATCCCGACCAGCGCCGCCGTGCGCATGTTGCCGATGATCCCATAGTCCTCGATGGGTTGATATTTCGCGCCCATGACCGGATCCTCCTTATGCCGTCTTTCCGCGCCTCCTTCTCCGAAACTCCAAAGAGTGATGATATCCCCAAAGGCGACGCCATGCGAGCGTTTCCACACTGGCCCGTCAGCCCGGAGCATCTTCGCGTACGCGTCTGCGGCGGTTTCGTTTCGGTCTTCGCGCGGACGTTCTGCCAGACGCTGACCACCAGCGGCGCTAAGTTTTGAGAGTCGATTACGATTCTGCCGCGTAAGATGACACGCGTGAACGCTCCGGCTCAATCAAGGAGAGGTCAAGCCATGGATCTCAAATCCGTCTTGTCGCAAACGATCGACACCGAAGTTCTGAACGTCCCGTTAAGGGGGCACCTGCTGCTCGATCGGCCGCTCTTGAACAAGGGGACCGCGTTCACGAAGGACGAGCGCGACGCCTTCGGCCTGCTCGGCCTGCTCCCGCCGACCGAAGAGACGCTCGACGAACAGGCGACTCGGGCCTACGAGGCCTACGGGTTCAAGACCACGGACCTGGAGCGCCACATTTACCTGCGACAGCTCCAGGACTCGAACGAGACCCTCTTCTACCGGCTCCTGCTCGACCATTTGACCGAGATGATGCCGATCGTCTACACCCCGACGGTTGGCCTCGCCTGCGAGCAGTTCAGCCACATCTACCGCCGCCCTCGCGGGCTCATTATCGCCTATCCCGAACGGGAACACATCGACGCGATCCTGGACAACGCGTCGTCTCCCCAGGTTGAGGTCATCGTCGTGACCGACGGCGAACGGATCCTCGGCCTGGGAGATCAAGGCATGGGCGGCCTGGGGATCCCGATTGGCAAGCTTTCGCTCTACACGGCCTGCGGCGGCATCCATCCGGCCACCACGCTCCCCATCGTGCTCGACGTCGGCACCAACAACGAGGAACGGCTCCGCGATCCACTCTACCTCGGCTGGCGGCACGAGCGCATCAGCGGACCCGACTACGACGAATTCGTGGATGCGTTCGTGCAGGCCGTCAAGCGGAAGTTCCCGCATGTGCTGCTCCAATGGGAGGATTTCGCACAGCCCCACGCGGGCCCCTTGCTCGAACGTTACCGCGACCAGCTCTGCACCTTCAACGACGACATCCAGGGGACGGCGGCCGTCGCGACGGGTACCCTTCTTACTGCGGTGGCCGTGGCCGGCGGACGGCTCCGCGACCAGCGCGTCGCGATCCTGGGAGCGGGCTCGGCCGGCTGCGGCATCGCCGAGCAACTGGTCGCGGCGATGGTCGAAGAGGGGCAAACTGAATCCGAAGCGAGGCGCCGTCTTTTCCTCCTCGACCGGCCCGGATTGCTGCACGACGGACTCGAAGGACTGCGCAGCTTCCAGCAAAAGCTCGCCCAGCCCAAGGACCGCGTTTCAAGCTGGCGCTCGGGCGAAGGTCAACCGATCACCTTGCTCGACGTCGTCAAGAATGGGCGCATCACGATTCTGATCGGCACCTCGGGACAGCCGGGGACTTTCCAGGAGGATGTCGTCCGCGCGATGCTGAAGTACACCGAGCGTCCCATCATTTTTCCGCTCTCGAATCCAACGTCGCGGGCCGAGGCCACTCCGGCCGACCTGGTCGCCTGGACGGATGGCCGGGCCCTCATCGCGACGGGCAGTCCGTTCGACGAGGTTCAGTACAACCGCCGGCGGTTCCCGATCGCCCAGTGCAACAATAGCTACGTGTTTCCCGGCCTTGGACTGGGGATTCTCGCTTCGGGGGCGCGTCGCGTGAGCGATGGGATGTTCATGGCCGCCGCGCGGGCCCTCGCCGATTACTCGGCGGCTCGACACGATCCGACCAACCCACTCTTGCCCCCGCTTGCCGAATCGCGCCGGTTGTCGCGCACAATCGCCGTGGCCGTCGCGAGGGCCGCTCGGGACGAAGGGCTTACGGCTGCTTACGATGCGGAAGAAATCGAGGAGCGGATCGACGCCAAGATCTGGGAGCCTCGCTATTTGCCCATGACCCTGAGGAGCCCAAAATGACTCCGCCGAACGGGACGAAGTCCCTCGACGTGCGGAGGAATCCTGGGGGACAAGACGTGCCACCGGGGAGTGCGATAAAGTTCCTCACCTTGCCAGGCGTGCGGCGCGAAGCGCCAGTGCGCGATCGAAAAGTAAACCGCTCTAAAATCTCTCGACAAGCCCGTCCTAACGCTAGAAGGCATGCACTTTGCACATTTCCGAGCGTGCTTCCATGGAAACGCACCGGTCGCTAAAATGCATGTTCCGAAGTCTCCTCCAACCCCATTACCGAAGACCGGGAAGTGCGATGTTTCCCCTTCGGAAGTGGAGTAGGGGATGCGACGTCCGAAGGGCGCAAGCCGATCGCGAACCGTTTCGGAGCGATTAACGGTTGTGCTCAATGACAAACGGTCGATCCGGCATGCAATCCCAACGCGACGCTCTCGAAACGATGCGCTCACAATGCTAGTCAACTGTCCGGACGACGTTGTCCTTCGCGCCTTCCTCCTGGGGGACTTGGCCGAGCCGTCGCTTGAAGAGGTGGCCGATCATTTGGAGGAGTGTGCCCGGTGCGAGGAGCGCGCGAATCGGCTGGATGGGCTTGCCGACGCTGTGCTGGGGGCGATTCAGGAACCATCGAGACGTGCGTCGTCGGCGCCGAAGCAGTCGGACAGCGTGAGACCGGGGCCGCGCGGGTATGAGATTCTCGGCTTTCTGGGCCGGGGCGGCATGGCGACGGTGTTCAAGGCGCTCCAGGTGGAGCTGAACCGGGTCGTCGCGCTCAAGATGATTTTGGGGGGCGCGCACGCGGGGGCCGAGGAGCTTGCGCGATTTCGGAACGAGGCCTCGGCTGCGGCTCGGCTGCAACACCCGAACCTCGTCCAGACCTATGAAATCGGCCAGCAGGATGGCGAGTTGTTCCTGGCACTCGAGTACGTCGAGGGGGGAAGCCTCGATGAGTACCTGGGGGGAAAGCCGCAGCCGCCGAGGAGCTCGGCCGAAGTGGTGGAGTCCCTTGCAAGGGCCATCCACTACGCGCATCGGAAAGGCGTGGTGCACCGCGACCTCAAGCCGGCGAACATCCTGCTGGCTGCGCCGGCGGGTCACTCCAATGGGTCGCCCGAGCCTCCGAAGTGGGAACCCGGTGCCTTACCACCCAGCTTCGTGCCGAAGATCACCGATTTCGGCCTCGCCAAGCACCTTGGCCCCGAGCTCGACCAGACGCACACCGGTACCGTGATGGGAACGCCCACCTACATGGCGCCGGAGCAGGCCGTGGGGGACCGCCATCTCTTTGGACCGACGATCGATGTCTATAGCCTCGGCGCGATCCTCTACCAGATGCTCACGGGCCACGTCCCCTTTAAAGGCGCGACGGTCGTGGAAACGCTATCGCTCGTGCGCTTCCAGGAGCCAGTGCCCCCTCGGCAGTTGCAGCCGGGCCTGCCGCGCGACCTGCAAACGATCTGTCTGAAGTGTCTGGAGAAAGAGCCTCGCAAACGCTATCCCAGTGCGCTGGCCCTGGCGGAAGACCTGCGGCGCTTCCTCGACCACGAGCCGATCCAGGCGCGTCCGGCGGGTTTCGTCGAGCGCGTGTGGAAGCGAGCGCGGCGGCAACCGGTGATCGCGTCGCTCGTCTCCATGCTGATTGTCGGCTTCGTCATCGGCGTGGCCGGCATCGTGGGGCAGTGGCGGACGGCCGTGCGGGAGCACCAGCGCGCGGAGACGCAACGTGAGCGCGCGCTCGCGGCGCGCGATCTCGCGGAGACCAATCTCTATTTCAGCCGAATTGCGCAGATCCGCCTCGAGTGGCTACTCAACCACAATACGCAGGCCGCCCGGGAACTCCTGGACCAATGCGTTCCGCGCGCGGGTCAAGCGGACCACCGCGGCTGGGAATGGCGCCATCTGGAGGCGCTGCTGCACGCGGAGTTGCTCACGGTCAGCACGCCGCAGCGGGTCTCCGGCGTCGCGATCAGCCCCGACGGCCGAGTCCTCGCCACCGGCGGGGGGGATTCGCAGGTTCCGAAGCAGAGCTCCGACCCGTCCGCCTCGATTGAGCTTCGTCTCTGGGATGCTTCCACCGGTGAACACCTCGCCCGGCTCCAGGGCCACACCCGGCTGGTCACAGGGGTCGCGTTCAGTCCCAGCGGGAAGTTGCTGGCAAGCGTCGGGCTCGATCGCACGATCCGGATCTGGGATGCGGCCGCCGCCCAGTTGATCAGGACCCTGAACAGTACGTCGAACCTGTCCCGGAGTGTGACGTTCAGTCCCGATGGCCGCCTGCTCCTTTCGGGAGGGGCCGACCGTACGGTGACTCTGTGGGACTGGTCAGAGGGCAAGCCCCTCGCCACCCTCAACGGACACCGCTTCCCGGTTCAGTGCGTGGCGTTCAGCCCGGACGGTCAGCGCTTCGCGTCCGGCTGCATCGACGGCGAGAATGGCGAGGTCATCGTCTGGGACGTTGCGTCGCGCTCGCCTCTGCGCCGGTTCAACAACGTTCCAGGGCAGGTGAGCAGCCTCGCGTTCAGCCCTGACGGAAACCTGCTCGCGGTTGCGGCCGGGCGGGCCGTCGTGTTGCAGGACGTGGTGTCCGGGCGCATCGGGCACACGCTCATCGGGCATTCCGGGAGCATCAAGGGCGTCGCGTTTCGGCCGGACGGGGAACAGGTCGCCACGGCGGGGACAGATCGGACCGCACGACTTTGGAACGTGCGCACGGGCGAAGAAGCGATGATCTTTCGAGGTCACAGCGAGCGACTCACGTCTGTCGCCTATCATCCCACCGGGCGCTCTCTGGTGTCGGCCGACGAGAGCGGGGCCGTCAAGATCTGGGACGTGACAGCTCCGCCCGACTGTACGCAGGTTGATTCTCAGGACCGGTTCCCGTTTCAAGCTCAAGCCCTCGCGTTCGAATCGGGGGGCCAGCGCGTTCGAGTTATCCAGTCGGACGGCATTTTCAAGGAGATCGACGCGGTGACGGGCGTGGTGAGCCGAGAACAGCCGCTCGACCTGACGCCTCGTTGGTTGACACCCGCCACGCTCGCCGTCTTCAGCGGCGACGGCCGGCTCGCCGCCACAGTGAGTGGTGACGATGCCAGGGTCGTGAAGCTCTGGAAAGTTTCTGAGGGCATGGCGGGCCGGGTGTTGAGCGGTCCGGACACCCCCGCGGAGCAGCGGCACACGGACGCCATTGTGCGCCTGGCATTCAGCCACAATGGCCGTCGCCTGGCCACTGCGACTGCAGGGTTCGGACCAAAGCAGTCGCGCGAGGTCAAGGTCTGGGACACCGACTCGGGGCGGCCCTGTTTCAGCGCGCTCGCGACCAGTGTCCCACTCTTGGATCGCATGTGGGGCTGCCTTGCGCTCAGTCCCGACGGAAACCGTGTGGTTTTCGACGGAATGGAGGGATCGTGCGGGGGCGGCAAGGCGGACGGCTCGCTGATTTCGGGGTTCTCGGTCATCAACGTTCACGACGTGGACCGTGGCAAGGTACACTCCTCCGCGCGTCAACGAGTTTTGTGTGCGGGGACGTCGATCCTGACGAGTCTCGCGTTCAGCCCGGACGGCCGTTACCTGGCTGCTGGGGACGAGGAGCAGAGTATCCTACTCTGGGACCTGGGCGAGGAGGGCGTAGCCTCCGCGCGAATGTCGCGGGCGCTGGTGCACCAGTTGGAATTCAGCCCCGACGGCCGCCGGCTGGCCGGCGTGAGTCGTGAACAGGTGCATATTTGGGAAGTTCCCACAGGTCAAGAGGTATTCGTTTTGAGAGGGACACCTCCGCCTCGGTCGAGTCTTGGTTTCAATCCCCAGGTGGCGTGGAGCCCGGACGGCAGGCGCCTTGCGGCGGGCAACTGGAAGCGGTCGGTCAACATCTGGGACACCGAGGACCGCGACACCGCGGCGTTGCGGCTGGCGCGGTGCGAGGCTGCTCAGACGCGGGCCTTCGGCTGGCACCTGCGCCAGGCGTCGTCGGCGCTGGCGCTCAACGCGACCCACGCCTTTGAGTTTCACTGGCGCGCGGTGCGCGGCGCCGAGCCGCCCGACCTTCCCTCGACACGCTGGCGCGGCCTGTTACTCGCGTGTCAGGGTGACTGGTCGGCGGCCGCCTCGGACTATCGACGTGCGCTGGTCGGACCTTCGGTCGATGGGCGCACCTTATCTCACGCCGCGTGCCTCCAGTGGCTTGCCGAAGATACGACCGGTTGCGCGGAGACGTGCCGGCTGCTGGCGCGAAGGACGCGGAACGAAAGGTTCGTGAAGGACGTGATCCGGACGCTCGCATTGGTCGGAGAAAAAGCGACGGACCCCGGTGGCATCGAAGAGCTCGCTCGTGCGCGGACGGCGAGGATCGAAGACTGGATCGACTGGCATATCCTCGGCCTGGCCAATTACCGCGCAGGCCATTACGACGATGCCGTGCGTCACTGCCGGCGCTCGCTCGAACTGAACCCGTCCGCCGATGCCCGCTCGGTCAACTACCTCGTCCTTGCCCTGGCTGAGTCGCGGCTCGGACATTGCGACGAAGCCCTGCGCTGGCGCACGCAGGCCGACGAATGGGCACGCGGCATGACCCGCGGTGAATCAGACCGGGCGCGGCTGCTGCTCAAGCTCGATCCGCTCGATGGAATGGCATTCCTGATTTTGCAGAAGGAAGCGAAGCGCCTGTAGGGTGATTCGCGCTATGGACACCCCGCGACCAGTTCTGACACTAAACCGAAGCGTAATAGATTAATAAGTATATGATACTCTCTATCGGTTCGGGTTGGTGTGTGCCGGCTGCGCGCGATAACGCGGGGAATCCGCCCCCGTCATCCGCGCGCCCTCATCCCAGGAAATCGCCCAGTTCTTCCTTGAGCCGGCGGAGGACCCGCGACTTGGCTTTGCGGACGGCGGCGGGGGTCATGCGCATCTCCTGGCTGATTTCGTCCGGGGTTCCACCTTCGACGGCGCACTTCCAGAACGCCAGCCACGTTCGCTCCTCGAACTCGCCGCGGACGAGCTCCAAAGCCCGGTGATGAACGCGGCGTACCTCATCGGGTGGGTCGTCCTCCTGCGCCCCGACGTTGCCAGGAGCGCACAGATCTCGAGGGACCTCCTCGGTGCTGGCCGCGGGCGGCTGGCGTTTGCGGGCTCGGCAGTGATCGAGGAATTTCCGATAGGCGATGACCTTGAGCCAGCCCCGGAAGGTGTCGCCCGGCTCAACCTTGCGGAACGAGACCAGGCCGACGGATACGGCGAGGAAGATCTCCTGTTGCAGATCGTCCACGTCCGACGGGTCCACCCCCCAGCGCCGGCACCAGAACCGGACCAGAGGCGCGTACATGTAAATGAGGCGCTGCCAGGCCTCCTGATCGCGATCCCGCACGCGATCCAGCAAGCTCAGGGAGGTGGGGGTGTCGGACACCTGGCTCGATCCTTCCACCTGTTCAAAGTCGTGTCACAACTCGCCGTTTACTTAAGTAGCGGACCGACATCCTCAACATCCGTTTGCTGGGAACACCCGATTGGCAAGCAGCATGGATTCTGACGACGTTCGCCCCGTCCGGTCCCTTCTCACCCAACCCTGTCCTCCGGAGGAGCGGCTTCGTGCCTTTCTCCTCGGCGACTTGCCCGAGCCGTTGCTGGATGACATTGCTGAGCACCTGGAAATATGTGTGCAGTGCGAAGATCGAATCCATCAACTTGATGACCTGTCCGACGCAGTTCTGGATGCCCTTCTCGATCCGGCGCCCGGTAGTTCGTACGGTCCCGATGTTGATTTGGGACAACACACGGTTAACGCGACACCGAGGCGGAGTGAACCGGTCGAGTGCGGCACCCTCCTTGGTGTGCTGGAGCGTGTTGAACCGAGGCGGAGCGGATCGGAGAAACCGGCTGGTGTGAACCGAAGCAGCAACGAAAACGCATTTACAGCGATTCGAGTCGACGACGCTCGATGCGTTGCGTTTAGGAAAATCGTGGACGGAGACACCGCGGGCGCTTGAGGTCCGCGCCGTCCGAAACTGCGGCGGCCACGGCGGCTCGCCTTGCCAAGCTGAATTTAGCCAAGAACCAGGAGTGCGGTCAACCGCCAAGCCCCCGAGGCGGAGTTGACCGGGCAGGACGTCAAAGTGGCCGATATCAAATAGGTTGTTTTGACCTATAATGATCTTAGCCGGGAACCAACATCTCGACCCGAATGTCGCAGGCGGGCGACGTGCGCTGCCTGCGGCCCCGACAAAGGTGTCAGGCACATGTTTCGTTTTCAACGCGGTTGGGGATGGTTGATTCGCCGCTTTCTCAGCTTGTCCGGTCAGCCGCCGCGGGGGCGAGGGCTGCCGGAGTTTCCGAGGACGACCTCCTGTGAAGGGGGGCGGCGCGACCGTGCACACCGGCTCGTCCGGGGTGCCCGGCGCAGGGTTCGCTTCTGGCTGGGCCTCGAGTGGGACGCGGTTGAGCTGGAAGACCGTGTGCTTCTGTCCGTCACGGCCGCCTATAGCAATGGAACGATCACGTTCACAAGCAACGGTTCGACCGGCGATACCGTTTATGTCGAGACCTCCGGCGGCGACGTGGAGTGGAGCACCGACAACACGAACTTCTCGTCGAGCTTCGGCGGCTCGACCGTCCCGAGCGCCGGGTATTCCGTCGCGATCGATGCTACCAGTCTTTCCGGTACACTCTATCTTGATTCGATGACGACCGACGGCGGCGACCTGACCGTCTCCGGCAGCGACATCGAGGTGTACTCCAATGCGGTCGTCTCGACGCGCTTCCTGGCCGCGAACGTCACCGATGAGCTGACGGGGAGTTCGGGCGGCGACTCGGGCAACCTCTCGCTCACGGCTCCCACGATCGCAGTCGACAGCGGGGCCGAACTGCTCACGCAGGCAACGGGCACGTACACAGCGGGTTCGATCACCTTCGATGCGACCGATACCGCAAACTTCCCTAATTCGGTGATCGCGATCACCAGCACGTCAACCTCGATTACCCTCACGAGTGCGACGATCGACGGCGGCGCCGTGACGTTGAATTCCAACTCCGACAGCGACGTCGAATACACCGGGAGTGCCCAGAGCTTTACGTCGAGCTACTTCGGCAGCCTGGCGCTGATCGGAGGGGAAGCCAAGTCGACGGCCGACTCGGACATCACGATCAGCGGCGGCAGCATCAACGCCAGCACCTTGTCGGTTATCAACAACACCTCTACGTACGCGTCGATCGAGTCGATCACCGTCTTGTTTGCGGTGGCGTACGGCGTTTCCAACCCGTCCGCGACGACCACCATCGAGAATGGAGCGAAGATCACCACGACGGGCGACACCACGATCACCAGCTACGCCAACAGCGGTCTGTTTGTCTCGGCCCAGCAGTCGCTCGCCGGCATCAGCGCAGTGAACGAGAAGGGGAACGTCACGCTGGCCATCGGTGAGATGTCGGCCACGGCTTCGGCCGAAGTCGAGGGCGGCTCGACGATCAACTCGGGCGGCGCGCTGACGATCTCGACCAGCATCTCCAAGGACCACACGGTCAATACGTCGTCCGCCGCCTACTCGGATGGCACCCTCGGCACTGCAGTCTCGGTGGACGTCGATACGAACAATTCGACCGCCGCTGTCGACTCGAGTACCGTCACCGCCGCCGGCGCCCTCGATATCAACTCGCACATCACCACGACCAACGACAAGGTTGCCTCCAGCTCCACGGTGGGTTCGTCGGTCGCGAACCGGGCGTTGCAGTACGTGTTGGGCAGCACGCCCCTCACAACGATTTACGCGAACCTGACCCGACAGAAAAACAATGAAACGAACCTGAAGTCGACCTCCGAGCAGAATTTCGGGCTCTCGGCCGCAGTCAGCGTCGCTTACGTCACCGACAACAGCACGGCCCGGATCGGCACCGACTCGGTGGTCCACTCGACCACCGGCGACGTCGACGTCGAGGGCACCTCCACCGATTCTCCCCGCTACAGCGCCATCAGCTATCTCAACTCCTACAAGGTCGGCGACCAGAACATCTCCTCGCGGCGGTCCGGCCGTAGCGGCGCAGTGTCGGTCGGCTTCCTGAACAACAACGCTTATGCCTACGTCGATCAAGGGGCCACCGTCGAGGCCGCGGGCGACGTACTGGTGCAGTCCGAGAGCGAGACCCCGCTCGATATCAACTACTATAAATGGCAAGGCCTGTCCACGATCACGAGCAAGCTCAACTTCAACTTCGGCATCCAGAACGGCTTCTTCAGCAACTGGGCCGAGGCGCTCAGCAGCGCCACGCAATCGGCGTGGGGCGGGTCGATCGACATCTACGTCCCAAGTGCGACGAGCCAGGCCATCGTGAGCCAGGATGCGACGATCACGGCCACCGGCGGCCTGAGCGTGTACGCGAACGACAAGAACGACTCGCTCAACCTCGCCGGCTCGCCCTGGGTCACGTTCAACAACGCCTCCTCCGGCAACGGCATCGGCGTGGCCATTGCCGTCAATGACTACACGAACGACGTGGACGCCGAGGTCGACGACGGCGCGAAGGTCACGGCCGCGAGCATGCTGGTCGAATCCAACAACGACGACGGCACCATCACGCTGGGCGTCCAGGGGGGCCAGGCCGCGAACTTCGGCTTCAACGGGGCAGGTTTGGGGTTGAGCTTCGATAACACGACGATTGCGCAGGTGAGCCCGGGCGCCACGATCAGCCTGGGCAGCGGTGACGTGCGGATCGCCAAGGACAACAATGACATCTCCGGCGGCACCGATTACATCATCAGCGACGTCCCCCAGTTCGACCCTACCGAGGAATACACGACCGACAGCAACGGCGACCCCGTGGAGCGAGTCGCCTCCAACGAGATTACCCTCCCGTACGATCATGGGCTCGCCACCGGCGACGCGGTGATTTACGACGACGGCGGCGGCACGCCGATCAATGGCTTGACGGAAGGTGACACGTACTATGTCGTCTACGTGAGCTCCAATACCATCGAGCTCGCCAGCACCTATGCCAACGCCACGGCCGCCACGCCGGTCATCATTCCCCTGAGCTTGACCGGCACCACGGGCAGGGCCCACAGCCTCTACCCCGGGTTCGACTCGACCGGCAGCGGCGTGATCGGCGCCGACGATCAGACGATCACTCTCGGCTTCGCCCACAACCTGACAACGGGCCAGCCGGTTGTGTACAGCAACGGCGGCGGCAACACCATCGGCGGCCTGACCAACGATACCACGTACTATGTGATCGTCACGGGGGCGGATTCGTACAAGCTTGCCACGACCCAGGCGAACGCCGAAGCGGGCACGGCCATCACGTTGACGAGCGGTTCCGGCGGTCCGGGCCAGTCGCTCCGCCCCTCCTCGTACGATAGCCTCGCCGTGGCCAATAACCTTGATGTGCTCGACTCCAACCACGACGGGTCGTTGACCACGTCCGACACCTTCATTACCGGGAGCGATTCGAATTATGACTACACCAGCCTGAACATGCTGGTCGTCGCCCAGGACAATTCCGACCTGTACAACGGCGCCGGCGGCCTGACGTTCAGCCGGAATACCGGCGTGGGTATCTCCACCGTCGTGGATGTCGTCCAGCGCAACACGAAAGCGATCCTCGGCGATAACACCGAGTCGCTCAGCCCCGGCAACTTCGCACCGGGCGTGGGCGTTGACTCGAACAGCCAGATCGACCTGGGTTACACCGACGGGTTCACCGCGGGCGATGCGGTCGTCTATACGTCCGGCGGCGATACGGCGATCAGCGGACTCAACGATGGCGAGACCTACTACGTCAATCCGAATTCGTCCGACGTTGTCACCCTCGGCCGCTCGGCGCTCGAGGCGGAGAACGATCCCTCGACGTACTTCGATCCCAGTACCGCCGTCACGGGCGGTACGACGAATACGATCAACCTGGGTTACACTGACGGCTACCAACTCGGTGATAGCGTCACCTACAACAGCAACGGCGGCACGTCCATCGGCGGCCTCACGAGCGGCACCACGTACTACGTGATTCCCATCAATAGCACGACGATCGCCCTGGCCGACACGTATGGTGATGCGGTCAACGACAACGCGATCTTCTTTACTCCCTCGTCGCAGGTCGCCAACAACGAAATCGAAGTGAGCTCGAACAGCGGCCTGAGTACCGGCGAGCCCGTCCTGTACTCCAGCGGTGGCGACACCGCGGTGGGGGGCCTGACCGACGGGCAGGTCTACTACGCAATCGTGACCAGCAGCACGACGGTCGAGCTCGCCAGCAGCTACGCGAACGCGATCGCCAACGATCCGATCGCGCTCGATCCCACCGGCGTGAGCGGCCAGGCCCACTCCCTCATGGTGGGGATCGATCAGCCGTCGACCGCGGTCGACTCGACGTACAACACGATCAACTTTGGTTCCCAGGACAACTTCGACACCGGCGACCCGGTTCGCTACCAGTCGCCCAACGGGACGGCGATCAGCGGCCTCACGAGCGGCGACCTGTACTACGCGATCGCCGTCGACGGCGAGACGCTTGCGCTGGCCGACAGCGCGTCGAACGCCGACCTGGGCCAGACACGGCAGTTCATCCCCAGCCAGTTGCTCAGCAACAACGGCGACAGCACTTACGATACGATCGAGCTCGACACCGAGGCTGGCTACACGACGGGCGAGCCTGTGGTCTACGATGCGGAAAACGGTACCGCGATCGGCGGCCTGACGAGTGGTCAGACCTACTACATCATCAACCTGTCCTCGAGTCCATCACTCTCGAACCTCGATACCAAGGTGCAGCTCGCCTCGAGCTACCAGAACGCGATCGACGGTATCCCCATCAGCCTCACCGAAACCACGGGGATGGCGTCGTACAACTCGATCACGGATGAGACGGTCCGCATCTCCATCAATGGCACGGGTGCCGCGGAGGGGCAGTTCTTCCTGACCGATAACCGGCTCTCGCTGACGGCGGCCGCGACCAGCGGCTCGAACGACTTCCGGCTGGCGCTCAGTCCATCGGGGACCTCCGAGTCGACCCACGGCATCGGCCTTGCGTTCAACCCTGCGACGGCGGTCTCCGGCAATGAGATCAACCTCGGTTATGACGACGGCTTTACCACGGGCCAGGAAGTCGAGTACACGTCCGGCGGCGGTACTCCCATCGATGGTCTGAACGTGGGGCAGATCTACTACGTCGTGGCCGTGAACGCGACCACCATCGAGCTCGCGGATACCTATGGCGAAGCAACGGCGACCAATCCGACCGTCGTGACGCTCGACGCCTCGACGGCGACCGGCACCGATCACGCCATCGCGGCCGTGTTCCGTCCCACGCCGACCGTGGACCCCAGCGACAACGAGATCGCCTTCACGACGCCCCAAAACTTCAATACCGGCGACAAGGTCGTCTACGAGACGAACGGTGGCGCGGCAATCAGCGGCCTCACGAACGGCCACACCTACTACGTGATCGCGATCGACAGCGAGCACATCGAGCTCGCCAGCTCCGCGACCAACGCGGCCGATGACGTCGCGATCACCCTCGACCCGTCGACGGCCACCGGCTCCGGGCAGGAGCTCAAGGGTGCCTTTACCGCCGGCGGGTCGGTCACGACGGGCGGCAGCCTGCTCGTGGGTGCCGACAATACGGGCCAGATCATCTCGGTCTCGCTCGCGGCGAGCGTGTCGAAGGCGAGCGAACCGGGTGCCAACGGCGCGGGCGAGAGCGTCGATGAGGGGAATGCGACTCTGAAGTTTGAGGGTGCCGGCGCCGGCGATCTCTCGATCAATGTGGTCATCGACGCGACAGTGGCCGAGATCCGCGACGCCACGGTGACGACCACCGGCACGGTGGACGTGAGCGCCTATGATGATACGGGCATCTACGTCGGCGCTGGGGCTGTCGCCCTCGCGAGCGCCAACAGCAACTCGGGGGGCGGGGCAGGGTCGGTCGTGATCAACGTGGTCGAGAACGACGTGACGGCCGCGATCGATAACGCGACGGTCACCGCCAGCAAGAACGTTGCGGTGAGCGGCGAAAACAAGGTCACGATGGTCGCCGCCGCACTCGGCGGCTCGGGCGTTTCGGGCAAGGTTTCGAGCGCGGGTTCAGTTGCGGTCAACGACGTTGATAACAACACCACGGCCACCATCGAGTCGGGCAGCGTCGTCATTGCCACCGGCGGCACCGTCGACGTCACAGCGACCGCGCATGGCGAGACGATCGCGGTTGCGGGCACGATTTCGGCGGCGTATGGGTATTCCAGCGTCAACGTCCAGAGCGCATTTGGCGCAGCGATTGCCGTGAACGACATCCACGACGGGGACGGAACGCAGGCCATCATTAGCGACAGCGATGTCAGCGCCGGCGGTGATGTCGACGTGGAGGCGTCCAACACGAACACGCTCTACAGTGTGGCGGCCGGCTATGCATCGAGCACCGGCCAGGGCCTCGGGTTCGCGTTGGCCGTCTCGCTGAGCTTCAGCGTGAATTACGTCAACACCCGGACCGAAGCGTCGATCGAGCGCAAGAAGAGCATCGGTGTGACTGCGGACAGCTTCAACGTTACGGTTACGGACGACCCGAGCATCTATTCGCTAGCCGGCTCGCTGGCGATCACCAGCTTCGGACTCAACGCCGGCACGAACGCCAGCATTGGCGCGGCGATTGGCATCGACAAGATCGACAATACCGAAGTGGCTACCCTCGATGATGCGACGGTCACCGCGACCGGCACGGTGGACGTTGCGACGACCGATACCGCCTCAATTGAGTCGCTTGCAGCGGGTGGGGCGGGGGGCAATACGTTCGCTCTCGGCGGGTCGTTCACCTACAACGTCACCAGCCAGGATCTGACCGCGTCGATCACCGATGGCTCGACCGTCACTGCGAAGACCGGCAACATCGTAGTGACTGCGTCGGACACCTCGACAATCAAGTCGCAGGCGGTGGGTGCGGCCTACGCGAAGGTTGCGAGCGTGGGTCTGTCGATCGCCTATGATCAGGTCGACGATACCGTGGATGCCACGATCAGCGGCTCGACCGTGACCGCCTCGGGAGGGAACATTGGGGTCGCGGCGGACGGCGACGCCAGTATCTTGACGATCGCGGTCGGGCTAGGCGTGTCGCAGAAAGCAGCCTCAGCGGGTTCGTCCGGCGTGGCGTACATCACGAACGATGTTGAAGCGACCATCATCAATTCAACGGTCGACGCCTGGGAGAACCTCATCCTGCTGTCGAACCAGAACGGAACCGTCGGCAACTACGCCGGGGCGCTGGGGATCGGCATCTCGTCCTCGCAGTTCGGCAATGCGGGATCGGTGATCGTCAACGACCTCCATAATACGACCAAGGCCTACGTTGCCGATTCGACGGTCTATGCCCGTGGCAATAACTCGGCGACGGTGGCGCTGACGGACTGGGATTCAAGCGACAATGCCAGCACAGCAGATTTCCAGGGCTTGGCGGTCGAAGCCAGCGATAGCGAGACGATCACGAACGGCTCACTCGTCGTCGGTGAGAGCGGCTTCGAAGCGATCGCGATCAACATTGTGACATCCTACATTCACGACACAACCGAAGCGTACATCGACGACGCGAATGCCACGAGCGCGGACGACGTATGGGTCAAGGCCCAGCAGAAGACGACTCCCTCCGATTATTTGGGCGCCGGTGCATTGAGCTTGACGCTCTCCGGCGCGGGCGACGCCGCGGCTGCCGTCGATAACGTGGAGATGACCAACACCACCACAGCGTACATCACGGATTCCAACACGGCGGACGCACTCGGCACGGTGATCGCCGACGGCAATGTGGCCGTCGAGACGATCACATCCGAAACACAGTACGACATAGCCTTCGGTGCAGCCGCTGGTGTGAAAGGGATAACATTGTCGGGTGCTGCCGGGCGTTTCAAGCTCGCAGACACGAACGAAGCATACATCTCCGTCGCCACGGTCGACGCGGGCAATAGCCTGTCCGTCGACGCGTTTGACAGCGCGCTATTGCAGCCCCATATCGGAGGGGTGAACGCCGCCGCGTACGGGGGCGGCGGTGCCATCAGCCTGCTGACCGACACCACCTCCACGACCGCGACGATCCTCGGTGCGACGACCAACGCGAAGGGCACCACCGACGTCGAGGCCAGCCACACCGTCAAGCTCTTGACATTCAATTACAACCTCTCGGGCGGCCCAAGTTTCGAGATCAACGGCACTGTGCAGTACGGCGACTTCAAGGCCAACACCGCCGCGGCGATCGAGAACTCAACAACGCAGACGGCACTTGTGAACCAGGACAGCGCTTATGACAGCACTTCACAAGACGTTACCGTCTTGGCGGTCGATTCATTCACGGCCACTGATGACTTAGGAGGGGTCACGGGCACCGGCGGAACTGGCATTGGCGGGGCCTTCGACGTGTTGACCGTGCAGAATAGCCTCGCGTCGTTCATCGGGGCCGGGGCCAAAGTGTTCGCGGAAGGAAATATTGACGTCGACGCGCAGAGTACTCGAACGGTGAGCAGCATTGCCGTGGGACTGGGCGTCTCGAAAACCGTCGCAATTGAGGGCTCACTGTCCCTTGTGGCCATCGGCACGGGCCAAAACGCGTCGGGGGCTGGCGAGATCTCATCGACCACGACCGGCGATAGCAACGAGACGCTGGACAGCTATCAATCGTTCGAGGGGCTTGGCACGACGGATACGGCGGCGCTCGCCGAAAGCGATCTCTCGAACGACTCGGCGCCCACGGTCGATGACGCGCTCAGCAC
>DAIDJG010000269.1 GCA_027451445.1 Singulisphaera sp.
ATTATGCTGTGCGATCGGCCGAACTACGGAGATCTCTTCCACGGCCTCATCGCCGTGGCCCCATTGAAGCTCGTGGATCACGGTAAGGTTTGTCGCGATCCTGCCACTCTTCCACGGCCTCATCGCCGTGGCCCCATTGAAGCTGCACGCGGGCTTCTCGTTCGGCGGGAGACTCCTTCTCTTCCACGGCCTCATCGCCGTGGCCCCATTGAAGCTTCACCGGCCCGATGGTGCCCGGGTTGGCCGCCAGCCTCTTCCACGGCCTCATCGCCGTGGCCCCATTGAAGCGCGGCTAGAGCACGAATAGCGATAGCGGGATTTACCTCTTCCACGGCCTCATCGCCGTGGCCCCATTGAAGCTTGATCGTGCCGCCAAAGTTGATCCCCGTCATCTGTTCTCTTCCACGGCCTCATCGCCGTGGCCCCATTGAAGCTCTGTTTACGACGCATCCGACCCCAAGAATCAGGCCTCTTCCACGGCCTCATCTCCATGGCCCCAATGAAGCGAATTCAATGGCTGACGAACAGCGAAACATCCGCAGCTCTTCGAGGGCCTCATCACCTTGGCCCCACTCATGTCTAGCAGACATGTGGAATACCGTGCAGAATCCGCAAAACCGTCAGATTGAATCGAACATAATGACATCCTTATCGGACGTTGCGCATGGATGTCGAGCTGAGATTCTCCCAAGTGCGGGCGCTTGTCGACCAAGCCCCCTCGAACTTAAAGAGCGTTCTTTGGCCTGATTGTGTGTGGCCGCGGTAATCGATGGGAGAAGCGCGGTTGCTGAGCAACGTCTCTGACGGGGATGTCGACCTGTCCGGACTTCCATCGACAACTCACGCCTCCCGGAGAAAAGGCCGCCGGTACTCCCTGGTCCCACCCGCGTGACGGGGACATCTCTCGTCGCTGAGCCTGACCGACGCATCGATTATCGCGATCGCTCTCACGCGGTCCTGGCCGGAGTCGTCGACGTTCTGTTCGTCGGAGTTGAATCCCTCGTAGTCGAAGCCGTCGGACACGTCACCATCTTCGTTTTCGCCGGAATTGCTGACATCGTAGGTGTCGGATCGTTCGCTTTCCCACTGGTAGCTGTCGCAGCCGACGTCGACTTTGTCGTCCTTGCCGAGCTAGTCCTCACCGGTGTCGTTCCAGGTGGCATTGACGACGTCAAGGACGTCGAGGCTGTAGTCGTGCTTGCCGTCCCCTTCCTGGACGAGGCCGAGTTAACGAAAAACCAAAAACAAAGCTTCACCCCGGATCCTCCTTAGAAATGTCCCGTTTTCATCTCCGTCTCGTTTATTCATAAGGAGATGCAATTTCCTCATAAAAAATTCCCTGAGGTGGAATTGCTAGATTTAAACTATTTGAATTATCACGAATATACATATAAAAATCATATCCAAAATGAACATATGATCCATTATCGTCAATGAGCTTACACCAGATCAACTCTCTTAAATTCAACCGAACAATCTTGTCGATATTTTCTTCCTCTACCGACATTCCATCGTAGATCACCATGACGTTCGTCGGCCGAAGCCTCTCGACATCAATATTACATTTTCCCAATCTCCTTTTGTCCTCCAAATCCGAGATCCACATGCGCTTGATGCCTGCAGCAGTCATGAAATTCCTAACACAATTTACATAACTGTCTTCATTCAATATATACAATTGTGGAGTTAGTTGATGATTGTCGTATGTTTTGCCAATATCTGAGATTGAAGTAAACTCGTCGACAAGGTAGCGCCCTTGATCGTCTCGGTTCTTCGGGTTGAATTTCGTCGCGCGCACGGAGATCATCGTTAATCCCCAATTCTGTTCAGGTTCTCATCGTATGTGCCCATTCTTGTCTGTCTCTGTCCGAGATTCTCAACGGAATCGGCCATCTTGAATGCTCCTCCTGCGTGCGAGTCAACATCAGGCGTGATAAAACGCCTCCCATCTGTGTACACAGGCTGACCATGTGAACGAAAGTTCGTCCGCCGGAATCCAAGACGCTCAGCGGCTTGCGCCAGAAGTCTCGAGCGCGGAACTACAGGGGCTGGTCTAGTTGGAAGGTCACCAAGAACACGTTGTGACGGCTTCGACGCAGACACCAATTCATCGATTTTGTCTCTGAATCTGTTTTGAGCCGGTCCACCCTCGTCAGTGTTGCTGTTGTGTACAAGGACACGCGAGTGACCGACAGCGTAGCATTGAAGGTCGTCGACATGGAAATTATACACCAATTCAAAGAAAAGGTAAGGCCGCACCTGTTCGACAGGCTCAATGCGTCCATCGCGAAGAAGAAGTTCGTCGCCGATTCGTAAATCCCGAGCGTCGACCCAACGACCGGGTGTCGTGGCTCCAATTGGCACTCGGCACTGCTCCAAGGGTGGACGCAGTTCCAAATTCGCGCCGTGAACCACAAAGTAAGGGTGGCGTGCTGTCGACTCAATGATCTCTCCCGCTACAGTCACCGCGATCGCGTTACCTCTACATGGACGGGAGTAGGTCTGGAGAACGCGACGAAGCTGCCATTCGCTGGCGATCAGATCGAATGCCCAGACAAATTCTCCTTCGACGATCGTCTCGATGGGCTTTAACCCGTTGGCCGTCGCCACTCGCGTCCCAGCGGGAAAGCAAGAGAGTTTAGCAGATTCTGGCGGCGGTGTCGGCTCGGTGGCAGGCGAAGGCGTTGCCTCTGGAGCGCGCGAAGGCGCCGGCTCCGAAGTGGGCGTTGTCTCTGGAGCTGGCGGAGGCGCCGGCTCCGGAGTGGGTGTCGGCTTTGGAACGGGTGGAGGGGGCGGTTCCGATAGGGGCGGAGGTTCGACATTAGGCACGCTGTTTGGAGTCGGCGACTCGACAACGGGAGCGGTCTCTTTCGGACGCACCGGCAATGCGTCACCCACAACCTTGCCAATGACGACGCCAGCTCCGACTGCGCCGAGGGATTCCGCAAGAGGTGTGGGATCGTTCTGTTCATACGATTTCTTTCCTGCCTCATAGACCGGTTTCGCACCGAGTGACAGCGTGTCCTCAACCGCGTTCGCAGTGTACGCAGCCAGGGCGGCGTCTTTGGTCTCGGAACCATATCCATGATCGTGGGCGTCGAGTGCACCTCGGACGAGTTGGCTCTTATACTCTTCTTGCCCGCCAATTCCGGTGACGTTCCTGACCACTTGCTTGCCGAGCCTTATCGTGTCACTGGCGACGAAAATCACCTCTTTGGTCGCGTTGACTGCTCCTCGACCCTCTGCATATAAGGTAGAGCCAACCCCCTTGATGTATTCCGTTGCAGTCTCTCCGACGTCGTATCCGAAAACTGAAATCCCAAGTGAGAAGAGTCCATTTTGATCGACGCAGTTTGGAGCGTTGTTGCCCACATATCGATAAATGTTCGTGTCTCCAGCGTCGAATCCCGACGGATCCGGGACAGTGAACCGCCCCGTCGCCGGGTCGTACACCCGCGCGTGGTCGTTGTACAGCCCCGTGATCGCGCTAAACTGCTGCATCCCCGCAAACTTGAACCGATCACCCTCCGAAGGATCGCTCTCCGACGTGATGTTCCCGTACGCATCGTAGGTGACGCTGTCCAGAACGTCCCCCGTGCTGTTCACGATGTCGCGCACGGACCCCAGACGATCGGTCACGTACCAGCCCACCGATCCGTTCGACTGCACCCGCGCCAGCACATCATTCACTGACGTACCCGTGAGGTACTGCGTCGGCGCCTGGTTGTTTCCGTTAAAGTCGGCCCACACCTGCTGGCCGTTGTAGGCGTAGCGCTGCACGCTCGCCGACGTACTCCCCGGCGTGACCACGGTCTGCTGGATGAGATTGCCGAAGACGTCATAGGCGAAGTTCACTTGGTAGAGCAGCGCCCCCGAGGCGTCCGTTTCGGTCGCCGTGGTGAGCCGATGGGCGTCGTCGTAGGCATACGTCCACGTCACACCTGTAGAGGGATCGTACTTGGCGACGAGGTTGCCGTCGGCATCGTACGAGTAGTTCCAGGTGCCGTCGGAGAGCAACTGATTGCCGGCTCCCACGACGTTCCCGCCACCTGTGCGGTTGCCGTTGGGGTCGTAGCTGTAGCTCTGGGCGCCGGCGCTGACGAGCTGGCCGCTGGCGTCGTAGCCGTCGTGGGTCGTGGTCCCCGCATCACTCGAAGACGATGTCCCCTCCCCACCGACGGTCCCGCCGGGACGGTAATCGGTCTCGGCGACGAGTTGTTCGTCGGCGTTGTAGGCGTAGGTGAAGCCGGCGATAAGGTTGTCGGCGCCGTCGACGTTGACGATCTGACTCAATTCACCGTTACTGTAGCCGTACTCGGCGGCGCCGACGACGTTGCCGGCGTCGACGCGGGTGGTGCTGGCGAGGGAGCCGTCGGGGTTGTAGGCCAGGGAGCCGCCGATGGTGTCGGCGCCCGGCGAGTGCAGGAAGCGATCGATCAACCGGCCGGAGGTGTCGTAATGAGACACCACGACTCCGCCCGCGGAGTCGGTCATGCGGACGGTTTGGCCGCCGTCGCGGTACTGGAAGTCGAGCCACTGGCCGAAGGGCTCGGTCTCGTGGACGAGACGGCCCTGGGAGTCGTAGGCGAACGTGTAGGCGCCTGCGTCGTTGGAAGCGGCGACCAGCTCACCTTCGTTGTTATAGACAAACCTCAGCGCGTCGACTTGCTGGCCGGCGGCGTTGTACCAGTTCTCGGCGACGATGCGGTTCTGGTCGTCGTAGAAGAAGGTGCGCAGGTTGCCGTCGGGGTCAGTCTCGGAGGCGATGCGGTTGTGGGTGTCGTAGCTGTAGACGGTGGAATGCCCCAGGGGGTCGGTCTCGGTGATGAGTTGTCCCTGGGTGTTGTAATCATAAGTGGTGACGTTGCCGTCGGGGTCTTTGACGGAGACGACTTCGCCGCGGGCGTTGTAACCGGTGTGGGTGGCGTTGCCGTTAGCGTTGGTGACGGAGACGAGCTCGCCGCGGGCGTTGTAGCCGTAGAGGGTGGTGTTGCCCGAGGCATCGCTCTGCGCGACGACGGACGCGGTGCCGACGGCCGAAGGTGAGGGCGCGGGCTGTCCGTTGGAGGCAATCAGGTCGCCCTCGGGCCCGACGAAGGGATTGCGTCCTGCGCCTCCCGGGTCGATGGAGGGATTGAAGGAGCCGCCATCGGACTGGCCGGTCAGGTCGGCCGGTGAGCCCGCCGCGGGCGTGGTGGCCGGCGTGGTGGCCTGGGACGAGGAGCGGAGGTTGTTTGCGTGATGCGACGGTGCTGCGGTGACGTCGGCCGCTCCGGGGACATGGCCCGTTGTGGTCGTGTGTCCGTGGGCCGGCTGGCTTGGCTCCTGGGCGAGGGCGTGGGGGCCGACCGCGGTCGGCTGCTGGCTCGAGAGTGAGATATCGAGCTGGCCGGCCGAGACGCTGACGCCGCCGTGTCGAGAACGGGACACGGCCGTGTTGGCTGTTGCCGAGTCGGCACCTCCAAGGGCGGCCGAGGGCATGACCTCCTCGGGGCTGTGTGAGGAGCTTCGATCGCTGGTGGAGACTGAGGTGCTGGTGTTATGGCTCGTGGACTGAGAGACGCTGGAGCCGTCACCGACGGAGCCGCCGTCGCTGGTGGACCCGCCGCCGCCAGACCCACCGGTACCGCCGCCGCCCGTGCCTCCACCGCCGCCAGAACCGCCCGTACCGCCTCCGCCACCACTCCCGCCGGAGCCACCGCCACCAGACCCGCCCGTCCCGCCGCCGCCACCGGTACCGCCAGATCCACCGCCACCGGTACCGCCAGATCCACCTCCACCGGTGCCGCCAGATCCGCCTCCACCCGTGCCTGTGGAACCCCCGCCAGTCGGCGTGGTTCCGCTGCTGGGAGTCGTGGGGCTGGAGGGGGAAGTCGGAGAGCTTGGGCTGGTGGGGCTCGGGAAGTCCGTGCCCCACGTGGAGGTGCTCGTGGAGGTCGTGCTGCTGGACGAGGAGCTCGACGAACTCGTGGAGGTCGGGGGACTGGTCGAACTCGACGATTCATGGCTTCCGTGCGCCGGCCGCTTGCCGGCGAAGGGTGTCAAGGCCGCGGCAAGGTCTCCTTGCAGGGCGGCTTCGTCGACGCGCAAGGGGGGCGCGCTCTGGCTGACGCCGTCGTCGTGGGTGCCGCCGGTGGCGAAGTCTTGCTGACGCGCCAGCTCCTCCTCGGAGCTGCCGAGCAAGGTCCCCGCGCCGGTCAGGGGGACCAGGCCGTCGGTGGTGCTGACGCGGGAGAAGCCGTAGGCCGCTGGGTGCGTGGGGGCGTCGGTCGATTCGCCGCCGCTCATCTCGCTCGAGGAGCCCGACGGGTAATGCGCCGTGACGACGAAATTGGAGCCGTCATAGGCGGCTCCGGCATAGGTCGCGCCGGCGTAGGTGCCGAAGAGGACCTTGGCCTCGGCCCATTGGAGGAGGCCTGGGGCGACGCGTCCGTCGATGCTGTCGACTTCGGAGAGAACGGTGGAGACCTCCTCGCCGTACCAGACGTACTCGCCCGGTCCAGGGAGGTTCCACGGGGTATCGTTGTGCTCGTCGGCGTCGGTGGTGACGCTGTCCTCGATGTAGGAGAGGTGGTCCTTGTGGCCGACGAGGTCGTAGTCGGTGACGACCAGCGTGGAGTCGCCGCCGGCGGCGCCGCTGAACGGCTCCCATTCGCCTCCGCCGCTGTCGTCGACGAAGATCGAGCCGTCGTCCTCGGCGTTGCCGAACTCATCGTCACTGGCGTATGCGGTGTGGTGGTTTTCGTGAACGTCGTGGGAATCGGAGTACTCGACGTAGTTATTGAAGGAGTCGGTGTTGTGTCCTTCGTATCCGAAGGATTCATCCCAGGGCGCGGTGCCGCCGCCGTCCTCGGTCTCGGAGTTTGAGCCGCGGTCATCCTCGGTGTAGGAATAGTCGGCGTGCTCGTGCTCGCCCTCACTGGTGGTCTCGCCCGAGGCGGTGAAGGAGTGGGACTGTCCGCCGCTGGCTTCGCCGGTCCAGATGACGTCTTCGTCCTCGCCGCTACGGGAGCCGTCGTTGAGGTCGTGGTCGCTGAAGTCGAGCTGGAAGTGGGAGGTGAACTCGTCGCTGTAGTCGTCGGAGGCATACGTGCGGGTTTCGCCGTCGCCGATGCTCCTGCCCCCATCCTCGCTGAGGGAGCTGTCGTCCTCGGCGCTGGCTTCGAGCGAATCGCTCTGGGTGTTGCCGTCCTCGGCGGCACTCTCGTACTCGTTGTCGACGCTGGCGGCGTCGTGGGACGAGTCGTCGAACTGGAAGTGGTCGGACCCGCTGACCTCTTCGCCGTGGACCCGGTCGTCTCCCTCGTCGGAGAGGTACTGGGACTCGGTGTTTTCCCCTTCGTATGCGAATCCGTCGGAGACGTCGCCCCCTTCGTGGCTCCCCTCGTCGTTGAGGTCGTAGGCGTCGGATCGGTAGCTGGTCCAGTGGTAGTGGTCGTGTCCGACGTCGACGGAGTCGTCCTTGCCGAGCTTATCCTCGCCGGTGTCGTGCCAGTTGGCCTGAACGACGTCGACGATGTCGAGGCTATAGTTGTGTGATCCGTCGCCTTCCTGTTCGAGGTGGTAGTCGTCCGATCCGTCCTGGTTCCAGGTGAAGTTGTCGTCGCCGCCGGTGACGGAGCCGTCGTCGCCGAGCTCCTCGGTACCGGTCTCGTTGATGAGGAAGGCATCGCTGCCTTCGTCCTTGACGTCGATATTGTCGCCGCTGGCGTCGAGGCTGTTGCGGACGGAGTTGTCCTGGCTCCAGACGTAGGAATTGGTGCCGTCGGCGATGGTGCCGTCGCCGCCGAGCTGGGCCTGGACGTCGTCGTTGGCCTCGAAGATATCGTTGGTGACGGCCTCGCGCGAGTATCCCGCATCGGCGCTCGGTCCGTTGTCGAGGTCGGCGTATTGGGCGTCGCCCTCGTCGATGGACTGCTGGAAGTGGTCACTCTGTCCGGAGTCGTAGCTGGCATCGAGGGAGCCTTCGACGATGGAGCCTTCGGGCCCGCGGTCGAAGGTCCAGTTCTGGTCCCTGGACTGGTTCGAGTCGCCGCTGCCGGAGTCCTCGAATTCACCGTCCAGGCTGGTGGACGTGTCGCTACCCGTCTCGACCCCGCTGCCTTCCAGCTCGTACTCACCCTCGGATTCCTGGTCGTCGCTGCCGACCTCGGTACCACTGGTAATGGTGCCGTGGGTGCCGATATCGAGGATTTTGTCGTCGTCGGACGTGTCGCTCTGGCTGTCGGTCTCCGTCGTGGTGTCGGTAAGGGTATCGGTGAGACCGATGTTGCCATCGGCATCGAGCGATTCGGTGACGGTGTCCGTGTCGGTCAGGGTTTCTGTGTTCGACTCGTCGAGGGACGACTCCAGGCTGGTGTTTTCGGACCCATTCTGGACCGTGCCCCCGAGCCCGAGCGTCTCGACGAGGCCGTAGACGGCCTCGGTCGTGTTCTTGCCGTGGCCTTGGACGTCGTCCTCGCCCTCGTCCTGACTCGCGTTCTCTGCGGTCTGGGCCGCGCCGCCCATTCCCTCCGCGTTCCCGCCATCGGCGAGCTCCTCGGTGGTGGAGGTGTCGCTGGCGGATTCCTGGTCGCTGACGTCGTAGGTCGCGCGTGCCTCGTCGCTCTGGTCGTTCTGCTGGTCGATTTCGCCGCTGGCAATAACGCCCCCCGCGCCCAGGTATTGGACCTCCGAATCCTCAACCTCCGTGGTATCGGTGGCGTTATCCGCTTCGTCCATGGACTCGGACTGGGTCTCGGTCTGCCTGTCGTTCTGGTTCTCCTGGCCGAGGTTCTCTTCACCGCTGAACGCGCCCCCACCGCCGCTCTGGACCGACCCTTCCTCGGAATCGCTGACGCTCTCGGTGTCGGTTTCCTCGGCGTTCGAGTCGTTCGTGTCGTTGCTCTGCTCGTCGAAGCTCAAGGTACCGCTGGCGATGAGGCCGGCCAGGCCCAGGGTCAGCACATCCGAGAATTGGTCTCCATAAGTCGCCGAGCCTTCGTCATCGACCGTGTCGGTCGCGGTGTCGACGTTCTCATCGTTGGTGACCGCCGTATCCTCGGCGGCCAGGGAATCGCTCTGAGACTCCGACTCCGTCGCGGTGTCGCCGATGCTGTCGGTGTCGTTCTCCTCGCTGGTGACGCTGTCGTTGCCCTCCGTCGCGATCGTGCCGTCGGTGACCAGGCCGGCGAGGCCCAGCGCAAGTCCGGTGACGACCTGCAAATCGGTGTTGCCGGACGACTCGATCGTGGCGTTGTCGTTGTTGGTGTTGTCGTCCTCCGAGTGATCGTCGATCGTGTCGCCGGCGACCGTCTCGCTCTGGCTCTCCCTCTCCGAGTCGGACGCGGAATCCGACTCGGTCGCCGTGTCTTCGCTCGTGTCATGCTCGCTCACCGAGCTGAACAGGTTGCCGCTGGTGATGGCTCCCAGGGCGCCTAGAGCCAGACTGTCGAGGTTCAAGGCGCTCGCATTGCTGGTTGCGCTCTCTTCGTCAGCCGTCGAGTCCGTCTGCTCGTCGTTGTAATCGTCGGTGACCTGATCGCCGATCTCGCCGTCGCTGAGGGAGTCGGACTCGGAACTGTCGTCGCTGACGGAGTCGTTATCCTCCTCGGTGCCCTCGACGCTCACCGAGGTGTTCAAGATCACCTGGCCATTGACGATGAAGCCGTCGTCTCCCAGGCTGGCACTTTCCTGGTCGCTGGAGCTGGCGCTCTCTGAGGCGTTCCCGGAGTCGTTGAGCGAGTCCGATTGGTCGTCGGTAAAGCTGTCCGACTCCTCGGAATTGCCGACCGTTTGATTGTCGGTGTCTTCGTCTTCCTCGGTCGCCTGGTCGTTGCCCTCATAGACCACGGAAGGGAGGTAGATCTGGCTGCCGTTTGAGATGTTCGTACCGCCCGTGATCGCTCCTCCGGCGCCCAGGGTGGCGATGAGGGAGTCGACGGACGAGCCGGTGTCGGTTCCCTGTTCGGTGGTCGTCTGCTGGCTCTCGTCTTCGCTCTGCGCGGAATCCGTCGCCTCGTTCTGGGGAATGGCGTCCGTCTCGGTCGCGTCATCAGAGACGTTGTCGTCGTCGGTCTCGCTCGCCTCCTGGTCGACACTCATCGACTCGCTGACGGAAAGGTTTTCATTTCCGCCCGCGATCGAGCCGCCGGAGAAGTTAAGAGTCAGTCCGTCGATGTCGGTCTCGTTCCCGGAGACGTCGTCGCTCTCGTTGCGCGAGACCTCGTCATTCTCGGTCGTCGACTCGTTCAGCTTCTCGGAATCGGGCCCTTGTTGGTCATGCTCGCTCGCGTCGTTCGTGGCCTCGTCATTGACGTCGACGGTTTCGTTGTCCTGATCGTCGATTTTGTCGGCGATCGTGGCGTTGTCGGTGACGCCGGTGATCGCGCCGGCCGTGAAGTTGATCGCGAAGTCGTCGTTGACCGTCTCTTCGGTGCTATCGACACCTCCGAGGATGATTGTATCGTCGTTGTTCGACGTGTCGGAGAGTCTGGACTCGCCCGTGTCTCCCGCGTCGTCGGTCGTCTCATCGAGTTCGCCATCGGACGCCTCATCCTCCTCCTGGATCGTCTCGGTCGGCTGGTCTTCGTCCTGGGAGGATGTGGTTCCGGACGAGCCGACGAGGATGCCGTCGGGCCCCAGGTTGATGATGCCACCGGAGAGGCTGCTCTCGCCGGTGTTGCTGTCGCTCTCTTGTGCCGACTCGTTATCCTGGCCGCCACCGACCAGTTCATCGATCTGCTCGCCCTGGAACACCACATCGGTCTGGGACTCATCTTCGCTGTAGGAGTCGCTCGCCTCGTCGGTGGCCGAAAGCTCGTCGGAGAAGCCGCTGTTGAAGTTGAGGGTGTTGAAAGCGCTGGCGATGAGGCCGAAGGAGCCGAGGTTGGCCGTACCGGTCTGGGACTCGGTGGTCGAGCCAGTGTCGGTAACGGTTTCAGTGGCGTTGTCGTTGGCCGAGTCGTTCTGCTGGTCGCCTCCTTCTTCCTCCGCCATGACGACGGCGTCCGACTCGGAATCACTCGCGGACTCACTCTCGGTGTCGCAGAGGGTATCGGTGTCGGAGACGGTCTCGCCCCAACTGGTCTGCACGCTGCCGCCGGTGACGATGCCGCCGCTCGTGGAGGGAGAGCCCGAGGTGGTCACGTTTACCAGGACGACGCCCGAGTCCGAGTCCTGAGCGCTGTCATTGGCGTTCGTCTTGTCGTTCAGGTTGTCCAGGCCGGTCTGAAGCGTGTCGATTTCGCTGTCGGAGCTGGATTCGGTCGCGGACTCGCTCTCACTCGACTGGTAGGACTCGGAGATGCCTTGGGACCAGGAAAGACCGCCGTCCGACTCGGCGGTGTCGCTTTCGCTGCCGGACTCGGTCGTGTTGGCCGTGACGGTGGTCGTGACCTGGAAGTCGTCCTGGAGGGAGGTCTGGTCTTCCTCGACGGAATCCGTCTCGGCGTCGCTCCCGGTGTCGGTCTCCGTCTCCTGGTCGTTCTCGGTCCAGGTGAACCGGTTATTCCCCGAGCTGAGGAAACCGCCGAGGCCGAGGGCGTCGCTCCCTGAGGCGTGGAAGCCATAGGACTCGGTGTCGGTCGCGCTGCCGGAGTCGTTGGCGTTCTCCTGGACACCGTCTCCGCTGCCCCCTTCGGTCTGCGAGTCGTTGATCGTGTCGGTGTCGCTGCCGTCCTCGCCCCAGGAGTAGGAGTCGCTGCCGCCGGTGATGGAACCGAAGGAGTCGAGGCTTTCCAGTTGCAGGTCATGGAGCGAAAAGCTGTCGCCGCCGAAGTCGGTCGCGGAGGAGCTGTCGTTGAAAGTGACGCCGGATCCGCCGGAGGTGTCTGTGCCGTCAGTCAGGGTGTAGCAGTCCGCCCCGGTGACGTCGTCCGTCAGGTTGTGGCTCGCGGTATCTCCGTCTCCGGAGACGGTGAGCGTTGCCGAGCCTGAGTCGTCGAGTGTGAACGTCACTCCGTCCGGGGTCATTCCCGAGTCGTGGAACGAATAGCTGAGCGTCTCGGTGTCAGCCGTACCGAAGCTGCCGGAGGTGTAGGAGCCGGAGAGGATCCAGTTGCCGAGCGCCGTGAAATCGAAGTTGCCGATGCCATCGTTACCGGTGACGTCAGTCCAATCGTCGGAGCCGGACTGGGTCGTGCCACTGGTGTCGCCGATGTTGAGACTGGCCAGGGCGCTATCGACGTAGCTGAGTACCAGGGCGTTCAGCGTGCTGAAGGGGGCATCGGCGCCGGTCTGCGCGGGCTTGATGTCGTAGGGGTTGTTGTAGGGCGCTCCGGGCTGGAAACCGAAGACCTGGCTGAAGACGCTGGCATTCCCGCCACCGGCCGGCTGGGTCATTTCCGGCGCAGACCGAGAGGGCGCGGACGCGGTGAGGACACCCGACGAACTGCTCGTGCCCGACGCCGCCGGCGATGTGCTCGAGCTGCCCGAACTGCTGGAGCTCGTCGCGCTCGAGCTGCCCGTTCCCCCGCTCAGCGCGGGGCTGGGCATGAGCGCGGAACCGGTCGTTCCTGAGGTTGCCGGAGTGTTCTGGCTAGAGCTCTGAGACGCCGGGCTCGGTAAACGGCTCGTACTCGAACCGAAGCTGAGCGACGGGCTGGACAGGAGCGTCGCTTGCCCCGAACCCGACCCCGTGGGGTAATGGACCGAGACGCCCGCACCACTTGTCTTGCCGCCGCCTGTCGCGGTGTTTGTGGCTGACGACACACTGCCGGGCGAACCACCGCTCGAGTTTGCGCCGAAGCCGAGCGAGGGGCTGGACAGGAACGTCGACTGCCCCAACCCGGGCCCGGTGGGATAGGGGACGGCGACGCCCCCGCTTTTCGCCTTGCCGCTTCCCGTCGAGGTGTTGGTCGCCGAGGACGCCCCCGCGCTCGCGCTGCTGCTTGTGCTCGTCCCGAAGCCGAGCGAAGGGCTGGACAGGAGTGCTGAGCCTCCCGAGACGCCTCCCGTTAAAGGGCTCGTGGGGAACGCGTGCGACGTGCCCTGCGTGCTCGTCGTATTGGTGCTGCTCGATGTACCGCTGTTGGCACTCGTCGAGGATGTCGACGTCGATGTTGCCCCCGCGGTCGTGCTTGTGCCGGGTGGGGAGTACTGATGGAACTGGTGAACCTTGAGCTTGCCGAGCGGGCTCGTCGTCCCCGACGACGATCCCGAGCTTCCCGTGCGCGACGTGGCCGAGCCGGGTGTCGGCAAGGCCGGCAGCGGCAGCGTGTTGCCGGGATGAGGCTGTCGGGTGGGGGGGTGGGCCGGATGACCGGAACCCGGGTTCGACATGTTCGGCGCGGGCCCCTGGCTGCTGGGCGTGGGCAGGCCGGAGACCGTGGTTTTCGTGTGCGTGGCCGGCGTCTTGACCGTCGTCTTGACACGGTGAGCCGGGAAAGCCGCGGCGCTTCGGGCGGACTCGTTGCCGAGGTGGGAGTTCCCCGAAACGGCAGCCCCAAGCGCCCCCGAATTGGGCTGCCCCTGAGCGCCATCATTCGCCGCAGTCCCCCCGTTCCCGTAGCCGCCAGCCGCGGATCCGCCTCCCCCGCTCTGGAGCGGCCCCCCGCCCTGGACTGGACTGGCCGCGGGAGGAGCCGAGAGGGGATTCGAATCTTCCTGCTCGGCCGTGGGAAGTGAAGACGTATCCTCTTGATACGTATAAGCCGCACTGTCTGACGGGACGGGCAAGGCGTCGCTCTTTGTCAGCCACCCCGAGTCGTCGGGTTGCGACTGTTGCGTGGCTGCCGCGTCGTCGGGGCCAGCGACGGAGGCGCTTGGTGGCGGCGGCGAAAACGTCGTTTCGGTCGCTCCCGCAACCTGCCCGTAACCCGGAGGCAGCAGCATCTCAATCGGCAAAAAACCGACGCTGAACAGGAACGTACTCGAGGATCGATGTGCTTCCAGCGCAAGATGCAAATGATCGAGACTGTGCTTGCGGTCCGGTCGCTTATCCCGACGTTTCCGAGCCATCGCGGTTGATCCTGAGGTGCCTGATCGGAGCTCGTCGTTGACGCGCAGCGCGCACAAGGACCCTGCTGGGATGCACGGTGGAAGCCACGCACCCTCCGCTCGACCGCTCGCGCTACCGTCGACTATCGCCTCAAACGGAACGCTCGTGAAAACGAACGGTCCCGAAGAATCGCTGTGCCACTACGAAAGTGGAGTGACCCGACTAGACGTTCACGGGATTGTCACAACCCGCCACTCACATGAGCCGGTGCCCGAAACATGCGACGACCGGCCTCACATTCTAAGGCACTCCCCGCTCGCATGGGGTATTTAGACAAGGCACTTCATGGATTACAAGACTAATTTTTAAGAAGTGGCTAAAATATTTTCTCCAACCGCTCAAGCGATGGACCTTAGATTTGCACAAACCAAACTCTGGCTTCAACTTATTATGTAATACGGCGCGCGCGGTCTGAATCTCGAACACCCAACGTCGAGGCTGAAAAACCGGCGTGAATCCGCGTTAGTTCTCAACGCACGAAAGGTCGTTCAGCGGATTTCGTCTTCAACGTGATTTTTGGAGTGAGATCTTTACCACTGACCCGTCGTCGCGCATTACAATGTGTGGAAGCGCAAGCGAAGGGCCGAGGCGCGTCGTCGTGCATGCTCGTCGTGCGGCGTGGGCGGAAAGCCGCGGGATCGGGGTGTCGGGCCTTCTTTTTCCTCTCGGAGCAGCGGTCGACAAGGCCCGGCGCATTCGGGGCGGGCGACAACATCACGAGGTGAGAGCAATGACGATGCCGGAAAAGCGGCTGGCGATCGGTGCCGTACAGCCGCCAACCACGCCCGAGGGGCGGTTTGAAGAGACCTTTCAACAGTTCCTCGAGACCACTCCCGCCAACGCCGAGATGTTGTTTGCGCTCGGGATGATCGCGTTCCGAGACGGCCGCCTGGACGCCGCCATTAGTGCCATCAGCAAAGCGCTTGCACTTGACAATACGAACGCCGATTACCACTACTACCACGGAGGGGCCCATCTGGGGCTGGGCCGCCTCGAAGAGGCGACGATGGGATTTCAGCGGGCGCTGGAGTTGCGCCCCGAGTTCCCCGAGGCGCATAACGACCTGGGTAATGTGCTCGCCTCTCGTGGCCAGCTCGATGCGGCCACGGCCCACTACCGCAAGGCGGTCCTGGCTCGGCCGGAATTTGCAGAGGCTTGCTTCAACCTGGGCGTCGCGCTCGGACGCCAGGGAAAGTGGGACGAGGCCATGGAGGCCTATCGCCAGGCACTGGCGGCCAACCCACAACTCGCGACCGCCGCCAAGCACCTCGCGTCTCTCTGCGCCAAGCGCAACAAGCTGGGCGACGCGGTCGACGCCTATCGCCACGTGCTCAAGACCGTTCCCGACGCGGAGACCCACAACGACCTCGGGATCATCCTCGCTCGCTTGGGCCGCCACGACGAGGCCGCTGCCAGCTACCGGGCCGCCTTGCGACTCCGCCCCGAATATCCCGACGCACACAACAACCTCGGCAACGCCCTGCGCAACAAGGGCAAGCTCGACGAAGCGATCGCCTGCTTCCGCGAGGCCTTGAAACGCCGCGCCGTGTATCCCGAGGCGCATAACAATCTGGGCATCGCCCTCAAGCACAAGGGGAAGCACGAGGACGCCATCCAGAGCTACCAGGAAGCCCTGCGCCTGCGGCCCGATTACCCTGAGGCGCATAACAATCTGGGCATCGCCCTCGCGACCTCCGGCAAGCATGAGGCTGCGGTGATCAGCTTTCGTCAGGCCGTGCGGCTCAAGCCCGAATACGTCGAAGCACTGTGCAACCTCGGCAACGCCCTCTCGGATCTCCGGCGATTGGGCGAGGCCGTCGAGGCCTACGACCGGGCGCTCAGAGTGCGCCCCAGAGACCCGAAAATCCACAAAGCCAAGGGTATCGCGCTCGTCCGCCAGGAAAAGTACAAAGACGCGATCGCCTGCTACCAGGAGGCGCTCCGGCTCCGGCCCGAGTACCCCGAGGTCCACAACGACCTGGGCATCGCGCTCGCGCGCCAGAGCAAGTACGAAGACGCAGTCGCGAGTTACCGCAAGGCCCTGGAATACCGCCCGGAATATGCCGAAGCACACAACAACATGGGCAACGCCCTCCGGAATATGAGCCAGTTCGAAGACAGCCTCGAATGCTACCGGACCGCGATCCGGATCAAACCGCGCTACACCGACGCCTACAACAACCAGGGGATCACATTCTCCGAGATGGGCCGCTTCGATGACGCCGTGGCCAGCTACACCGAGTGCATCCGCCTGAATCCAAATCATATCGACGCTCACATGAACCGAGCGTTGACGTGGTTACGCAAAGGGAACTACGCCCAGGGGTGGGCCGAGTACGAGTGGCGGTGGCGAAAACGGAAGCTGACCAACCGGCCGCTGATCATGCCTCTCTGGAACGGCTTTCCCCTCAACGGCCGGCGCATCCTCTTGATCACCGAGCAGGGAAACGGCGACACGATCCAGTTCATCCGGTTTGCCCGGCTGTTGAAAGAGCAGGGAGGGACGGTCATCCTCGAATGCCCCGAGCGCTTGCTGAAACTGTTGGCCAATTGTCCGCACATCGACCATCTCGTCGCGCAGGGACAGCCCCTTCCCGACTACGACGTCTTCGCTCCGATGCTGACTCTCCCCGGACTACTCGGCACGGCGCTCGACAAGATCCCCGCGGAAGTGCCTTACCTCGCGCCCGACCCCGAGCTGCTGGAAAAGTGGCGGCGCGAGCTGGCCGATGTGAAGGAGTTCAAGGTTGGGATCAACTGGCAAGGAAACCCCAAGTACGCCGGCGACCGCCACCGCTCGATCCCCTTACGGCACTTCGAGCCGCTGTCGAAGGTGCCGGGCGTGCGCCTCTTCAGCATCCAGAAGAACTTCGGCAGCGAGCAGCTCAAGGATGCCACGTTCGAGGTCACCGACCTGGGCAGCCGGCTCGACAACGAGACCGGCCCCTTCCTCGACACCGCGGCCGTAATGAAGAACCTGGACCTGTTCATCACGTCGGACACCGCCGTGGCGCATCTGGCCGGCGCCCTGGGCGTACCGGTCTGGATGGCGGTCTCGACGACGCCCGACTGGCGCTGGCTCACCATACGCGAGGACAACCCCTGGTATCCCACCATGCGGATCTTCCGCCAATCGGAGCACATGGTCTGGCCCCCGGTCTTCGAACGGATTGCGGCCGAGCTGCGCAAACTCGTGCCAGCGACGCCGGAAGTCCGCGCAGTGAACATCGAGGTCGCGCCGGGTGAGTTGATCGACAAGATCACAATCCTTCAGATCAAGTCTGAACGCATCGAAGATCCGGCCAAACTCCAGCACGTGCACGCTGAGCTCGCGTCGCTGTCTGCCGCGCGCGACCGCGTGATCGTGCCCTCAGACGAATTGCTGGCGTTGACGGCGGAACTGAAATCGGTCAACGAAGCACTCTGGGTGATCGAAGATGACATCCGGGCGTGCGACCGCAACAACGACTTTGGCCCGCGGTTCGTTGCGCTGGCGCAGTCGGTCTACCGAAGCAATGACCGCCGGGCCGCGCTCAAGCGGCGGATCAATTTGCTCCTCAAAGCGGAGGTCGTCGAGGAGAAGTCATACGCTCCTCACAGCGCGTCGGGATCGGAGGCGCCGCCGGATGACAGCCCGGCGGTGCTGCCGTACCAGGCTGCCGTCGCTTCGTAAACCGTTTCATAGGCTGCGGGCTGCTTACGAGCGCTCTCGCGGTTCCGGCGGCAGCGCGGCAAACAGGTTCGCGAGCGAGTTCTCATAGCGGCGCCAGCGTGCGACGGATTTCTGGTACACGGGTCGACGCACCTGGGTAATGCTCGCTGTGCGGACGACCCGGCGCGTTCGGTGGAACTCCAGGCAGGCCGGGTCCCACGGCAGGCCGCAGGCCGAAAGGAGCCGGCGCGCGACCCTTTCGAGGTCAGTGACCGTCTCCTCATAGTCAACCTCGTGTAGGGTGACCGGCAGGACCGATCGCCAGTGATCCACCAGCCGCACGTACTCCCGGAAGCGCGTGGCGATATGCTCGATGCTATTGGCCCACCGAATCCCGGTGAAATGGGTCATCCAGCATGAGACAGCAATGTCGCGCAGGTCGCGCCGGCAGTGAATGAACACGGCGTTAGGAAACATGACCGCGAGTAGACCGAGATAGAAGACGTTGTCGGGCATCTTATCCACGATCCGGTCGAATCGATTCTCATCCTTTTCGTTCAGACTCTGGATATGCCGCTCAGCGATCCGGCGGACCGAGTCAGCGTCGAGATGCGAGGCGCACGAAAGCGTCGGACCTGGCCGGCCCACGGTGGCAGGGACGCTCTCGAACGAGCGCCGGGCCAGGTTCAGCTCGCCGGCCCCGTACACCTGAGGGTGGCTGGCGAGGACCTGTTCGAGGAGCGTGGTGCCCGAGCGTGGCAGACCGACGATGAACACCGGCCGGTGCGTTTCCAGTCCGGCCTGACCCAACCGCGTAAAGAAGGCAGCGTTAAACGTCTGCATGAGTCCGTCGACAAATTGTGCGTGGTCGACAGGGCTGTAGGCACGGCGATCCGGTTCCAGGTTGAGTGTGATCTCGTTCGCTTGGCGGGCGCAGTCGGCGGCGCGTGGGTATTCACCGCGACCATCAAGGACGTGAGCCAGGCCGAAAAGCAGGTTCGCGCGCCCGCGATCGAGGAGGTCCGGGTCATCGAGTCGGCTCTCCAAATCCTTGAGATCGTCGTCGGGCAAATCGCCGCGCAGCAGGGTCGCCAGTCGGGCAATGGGTAGCGGGAACTTCGGCCGCAACTTCAATGCGGCCCGATATGCGGCCTCGGAGATATTGAAGTCGCCGAGTTCCTCATGCAGCCAGCCAAGGTCGACATGGGCTGCCGCCAGATTGGGTTGCAGCACGAGGGCGGTGCGGTAACGTTCGCCCGCTTCGACGAAACGGCCCTCGTGCTGAAAGGCCGTTCCGAGTGCGCGATGATGGCTCGCCAGGTTGACCGGGGCCAGTTCCAGCACCCGTTCCCAGCACGGGATGGCCTCGGCGAATTCGTCGACCTCCGCGTAAGCCTCCGCCAGGAATTCCCAGAACGCGGCGTTGTCCGGCTCGAGGCGCACGGCGTTCTTGAGCCAGGGGAGCGCGTCCCAAGGCTGCCGCTCGCGCCGGAGGATCGCTCCCAGACGAGCGTGCGCTTCGGCCAGGTCGGGGTTGAGCCGGACGGCTTCGAGGTAGGCGCCGCGTGCCTCATCGAGCCGTTCCATGACGCGCAGGACATTACCCAGATTGTGGTGCATGGCCGCCAGGTCCGGCTCGAGACGCACGGCCTCCTGACAATGCACCAGCGCTTCGTCGTTGCGACCACGATCGAGCAGCCACTGGCCCAGGTTCGTGCGGGGCGGGGCGAAGTCGGGCTCTTGCGCGATCGCCGTTTGAAAGTGCTCGACCGCCTCGCCATCCCGGCCAAGCTCCCGGAGCACGATGCCGAGATTGTTATGAACGGCCGCGTTGTCCGGCCTGAGCTGCAAGGCGTGGCGGAACTGCTCAATGGCCTCGAAACGGAAGCCCAGCGCGTGCGAGCAAAGCCCCAGGTTGCAAAGGGCCTCGGGATAGTCGGGCCTCAATTGCAGGGCGGCGCGACACGATTCGGCGGCTTCCGCCCACTGTCCGAGGGCACGGTGAGCTTCGGCAAGGTTCGAGTGGAACGCCGGCACCCCGGCTTGCAGCGCGATCGCGCGGCCGATCCACTCGATTGCACGTACATGGTCGCCGCGCTGGTGGCTTAAGACCCCGATCAAATGGAGTACGTCGGCGTTCGATTCGTCCTGCGCAAGCACTTCATGATACAACCGGGCCGCCGGCTCCCATTGCCCCGCCCGGTGAAACGCAACCGCCGTCGTTAGTAAATCGCTCATAGGGATATTACGGCTCGCTCGGGTTACGTTTCGATCACGCGTTTCGGGATCGTCCAGCTTAGATATCCCGGCCGCCGGAATCCAGCAGGTTCACAGGTTCATCGGCGCCCGTATTTGTAACCGGCAATAACGGTCGTGTCGTACCATCGTCCAGCAAAGCGCGCCAGCTCTCCAGCAAACCCTCTGTAAATCGCACATGATCATAGTGATTCAGCGTATCTGTGACTGCCTTGCGCACGACGTCCAGCCGGTCCGCTCCCTCGACGACGGTCCGGACCGCCTGGGCAAGCTGGCTGGCGGCCTCGGCGCAATCGTCCTCGGGCGCCCAGTAGCCATTGCTCTCAGTGACGTAGTCACTGATGCCCACTCCACTGAAGCCCGCCACGACGCAATCGCTGGCAAACGCTTCGAGCACCGAAAGCGAAAACGATTCGAACCGAGAGAGCGCGAGGTAAAGCGCCGACTCGCCCAGGATGCGCGCGACCTCCGTCTCGGGTAAACCAGCGACGCGGATCCACGGAATCGAGCGAAACTCAGGATGCTCAGCCTGGAAGAGGTCCTGGATGATCGATGCTTCCGCCGGACGCTTGCGAGGCGCGAAGGCAATTTGCAACTGCTTCGGCTCGCACGGCCGGAACATGCGCCGGTCGACCGCATTGGTCAGCGTGAACAGTTTCAGCCCGGGGCAACGGCGGCGGCAAAACGCGGCGGTTCTCGTCCCGGTGCAAAGCATGGCCTCCACGCCGAACGCACTGTAGTCATCCCGTCCGTCCAACCCTCGATAGATCATGTGCTGATTCTGACAGAACACGATCTTCCTGTTAGGCCAGGCGGCGAACCGTTTCAGCATCCCGCTGTTGTTCTCGGGAAAAACCATAATGTCCGAAAAGTACGCGATATGGGTCAGGGGCAGCACGGGGGCCGTGGTTTCAAACCAGGTCGGGCCGCGCCCGTTCTCGGTTGCGACATAGGCGTCGACGCCCGCGCAGCGCAGGGCTTCAACATGACGGAACGTCGTTTTGACGCCGCCCGTCGTCTGATCCGACGGCCAGTTCACATAAGCGACCCGCGTCATGTCGTACGCAGCCCGGTTCCTTTCCCGCGGCTCGGCGATCAGGCCGGCCCGGCGTCGTTGACCGGCAGGGCGTCAAACAACGCCCCGAGCTCACGTTCGTAGTTGCGCCAACGAGCGACTGAGCTCGTGTAGACCGGCTGACGCACTTGGGCGATGCTGGCGGTCCGCACCGGCCGACGCGTCCGGTAGAATTCGAGGCAGGCCGGGTCCCAATCCAGCTCGCACGCCGCCAGCAGGCGGCGCGTTACGCCCTCGAGATCGGCCACCGTCTCCTCGTACTGCACTTCGTGGAGCGGCACCGGCAAGACCGATCGCCAGTGGTCCATCAAGCGCCGGTATCCCCGGAACCGCTCCGCGATGTGCGCGGGATCATTGGCCCAACGGATGCTGCTGAAATCCGTCAGCCAGCACGACACCGCAATGTCGCGCAGATCGCGCCGGCAGTGGATGAACACAGCTCTGGGAAACAGCGTTGCGAGGAATCCCAGTTGCTGATAATTGTCGGGCATCTTGTCCACAATGCGTTCTGCCGCCCCGCCGTCGAGCTCGTGGAGCTTGGCCAGGTGTTGCTCGGCCAACTTTCCGATAGCCGGTCCGTCGAGGTAGGCGACGCCGTGGAGAGGCGGCACCGAGCGGCCGAGGACGGACGGAATCGCGTCGAACGACTGACGCGCGAGCCGAAGCTCGCCGGCGCCGTGGATTTTGGGATGACTCGCAAGGACCTGTTCCACCAGCGTTGTGCCCGATCGCGGCAGACCGAAGATGAACACCGGCCGGCGCGTCGAGGAACCCGTGTGCGCTGTGCGTTGAAAGAACGCGCTGCTGAACTCGCGGGCAAGCGCGTCGATGAACCGTTCGTGGTCGGCCGGATCGTATGCGTGATAACCATCCGCCCACTTTAGGGCCAAGGCGTTGGCCTCGCGCAATAATTCGGCGGCCCGCGTGTAGTCCCCACGCGAGTCGAGCACATGGGCCAAAGCAAACAACAGCCGGGTTCTCGGCCTCTCTTTCAACTTTGGATCGGCGAGACGACTCTCGAGCAACACAAGATCGGGTTCAGCGAGCTTGTCACGCAGCATGGTCGCCAGCCGGGAAAACGGCGCCGCGAAGTCGGGTTCCAGCCGCAGCGCCATCCGGAAGGCCTCTTCGGCCTCGGCCATCTCGCCGAGCTGCTCATGAATCACCCCCAAATGGTGCCGGGGCGATGCCAACTCGGGTTGCAGACGGGCGGCAGTCTGGAACTGCTCCAGGGCGGCTGGGAGAAGGCCCTGATCCTGGAGGGCCACACCGAGACCCACATGCACCGGCGCCGGCTCGGGAGGAGACAGGGCGAGCGCCCGACGCCAACACGTTTCGCCTTCTTCCGGCTCGTCCCGCTCGTTGTGGAGTTCGCCGAGCCGGTGCCAGAAATGAGGATTGTTTGCGTCCAGCTCAACGGCCTTCCGGAACCACCCCAGGGCCTCATGGAGGCGCCCCTCGCGCTTCCATGTGATTCCGATCCGCGCGTTCGCGACGATGAGGGTCGGATCCAGGCGCAACGCTTCCGCGTAGGCCGCGCGTGCGTCCTCAAGCCGGTTAAGGTCTCGCAAGGCATTGCCGAGCTTGAAATGCAAGTCGGCCAGGCCAGGCCTGAGCCGCACGGCTTCCTGGAGATGCGGCAGCGCGTGTTCCGGTTGACTCTGCTTGAGCAAGACCTCGGCAAGTCGCTTCCGATACGCAATCCGCCCCGGCGCCAGCTCGACCGCGCGCTGCAACTGGGTGATCGCTTCCGCGTGCTGACCCTGATCAGTGAGGACCAAGCCCAGATGATAATGCGCCTCGACCATGCGCGGGCTAAGCGCCGCCACGCGCCGAAACTGGTCGGCCGCCTCGACCGCGCGACCCAGGCCCTTGAGCGCGAGCCCGAGCGCGTTGAGCGCCTCGGGATCGTCCGGCTTAAGCATGAGCGCGGTCCGGCAACAGCCGGCAGACCGCGCAAAGTCCGCTTGCTCGCGATAGGCGCTCGCCAGGTCGACGTGAAACGCTGGGTTGCTCGGCTTGAGCTTTACGGCCCGGCAGAGGAGTCCGACGGCACGGTCCGTTTCACCACGGCGCAAACATGCATTACCCAACGAGCGCAGACCACCGGCGTCTAACGGCTCCAGCGCAACCCCTACCGGCTCGCCAGCGTTTCTGGACTCACCGTCCGGGGTGGGATGGTCCGCGACCTCACCTCCGTTTTGCATCGAAGCGATCACTCCGGTGTGATTGGGGTAACCGTTTCGTATTCTAAAGAAGTTCATCCAGGTTCCCAAAACGTTTTTTTCATGTCAGTTCTCAATAACCCGGTGGAACTTGCTCTTTACGAAAACCGCGCGTGATGCTTCCTTTTGGGCATGGAACGGAAGCCTGATACGCAGACTGTTTGCGGTGTCGAGATTCGGTCGGAGGAACGGACTCCGCTGGTT
>DAIDJG010000270.1 GCA_027451445.1 Singulisphaera sp.
AAGGCATCGAACAGGTTGTGCAGCACGCGACGCGCCAGCGCCAGGGCAGGGGGGACCGCGGCCCGGTCGCGCAGACCGTAGACAACGTCGTAGCCCTCGCGCCAGCGCGCAACGAATTGTTCGACGACTTCCGGCGGGTCCTCGAGATTGGCTCCCAGCAGCACGCACGCGTTCTTGGACGCCACTTCCATGCCACTCCGAAACGCCGCCTGCTTGCCGAACTCGCGCGAGTGGTTGATCCCGATCACACGCCGGTCGTCGCGCGAGAGAGCGCACACCGCGTCCTCGATCGCGGCCGAGTTGCCATCGTTGACGAACACGATCTCATGGTCGAGATTCAGCCGGGAAAAGACGGCCTTCAACCGCTCGTAAACGTTCTGGATGTGAGGCACGTCGCTGTCGTCGAGGCAAGCGACGATCGCGCTGACGCTGTGGCGCGTGTCAAGGCCGTGGATCTTGGAGCTGCGCTCGTAACCCTCCTTGTCGGCCAGTGCACGGTACCAGGCGATCGTCTGTTCCAGGCCCTCGCAGAACCCGGTCCTGGGTTCCCAGCCCAGCCGGCCACGCGCTTTGTCGATGTTGGCGTACCAGTCCTTCACGTCCCAGCGACGGCTCGGCATCGTGAATCGTGGCGGCGTCTCGATGCGGAACAGTTCCCCCGATAGCGCTGCCACGTCGCCGATCGTGGTCTTGACGCCGGTGCCGATGTTGAACGACTCGCCGTAGTCCTCCTCGCGCAGGTTGAGGGCGGCGTCGACGAACGCTTCACATGTGTCATCGATGTACACAAAGTCGCGCGAAACGTCAGGATCGACAAAGTCGGGATAGGTCCCCTCGAGTCCGCGCCGGATCACATTGGGGATCAGCCGGGAGGCGTCTTCGAGCGGGCCGAAGACCGAGTAGAGCCGGAGGTTGACGCACGGCAGGCCTTTTTTTTTGCCGTGGTAGTGCAGGAGGTTGGCTGCTGCCACCTTGGAGACCGCGTAGTCGCTGTTGGGGGCGGGCAGACAGCCCTCGTCGGGCCCTGACGAGTTGTCGCCGTACTCCGACGAGCTGCCGGCGTGGACGTAGCAGGCGAGCGCCGAACGGTCGAGCCGGTCCAGCAGGCGGGTCGCCAGGTTGAAGTTGGTCTGGTAGATCAGGCCGCTGTCGGTCTCGAAGGAGTAGGCCCCGTAGGCGATGCAGTCGAAGATGGTCTTGGGCTTGGATACCCGAAGGAGCTGGTCGAGATGGGAGTCGATGAGCAGGTCCCCGACCAGAACACTCTGCGGAGGGAGCCCTTCGAGACGCCAGGCCGGCAGTCGGGTGGCCGTGGCGTACACATCATCACGCACTCGGATGAGCGCGCGCACGAGTGCCCCGCCGACGAAGCCGCTTCCTCCCAGGACAAGGATGGGCCCCTGGAGGCGTTTGATCTTGGCGTCGAGGGGGGAATCCGTGGACGGCGCCATGCCGGGGCCCTTTTACGATTTTGAAGTTGCGCGCATTGATCGAACCGTACGAAAAACACGATGCGGCAGCGAGAGTCGACTTTCGCTGCCCGTACGCCGACTATCGTCCATTCTCCTCGAATGCTCATCCCAGGCGCAGAAGGCAACGGAATACGCGCAGCTTCAAAATTTCCTGGCGCCTAACAGTTCGTGCGCCCCAACGAGCGGGATGGGTGGCCGGGGCAAAGAGGAGCGCAGCTCCACGTGCCCCGGTGGGCCGCGAGACGCTTCCGGGGCACGTCGGCCTTCCGGCCTCCTCTGCCCCGGTCACCCTGGGTCTCCCACGTTCACGCACAATCTGTTGGGCGCCAGGCAAAATTTTACGAAGTCGTGATCAGGTCCGCCAGGACCGATTCAGGGTCCAGGCCGCACTCGTGACGATGAAATTGCTGCGACCCATATCGTCCGGACACATACCCCAGCGCCGCCCGGTGCCGAAAGCGGCGGGGCGCTTGTCCCTGGCCAAGCAGGTGAAGGGCAAGCATCGCCCCCACGCCTCCAGCCGCCACGTGCTCCTCGACAACCATCAGGGAGTCCGCACGTCGCACGTCGGCGTGGAACTCCGGCGGAGGTGGCGGAAACGGAAGCTCGCTCAGGACCCAGATGTTCGGTCGGGTCTCTTCATCAAGGGCAACCGCTGCACCAGCGATCGCGCCGACGAGTGGTCCCGCCACGAGCAAGCAAGGGCCATTTCCCCTCACGAGTCGCCGCCAGGGGGCGTAGGGCGGCAAGCCCAAGGAGGCGGGCTTCTCCGAGACGCCCAGCCGCAGGTAGACGGGATGAGGCTCCTCAAACAAACGACCGACCATCACGACCACGTCCTCGTCGAACGCGGGGATGAACACGCGGAGATTGGGCAGGGTCAACAGCGCTCCATAGTCGCCCAAGGCGTGGTGGGTCCCTCCCATCACGCCATAGCCGTAACCCCCTCCGTTGCCCACGAGCACGACCGGCAAATCGTGGAAGCAGACGTCGTTGCGGATCTGCTCAAAGGGTCGCGCGTAGAGAAACGGCGCGATGCTGTACGCCCACGGTCGGAGCCCCACCTTCGCCAGGCCCGCAGCGACGGATACCATGTTCTGCTCGGCGACTCCGGCGTTGATGAACCGGGCGCCGAGCGCAGCACGCAGCGGTTCGAGCGCCATGAACCCGAGGTCGCCGGTGAGGAACACGAACTCAGGGCGAGCCGCCTGGGCTACGAGCGAGTCGCGGAAGACGTTGCGCATGCGCCTTCGAGCTCCCGGACGGCCTGGAGATACTGGGCCTCCTTGAGGGGCAGGTAGTGCCACTCCATCCGGTCTTCCATGAACGACACACCCTTGCCCTTGATCGTGCGTGCGATCACCGCCCCCGCGCCCCCTCGAAGCGCTCGCGAAAGGGCCTCGTGATTGTGCCCATCGACCTCGATCGTTCTCAGGCCGAACCCCGCAAACTTCTCCGCGAGCGGCTCCAGGCGGAGCACGTCCTCGGTACGGCCGAAACCTTGCAAGCCGTTCGCGTCGACGATGAGCACGAGATTATCAAGCCGATGCGTCACGAGGAAGGCAAGCGCCTCCCAGCAAGATCCCTCGTTCCACTCGCCGTCAGACGTGAGGCAAAGGACTCGTCCCGGTTCGCCCTTGAGCTTCTTCCCCAGGGCCATCCCCGAGGCGAGCGAGAGGCCGTGTCCGAGGCTACCTGTGGCGAACGGGATCGCCGCAATGCCCGAAGGGGGCGGGTGGCCGCTGAACAGAGTGCCGTCCTTGTGAAACTGGCGCAGCTCGTCGTCGGTGACGAGACCCTTCGTGGAGAGCGTCACGTACAAGGCGCCCGCGGCATGGCCCTTGGAGAGGATGAAGACGTCGTCGGGACCGAGGACCTGATGGTAAGCGCAGAGCAAAATGTCGAGCGCGGAGAGGTTGCCGCCAAGATGGCCGACGCCGCTCTCGTAGTGCATTCGGAGCAGCCGGAGCCGGGCCTCGCGGACGATGTCGTCGAAAGACCGGCCGTCGGACATCGCGGATCAGCCTCTGTTGATGATTGTGCGCCGCTGAGTGAGCTTTGTCATACGGATTTCCCAATCTTCGAATGCCGATCCGATTTTGGTTTCGACAGACCGAGGATGGGGTCCAATCATTATTTCAGACGGGGAGCCTCCGCCGCTAGAGCATGTCCCGAATGGCTTGCATTCGCTCGCCCGACGAGATCACCGCGCACATCTTTCACTCCCCGTTTGCACGCTGTATTATTGACAGCGTGAAGCCTTCGGAACATCGAGCGCCGTCGCTGCAATTCCCTTCAGCAAGTCACGATTTGAGATTGGTTGCGTCAATCGCCATCGGTCGCGGACCTCGCGCATCGACGCCAATCGAGACCCCCCTGATGAAACACCGAATCCCTTTCAACAAGCCGTTCATCGCTGGGAAGGAACTTTACTACATCGCCCAGGCGGTCACTCTCGGAAACATCGGCGGCGACGGACAGTTCACCAAGAGTTGCAGCCGGCTGCTCGAAGACCGATTTCACATCCCCCGGGTGATGCTCACACCCTCATGCACCGCGGCGCTCGAGATGGCCGCCATGCTGCTCAACCTGGGCCCTGGTGATGAGGTGATCCTCCCGTCGTTCACCTTCGTATCGACGGCCAACGCTTTCGTTCGGCTGGGTGCGCGGCCCGTGTTCGTCGATATCCGTCCCGACACCTTGAACATGGACGAAACGCTACTCGAACAAGCCATCACCGAGCGAACCCGGGCAATCTTCCCCGTCCACTACGCCGGAATCGGCTGCGCGATGGATTCCATCATGGCGATCGCCCGGAAGCACAACCTCCGAGTCGTCGAGGACGCCGCTCAAGGGGTCAACTCCTTTTACAACCGACGGGCCCTGGGCGCGATTGGCGACCTCGGCGCCTACAGTTTTCATGAAACCAAGAACTACATCTGCGGCGAAGGAGGCGCCCTCTGTATCAACGACCCAACCCTGATCGAGCGCGCTGAGATCATCCGCGACAAAGGCACCAACCGCCAACAATTCTTTCGAGGTGAAGTCGACAAGTATAGCTGGGTTGACGTCGGCTCCTCCTATGTTCCCAGCGAGATCTGTACCGCGTTTCTGTTCGCCCAGCTCGAACTGCTCGATGAGATCCGTACACGCCGCCGATCCAAATACGACTATTACCACGAGCGATTCCAGGACTTCGACCAGGCCGGTTTGCTCAAGCGACCCACCATTCCTGCCAACTGTGAAGCCAACTATCACTTGTATTATGTGATACTTCCCACTGCGAAAACCCGTGACGCACTCATGGAACACCTCAATGAATCAGGGATTCATGCCATTTTCCACTATGTTCCGTTGCATGGGTCGACCATGGGCCGACAGTTCGGGTACCAGCCAGGCGATTTGCCGATCACCGAAGACTTGAGTGCGCGCTTGCTGCGGCTCCCCTTGTATTACGAGATCACTCCGGCCGAACAAGATCAGGTGGTTAGCGCGGTCCGGCGCTTTCTGCTTGGCTGACGGTTGCGCGCAATCGGCGTTCGTGAGGTCTCGGATTCGTCCGATCCCGATAGGCGTCGGTGTCCACGATGCACACAACCGCACAACGCCCGTGGATTCAACCGTAATGCCGCATGGCAACCCAACCTTTCTTCCCGAGAGGGTCAACGCCCTCCGAATCAAGGGACCCGAACTCCTCGGCGCCGCCGCGTGTACGCTGGCCTTCTGGGTCTGGAGCGGCGCGTCTCGCGGGACGATCGATGCCATCCCGCTCGGCGTCTTCGCCGCGCTCGTCTACCTCAGCACCTTAGCCGGACGGCTTTGCACAGAGACGATCTTCCCTCAGAACCCGTGCAATGATTTCTCGACCACCTTCCTTCTCGGCTTCTTTTTCGTTTCGACGGCGCTGTTCTTCCTCTCGCTCGCAACGCCCCTGGGCGTCGCCGCCAACAGTGCAATCGTGGCCGCGCTCATCCTGGGCTGGCGATTGGCCAGCGCTCCGCGCGCGCGCACTCCTTCGAAATCGGGAACCGGAGCATGGACGAGCCTCGCGGCCACCGTCATCAGCCTGCTCGCCGCCACGCTCTGGTCGGCCGACGCCATTCGGCCGATCACCGAGAGTCACGGGATAATGGTCTTCAAGCCGTGGCTGGATAGCTTCACGCACGCGTCTATGATCCGGGTGTTTCGCGATGCGCACGGAATCAACACGCTTGAAAATATCATGCTGCCTGGTCAAACTGCACAGGTATACCATTACGCAGCCTATGTCGTACCCGCCTGGCTCGCTGCGCTCACCGTGACCCCGTGCTACCTTGCGTTCACCAGCTTTCTCATTCCCCTCGGCATCGTTCTGACAGGCCTGGCGGCATTCGCGCTCGTGCGTTCGTGGTGGGGACCGAACGCGGGCCTCGCCGCGACGATCGCTCTCCTACTGATCCCCGATGCCTCGGCGTACGGAATCAAGAACCCACTCCTGAGCTATCACTGGCTCCAACAGGTCGCCCCCACCGGAGCTTATGGAGTTGCGCTCGCGGCCGTCGCCTGGCTTCTTCTGCTGGAAGGCTGCCGGACGGGGAACCGGCGCACAATCGGACTGGGGTTACTCACGGCGGGTTTGGTGCTGTTCTACAAAGCACACATCTTCGTTGCCAACGCGTTCCTCATCTGGATCGCTCCGCCGCTGCTCGTTTCGACCATCCGGTGGCATTGGCGGCTCGCGTGGCTTCTCGGAGCTGTTGTCGTCTTCCTTGCTGTCGTCTCGCTCGCGCGCCTGATCCCGGCGGTCCCGATCCTGCGCCTCGATGGATCCGGAATGATTGAATACGTCAACAAATTAGCGTTCAATCTCCCCACGGGGCCGGCCCGCGAGTCGTTCTCGGTGTCAGCTTCGTCGCCCAGGTTGGCGGTCGCCGCCAAGGGCGTCAAACACCTGTTCCTCGGCACCTTCGGCGCATGGGGGCCGGCCTGCGTCGTCCTCGCGGTGCTGCTTCTCATGAGAGGTGCGCCGCGAGCGAGTGCGTCCGATCCGGCGAACTCCACGATGACGCAACGAGCCTGGATCGCCACCATCGTTTTTCCCCTCGCTGTGATCCTGAATTACCTGATCATGGCGCTCGGGCTGGCACCAGACCGTAACCCTGTGACGCAATCGGACGAACTGCTACATCGTCCGCTCGTCTGGGCCTATTTTGTGGTTGCCGTGTGGGTCGGCGGGGTGTTCTCTGAGGTCGCGATCAAGCCGCTATTACACCGCGTTCCTGCGGCAAGAATCGTCGTCCTGGCCGCGCTGGCCGGACTGCTGGTCGTCCCTTACCTGTTCAGCAAGGATGTCCAGGTGGGTCCTCTTTGGGGGAGAGCGCTGACGAACACAACGATGCCCGTGAGCCTCTATCGATGCACCCTCTTTCTGCGCGAACGCTCCGGCCGCGGCGAGGTCGTCCTGGACTCGGAGCGCAACCCGGACAAGATGCTCGCCGCTCTCTCCGAGCGGCCCGAATACGTCTTCAAATATGGCGATCCGTCGAAGGACGCACTCCTGTCGAACCGGCTTCAGGAAGCCCAGCGTCTGGAACAGATCCGGAACGCCTCGGAACTGCAGCGCGACGCACAAACCTTGGGCATCCGTTGGTACCTACTCCGCCCCAACAGTCGAGTCGCCTGGCCCAGGTCTTTCCTAGCCAAGCCGGCCTTCGAAGCCGGGCCGTACCGCGTCTATTCTCTGACGGGTTCCCACCCCTCGCGAGCCCACCGCTCGGTTGCCGCTGTCGTGTTACAAGCGTTGCGCCTTCACCGTGGTCCGTCCATTGCCCTCCGCCCTGGCCTCGCGCAGCATCGCCAGCGCCTCCTG
>DAIDJG010000271.1 GCA_027451445.1 Singulisphaera sp.
GTGATGGCTTCTTCAACCTCGATCAAGAGAGCCTGGACGGCCCTCTCGAACTGTAGATTCTTTTTCCCTTTGTTCTTTTCGAGCACTTCGTCTGGTGTCAGAGGCATGGTCTCACCTCGAACAGTCGAAACCCGAGGATGGTTTTGCGCAATCGACACCCGCATGGAGCTTGACACCAGCCTCGTCGAAATCCTGACTGACCGTTTCGAGCGGGTTGTTCATCCCGTTGTCTGAGCCGGCGGCGGATCCCGTCGCTGGCCGATTGTACGGCAGATCGGTGGAAGGCACTAACGGGACACGGGTTTACAGACACGAAAGCTCGCGAAACGATTCATGACAGGCATGGGAGAGGCATGCTGTCAGATCTGATTCCACTCTGAAAACCGATCTGACACCGAGTTTGTCCACTCTGAAAACCGATCTGACACCGAGTTTGTCGTGTCGAGTATCTTTCTGTGCTCGATTGCTCGGGCCCGGCCGGCCCGGCGATCCGCGACGTCCCCGATGACTCGACCGAGGAACCCCTGGTGACGGAGGCCGAATCGCTGGAGGAGTGGCTCGGCGGAGAGCGGCTCTGGAACCGGGTCTGACCTGAACCCGGCGCCGCGCCTGCGCGCGGCCATCGACCTGAGCAGTCCCGGCAGACCCTTCAAATCTCAGGTCCGGCCAGTATCCGCGTGCTTTGACTCCCCTCAATCCTCGAGGCCCAATTCCTGAAGGGACCGCGCGTCCACGAATGTCAGTCCCAAAGCCTCGATTTGGTCCGCGTTCAGGCTATCGAGTCGCTGCTGGGCCGACGGACCTAAAGGACCGAACCGAGCTTCGAGCTGTTTCTGAAGCAGCCGTCGCAGCCCCTGTTGCATACCCTGCTCCATTCCCTGCTGCATACCTCTTTCGAACGTCGTGATCGCCATCGCTTGGGTCCCCTGATACCGCTCGGTCTGGAGTAACTCCGCCAGTTGTTGGACTTGAGTATCGTCGAGCGCGGCGTAGGCTTCGAGGCAGTCGAACAGCAAAAACCGCCGATAGTCATTCTCCCGCGCTTCGGCCAGCCGCCGCAACGCCTCGGCATGAACCTCGACGCGCCGAGCCGGGGGCACCTTCATCAAAGCCGTCAAAGCCACGCCCAACACGTGCTCCCCGGCGACGTACTGCTCGCCGTCAAGCGCCGGGAGGCCAACGTACGCATACGAGAAGGCGACGAGTCGATGGTCCCAGTACATTTCCTCGTAAAGGTCCCAGCCGATCCCATTCAGGCCGACTCGCAAATATAGCGCGATGGGGAGGACCGGCAAGCTGTGGCGTCGTCGGAGCTGCTCGTAGTACGAGAACATCCGAGGCCGTAGTGGCGCAGACGTGTCTCGGGATTCGACCTCGACGTGAATCAAGGTGAGCCAACGGTCCGTCGACTCGTCCGGTACAGGCGGCGGTACTCCGGGGCGCAAGGCGAGCCGGGCCACGAGGTCGAGGGAACGGCGTTCCCCTCGCGGTGGATCGACAAAGACCTCCTGCTCGAGCCAATCGACCGACGAGAAGTCGAAGCGAACCGCCCAGTCGGGGAAGAACGTCTCGAAGAATTCCGCGAAGAACGCTTTCAAAAGGGATTTGAACCGTTGGTCATGGTCCATCAAGACAAACCTCCGCCAAGGTTTTTGACTCGTCCCGCAGGTCGATTGGAAACACGCGCTAAGACCCGTGGCGCGGTTCCAACATCGGACCGAAGCGCCGCTGGGCATACTCGCTGTAGGTACAAAGAATCTCCTCGTTCGCCGCGATCGGACGGAGGGCCTGCATGAAGACGGCGCCGTCCTCGATGATCTTTTCGACGTTCGGGCTGTCGGAATGGTTGACGATCGCACCCCAGCCCGTCGGGATCAGAAGATGGTCGCCGACGCGCACCTTGTATTCGTCGGCGTACGCCGTGCATTGATCGGAGATCGACAACGCGGGGATCAGTACGCCGATGACGTGCAGGCGAGCGCCCGCTTCGAGCGATTCCTTCGCGAATAATCCTCGCCTCGCCCCGGGAATCGTCGACTGAGCGACGTAGAAACGTGGGTCCGATTCGGTGCTCTTCATCTTCGGCTTACCTCGCGTCCTGACCTTGATTTGCTGTGGGGCGTCCACGATCAGCCTGGGTGCTAGCCGGGCATGAAATCACGGTGGTTTGCAGCGGATGCTTTGTTATTCGGTCTCTCGTTCGTTCGATCAACGCACGAGTAGCTTACCGCAAACTCATTGAATGCTCTATGTTTTGCGCGTGACGAGTGTTCTCAATTATTGACAAAACTCGATCCAAGCAACGGCACCAACCTTCGTCTCCGCGACCGCGTCGAGTCCGATAATCCCCAAGAATCCTTGCCGCCAAGTCAGCGAGCGGACTCTTTGGAGCAACACGTAGCAACCGGCCCCCACTCCATCGTTCGGTGGCGGTAGCGGACCGAGACGGGAGTACTTGCCATGCTTGAAATCTCGGAAATCCGCGAATACTGTACGGTGTCACGTTTCGTCGCTCGGCACCGCGACTGGACCACGTTTTAAGTAGACGTCGTTGACCTCCCACGCCCCTACATAACGATTGATCTTATGAACCGATTAGTCGGGATATCAAGAATATGAATGAATCAGAATGGGATGAGTCGTGCGATCCTCGCGCCATGATTCGTTGGCTGGAGACGCAGGGATATTCGGACGCCCTGTGGGACTTCACGATCGCGTGCTGCCGTCGACTTTGGGACGACCTTCCAGGCGAGTCATTCCGCAGAGTAGTCGAGCACTTCGAGCAACTCGGCATCCGCGATATCGAGGGACCGCTGTCGGAAGCATCGCAGTCGCTCGACAAGCTAGAGCGGCGACTTCGGGAGTCCACGAGCGCCGGCGAGCAGACCCGCTTGAATCGCGAGGTCGGACTCGGCCGAATGGTTTTCGCATTCGAATATCAAGATGCCGTCGAGGCAGCCCGGTCAATAAGCGACGACCAGTTCGCATGGGCCGACGACCCGATGGAAGAACGGCAGTTCCAAGCCGCATTGCTCAGGCGATTGGTACCTGATCCAACTAAACCGATCGATCTGGATGAGGACGTTTGAATCCAGAGACTCCGTGTCAGGAAACTCCCAAGTAAGCACGACGAAAGCTTACTCTGGAGCGGCTTCAACGGCGCGAAATCAGTGCTTCGCCCGTTCCACGAAAACAACGAAATGCTCGCGACCAAAAAGGGCCGGAGTTTGTATTTTGCGCCACATATGCAAAACCCAAGCATGAGGTTCGCCAAGAATCGTAGACGTTCCCGACGCTATGAGCGACGCCAAGACGCCCGATCACTTGAATCACGTCTGCGGCGGTTTGAAGCAGAGCCTGACCAACCCGTCGCGCGAAACGGCCTTCAAATCCTCGGGAACTGCTCCAACGACACGGAACGAGCGTACGTAGTAACTCCCCGTGCGTAGGGCCGGGAGTCCGCGCTGTTCGAGCCACGCGACGACCCATTCGCGGCGTGCCTGATCCACGGCTTCAAGTTGGCGCGTATCGAGCGTCAGGAACGCCCGCGCGGCCAGCGCGTTGTAGAAATAGGTGAACCAATCCCACTGCGTGGCGAACCGTTTCCGGAAGGGATGATCCCGGTGCACGAGCACGACCCCCAACTGCGATGCGGTGAGGCCGAAGCCTCGGCTGAAGCTGATCGATAGCAGGGATTTCTCCAGCACTCCGTTCAATGCCTGGGCGGCTCCGGAGCGTTCTGCGGCATCGAGTGTGGGGAACAGGTTCAGGTTCAAGAGACAGGCTTCGGCGGCTTCGAGGAACTCCACCATCTCCTGGGTGAGGTGACCGTTGCGTACGGAAGGGATGCACAGGCACGCGAGCGCACTGCGTCCGGACTCATCCCACACGAGGTTCTCCGGGTGGCTCGAGCCCACCTTGAAGCCAAACCAATCACCGGGATAAAGGACCACTCGCTCGCGGGCGGCGACGGCTTCGATCACGTGCGTCATGAAGTCAACGTCGCTGCCGGCCGCGTAGCCGACGACGTCCGCCAGGTTCCAGGCACCGCCCGACAAGGCCGTCAGGCGTTGTTTCAACTCCGGCACAAAGGTCTCGTGGAAGAATTCGAGGCCGCGTGTGTAGTGCGCGGAGAGGTCTTCGGCCGAGAGACCGGCCACCGCCGCACGGTACGCGTCGGCGCCGGCCGCGTAGCCGACGGGCAAGAGGGGCCGGAACTGTTCCAGGTCCTCGCCTTTGAGCGCGTCTAGCAGGCACTCAGGCGATACAACAGGCTCGACCGATCCTCCAGCGAGGCATAGACCGACCCGTCCGACAACAGGTTGCTCGACCGGCAAAGCCGATGCTGCTGTTCCCAACGCGGTGTTGGCTCGTGATAGTAGCATACCTGAACTCCGTGCAAACGGCGGATCGCCGGACCCCACGGTAGGGTCCCGACGACTTCGCCTTCCCCTTCGAACGGATCGAACTCCACCTGGTGACTTCGTGACCAGAGGTCTTCCTCCGACCCCTGAAACACGGAACGCTCATAGGCGACGTACGTGTGCTTGAACGTAAACTCGATCACACCGTAGCGGCGCAGCGTCTCGATATGGCGCCACACGGCCTGTCGGCTGTCGACAAAGCCGCGCGCCATGACGCAGGTCGCCCGCACCTTGAGCTTGCCCCTGGTGGTCGACTCGAAAAAGTCGGCCAGGCTCGGGGCCGAGCGCCCCATCAACATGCGGTTGGTCTCATCATCCGTCGCGTGCCGTGAGTAGCACACGTACGACAGGCCCGCGTCGTGTAACCGGGCAGCCAGGTCCACAGTGAGATACGTCCCATTCGTAAACAGGGCGATCTCATTGAAGTATTCGCGTCCCGCCTCTACAAGCATGACGGCGAGGTCGGGCTTCAAGAGCGGTTCGCCGCCACCCGTGATGACCAGTCGCGTTGCGCCGCGCTCGCGTGCGAACCGATAATACGACATGAGATCGAGCCGACCCCACTCCTGGCGGTCATGCCGGAGGGCGCTCACGGACGACTTTGAGAAGCAGAACGGACAGCTCAGATTGCAGGCAACACGAACCGGCAGGACACTGCAGGTCAGAAATCGGCATTCGTGCCAGGAGGCGTCGATCGCGTCCGGCAGCTCGATCATCACGGCGTCAAGCACGGGTGGCCCTCCTGGACGGGTTCAGCGCGGTTTCCGCGCGAACTGCACGTGCCCTCGCATTGAACCAGACCCGTTGCAAGCGGGATAACCTCATAACTCCCCCCCTTGCGAAGTTTTGAAGTTGCGCGTATTCCGTCGCCTCCTGCGCCGGGGCTGAGCGTTCGCGGAGAATGGACGATTGCGGGTGTACGGGCAGCGAGAGTCGACTCTCGCTGCCGCATTGCGTTTTCCGTGCGGTTCGATCAAAACGCGCAACTTCAAAATTGGGAAGGGGGGGTTGGGGGGGTGGGGAGTCAGCGATCGAGTACACTAGTAGTACGCGCCGATGTTCTCAATTGGCCGCTGCGCTGCCCCCGCCGGTGAACCCACCCGGTAACTATGCTATAGACTCCTTTTGTGTGGGGATCTCGGATAGCATCTGCCCTCTCATTACACTACAGAGAGGGCAAGGCGTTCGAAGAGGGACCCAAGCGGTGGCGAATGACCAACGCGGAGAGCCGTTCCGCCTGATCCATGCTCTGATCACCTGGGGTGTGACCGAAGGCCTCTCGGATGGTCAGTTGGTCGAGCGGTTCCTGACGCGGGAGGGGGAGGCGGCGGAACTCGCGTTCACGGCGCTCGTTGAGCGCCATGGACCGATGGTTCTGCGCGTTTGCCGTGCCGTCCTCCGCGATCCCCACGACGCTGAGGACGCATTCCAGGCAACCTTCCTTATGCTTGTGCGACACGCGCACTCGATCCGCCGGCGCGAGTCCACGGCCAGTTGGCTGTACGGAACGGCGTACCGAACCGCCTCCTGCGCTCGGTCGGCCGCCGCGCGCCGGCGTAAGCACGAACAGCGGGCGGCGGAGCGGACGCCCTCCTCGTACACGTCCGTCGCGCAAGACGACTCCGCCTCCGTGGTGATCGAAGAAGTCAACCGCCTTGTCGAGCACCACCGAACCGCAATCGTCCTCTGCGACCTCCAGGGGCTGACGCACAAACAGGCCGCGGAGCAACTGGGCTGGCCACTCGGCACGGTCAGGAGCCGGCTCGCGCGGGGACGCGAGCGACTGCGAGCTCGACTCGTGCGTCGAGGACTGGCCCCAGCGCTCGGCGCTGCCGGCACAGTGTCGGCAGCGAGCGCGTCGGCGGCTGTTCCGGTCGATCTGTTACGCGCCACGGTCGCGGCCGCTGTGCACTTCCGAGCAACGGGCGGCGTGTCGATTGCGTTACGCGAGTTCATGAAAAGGGGCGATGTGACCATGTTCGGAAACGGTGCAAAGACAGCCTCTCTCTGGTTGCTCTCGATCGGCATCGCAGCCGCTGGCGCGGGAATCCTCGTCGGTCAGGAGCGCAAGGAACCGCCATCCGCGCCTGCCGCGCCGCAGGGCGGGGAGCCACGCGCGAAAGCGGCCACGACGGAAGCTCTCGAGGCACGCATCGACCAGTTGGAACGGAAGCTGAACGACCTGCTCGCCGCACAGCAGGACCTGAC